>JARLHU010000118.1 GCA_031292095.1 Desulfosporosinus sp.
AAAACTTCTGATTTCCCTTGGTTTAATAAAAGCTACTGACATTTCCGCGGCTTAAAACTAAAGCCTGTTTTTTTGGGGGCCTTCAAAAGCCTTTTTTAAGTGCGTCCTTTTTTACTTTAATCCATGGTATTTTTCACGCTAAACCACCTCCTATATTATCCCAGCTTCAAACACTAATCGGCCTTGTTGCCATACTTGCTTTATATCAAACTTTGCAGACAGGCGGATAAACGTCGCTTCCTTGTTTATTTCGAGGCTGCCAACTCGGTTATCAATTCCTAAAAGTTTGGCAGGATTTGACGTCGCATAACGTACAGCCTCAGGCAACGGGTAGTGAAGCGTTTGTACCAACATTCTTAGACCCTGACGCAAGGGATAGGCGCTCCCAGCAATCGTCCCATCGGGTAACTTGGCTATGCCTTGGCATACAGTGGTCTTTTGTCCACCCAGTTCGTATTCTCCATCCGGCATGCCCACGGCTCGAGTGCCGTCCGATATCAAACAAACTCGTTCGGGCGATTTATTCCTTAATACCAGTTCAATCACTGCCGGATGAAGGTGTACACCATCAGCAATGATTTCCAGGGTGATCGTTTCATCCAGTAAAGCCTTCGTTAACAAGCCGGGGTTACGATGATGTATAGCGGGCATAGCATTAAACGCATGAGTGATATGTCGTACGCCCCATTGCCTGGCCTGCTCCATCTGAACAAAATCAGCGGCTGTATGTCCGGCTGAGGGAATTACGCCATTCGCCAGGCAAACCTCGGTAAGTTCTCGCCCATCCGGTCGTTCTGGAGCAAACGTAAGTATTTTTACAAGCTGTGGAAAATTGGACAATAGGCTAGCCAAGAATTGTGCGCTCCCGTTTTTGTCTCTATCCCAAATCAGTTCGGATGCTTGCGCGCCCCGGTACTCCTTCGCTAAAAATGGGCCTTCCAAATGGAGTCCTAAGATTTCCGCGCCCTCGAATTGTCCTCGCTGAACACCCGTCACATTATGGAATACCCGCTCCAGTTGTTCCGGAGGGCAAGACATTGTCGTGGGCAGAAAAGCGGTTGTGCCTTCTTTAAGCAGAGCCTTAGCTAGGGTCTGTAAACTTTCTTTGGTACCATCCATGACATCGCAGCCGCCTGCCCCATGCACGTGCGTATCGATTAAACCAGGGATCAAGAGATCCCCTTCCATATCCCACACGGGCGTCCCTTTCAATGTAGGTTGTTCTAACTGAACAGGTGCAGGGCCGTTCAATTGAGATTTTGGCTCCCGGTTTTGCGAAGCTTCTGCAAAGATTTCCTTCAAAATACCGTCTTGCCAGATCATGCCGCCCTGACAAATTCGATCCGGTAAAACCAATCTTGCGCTGTGTACCAATCCTCGATCCATTTGAATACCTCCCCAAGTGACTATATCCGTTACCTTATCACAACCTGCGAGTTAATATTTATATTTTCGAATTAATTAGTAGGACTATTGTTGATACCTTGTGGAGAAATAGTGCTATATTTGTTTAATTATGTTATAATTTGGCTAAACTTAGCTATCTAATTTGTAATGAAAGGGATTGATCAGATCCAAAAGCTCGAAAATATTAAAGTTGGGATCGGTTTTGCCACTGGCAGAAGGAGTTTTCAAAAAGTGTTGCGAACCACGATCTACAATTGGAAAGAGTCTGGTTTGGTGGAAAACAAACGAATCAGTTTAAATCTTTTTGTAGCATATGATCTCAATTATAATAAAACAAAAACTACAGATTATACCAACATCCATCCAGAACTTGTCGAGCAAATTGATGGCAGCACATTTATTGGAAGCGTCGCCACAAAAGAAGAAATCGACTATTTGATTCGAGAAAACGTCATCGTTATGAATGAAGCTCGTCTGATTTTTGGTAGGGGATATGCAGCCAAGCGTAACGCTGTGCTCTATAACGCTATAAAAAACCATATGGATTATCTGATCTTTCTGGACGACGACGAATACCCGATGGCAGTGACTAAAACGCGCCGAACTGCAATTTGGGGAGGTCAGCATGTTCTGCTCGACCATCTTGAACATATTTCTCAAGCAGACATAACCCACGGACACCACTGCGGCTATATTTCCCCTATTCCCTACCTGGAGTTTAATGAAACGATGACTGAGTCGGATTTCCGCTCGTTTATTGAGGCGATCAGCAATGATATTATTAACTGGGATACTTTGAAAAACGTAATGAAAAACGGCGGGGTAACCTATGCTGATACGAAGATCTTGACGAGCAATGAGGCAATAGAGGTGCAGGAAACAAACCATGCTAAATTCATCTCAGGTGCTAATCTCTGTATAAACCTGACCAATCCTTGCCGTATTTTTCCATTTTACAATCCACCGGGAGCCCGAGGGGAGGATACTTTTTTAAGTACCTGTCTAAACGAACGAAAAGTTTTGCGCGTGCCATGCTACACGTTCCATGATGGGTTTTCTACCTATAATCATCTTTTAGAAGGAGTTCTCCCCATTCAATTGAAGTTCATCAAAGCTGATAACGAAAAGATTACCACCCGCTTTTACAAGGCCTGTATAGGTTGGATTCGCTATAAGCCCTTATTGCTCTATATCACACAGCCGGATCGTTATGAAGAAAAGATTGATAAGATGCGGGAACAGCTTGCCGAAACATTGCCTAAAATCTGTGCTTTTTTCGGACAACCTGATTTTATAAACGTCTCAGCAGAATTGGAAAAATACCATAAAAATGTTAAGAAACATTATCATGAATTTCTTGAAACACAGCGGATTTGGGCAAAAATTATGGAACATTTTGCACAGCAACGGTAAGTTACGGGGCTTTTTCTATGCATGAAATGGACTTGAAAATAATGAATAAAAATCACATTTACCCTTGGTTGCTTCCTAAGATTCGACTTGTTCGCTATCTGCTGACTTTGATCATCATTGGGCTGGCTGCTGTTATATTTTTGCCGCAGATCACATCACTGGAGAATTCCATCCGTGTTATTCGCTCGATGTCGATTTGGGTGGTAAGTCTGGCCGTCCTAGCCCAGATCTGTAGCTACTTGGGAAGCGGATACCTTCTTAAAGTGATCGTGGATCTTGGACAATCGCGATTATCGATCGTCCGCGGTGTGTTGATTACTATGGCTGCCGCCAGTATTGGAATGGTGGCCGGTGGTTGGATAAGCGCAGCCGCAACAACTTATCGGTGGATTGAAAAAGATGAGGATGCCAACGAGGAAGCCGCGCTGGCGGGGATCTTGCCGCCACTATATAACAATGCCCTGCTGGTGATCCTTACCATCGTCGGTTTGATGTATTTGTTGATTCACCATCAGCTATCGAGTATGCAGGTGGCTGGCTATAGTTTGTTGCTATCCATCCTTGGGACAGGTATTTTGATTGTCATTTACGGTATTAAACATCAGGAGAAAGTGGAACGTCTGGTCTTAGGGGGTGTCAACTACCTGATGCACATACTACGACGCGCATACGATGTGACACCTATCCGTAAAATGATGGGTAATATCTTTATTGGACTGACCTTGCTTCGTAAAAGGGGCTGGACACGGTCAGCGTTAGGTTCAGTTATGAATATTGGTTTTGATATGCTCACTTTGTATTTGTTATTCATTGCAGCAGGGCATGCGATTAACATCGGTGTCCTGGTGGCAGGTTATAGCCTGTCGTTTCTTTTTGCGAAAGGCGCTTTCTTTATTCCAGGTGGGATCGGCGTGATCGAGAGCGGTATGGTAGCTATTTATACAAACCTAGGTATTTCTGGCCCTATCTGTGCCGTGGTGATTCTAAGCTACCGACTGTTTTCGTTCTGGATACCTAGTCTACTGGGCTTTGCAGTATTGGGTTATTTACAGAAAACATCAACCAATATCCGACGATAAAGTTACTCTTCCGCCTTCTCAAATCAACGCATTTTGTTTTGAAGAGTAGGATGAAGATGAATGAAATAGAAAAATACTTGTCAATTTATTATTTATTATGTATACTTATTGCAAGTGACAACGTATGTTGCTTGACATTTAGATTGGCAAAGAAGCCTTTAGCGGGAGTCTAACAAATTATGTTGACTTCTCTAGAGGTTTTTTATTTATGACTAGTTTGAGTTGGAGGTGTTCCTAATGCAGCCATTATCGGATTGTAATTTAGAAAAACAAGAAATTTTAGATATAAAGGATATAATTAGGAACAAAAAACTAATAGTTCACTTTCAGCCGGTAGTATCTGTAAGTAGAAAAATGGTGAGTGGATTAGAAGGATTGATTCGAGGTATAAACACGGCTACAAATCAAATTATCTCGCCCATAACTTTGTTTGAGGTTGCTCATAAGGAAGGATTAACATTAGAACTTGACAGAGTTTGCAGGGATAAGGTTATTGAAGCCTTTAGTTATATATATCACCAGAACAATGATAAACTATTGTTTCTAAATTTAGATGCTTCTATATTAGATAGAGTAGAAGGTTCAAATTATTTAACGAACCAGGTTAAGACTTATAATATAAACCCAAGGAATATTGTGATTGAAATTAACGAAACAAAGGTTCATAATAATGCGGCTTTAAAGAGATTTACTGATACATACCGAAAATGTGGTTTTATGGTGGCACTAGACGATGTAGGCACTGGATTTTCAAATATGGACAGAATCTTACTTGTAAAACCTAATATTATAAAAATTGATATTTCTCTCGTTCGAAATATTGAGAATGATTATTATAAACAGGGCGTTTTTAAATCCCTTGTAAACCTGTCCAATAAGATTGGAGCCCTTATTATTGCAGAAGGTGTTGAAACAGAGGAAGAGGCTATCCAAATATTAAGGCTTGGCGGACATATGATACAAGGTTATTTTTTTTCCAAGCCTCAAGAAATTTACAACGAATCAGATCTTTTTATCAATAATAAAATAGAAAAGCTAAGCAAGAGTTTTAATCAATACATGAATAAACAAATCAGAAAAGAGCGAGAGAAGAATAAGCAACTAAATTTGATGGTTAATAATTTAATCAAAGAACTTGTTAAGGTATCTCATCAGGAATTTGATAATAAACTTATGGAAATTATCTGGGCTAACAAAATTATTGAATGTGCATACGTCCTTGACGAATATGGTGTGCAGTTAAGTAATACGATACGGTTCTATGATAAAAATGAGGTTAAAGAGAACCTGATTTTTTATTCGGCAAGGATAGGTACTGACCATTCAATGGAGAAATATTACTATCCTTTGATCGGTGCAAACTTGAACAAGTATATTACGGAACCCTATATATCACTTGCTACAGGCAATCTTTGTATAACTGTTTCTAAAATATTTACAAATATAGATAACAAAAAATATATTTTATGCGTGGACTTTAACACGAGCGATAATATTTATGCCTTTGAGTTGATGAAAAATATAACTACGCCAGACTTAACTCTTAATATAAACGGTAAGTCAGTTACTGAGATTAATCAAATTATTAATAAAATGAATAAAGAAATTATTACAGACAGTTTAACTAATGCCTATAATAAGCGTTATATTGGAGAAAGACTTCTTATTGATATTTTTAATGCTGCAAATCAAAATCAACCAATATCGGTTATCATGGTTGATCTTGACCATTTTAAAAAAGTAAACGATACCTATGGTCATATGGCAGGGGATCATGTTTTAAAAGAATTTGTAAAGATTGCAAAATATAATATCAGAAGAAATACAGATTGGATCGCAAGATATGGTGGAGAAGAATTCTTAATTGTGCTTCTTAATGCTGACGAAAGGGTAGCTAATAAGGTTGCTGAGGAAATTAGAAAGGCTATCGAAAAAGCAAAGATAATATATCATGAAGTGCCTATTAGTATTACGGCCAGCTTTGGTACGTACACCTTAGGTTCCGGAAAAATGACATATGAACAATTAATTGACCATGCCGATAAAAATCTTTATATTGCAAAAACCAATGGGAGAAATAAGACAATAAGTTTATAACGTCACACGTCACCTTCAAGAGTAAATCAAGAGTAAAAAAAGTCACCCCCTAGCACTATTAGCTTGAGTGGGTGACTTTGAGCGTTTTATGACATCTTGAGACCGATTTTACGATGCCTCAAAATTTAGTCTAAATGACAAGCAGCAAAATGTCCGACTTCTTTTTCTCTTAAGATGGGTATTTCTTGCCGGCAACGTTCCATTACATAACGGCAGCGTGTGTGAAAGTGGCAGCCGGAAGGGGGATTTATAGGATTTGGAACATCACCCTCCAGAATAATATGATTTTTATTGGCCCCTGGGGTAGGAATAGGAATGGCGCTTAAGAGGGCTTGGGTATAGGGATGCTGAGGGTAAACAAATAAAAGGGGTTTGGGGGCTAATTCAACTATTTTCCCTAGATACATAACACCTACCCTGTCACTGATGTGCTTAACAACACTCATATCGTGAGCAATAAAGAGATAGGTAAGGTTAAATTCTTCCTGCAAGTCTTCCAGAAGATTAATAATTTGCGAGCGAATCGATACGTCAAGGGCTGATACCGGCTCGTCAGCAACAATCAATTTAGGTTTTAACGATAATGCCCGTGCTATCCCAATCCTTTGGCGCATACCTCCGCTCAATTCTCTAGGGAAACAATACATATGGTTGGGTCTTAGTCCAACCGCATTAAGCAGTTCTCGGACATATTTGTCTTTGTTTTCGCCCTTATTAAGACCATGGACTTGCATGGGCTCAGCAATTAGGTCCCCTACGGTCATCCGTGGATTTAAAGAAGCCATAGGATCCTGAAAGACAATTTGCATTTCTTTGCGTAACCTGCGCAACTCATTTTGACTTAAATCGTTAATTTTTTGCCCATTAAAGATGATATCCCCTGAAGTAGGTTCGATGAGGCGGAGAATCAGTCGACCGGTTGTCGATTTGCCACACCCACTCTCGCCGACTAATCCTAGAGTTTCCCCCTTTGAAATATTAAAGGAAATTTGCTCAACGGCGTGGACCCTGCCGACCTCTTTACCCAAAATCCCTTTTGTGATTGGAAAGTGTTTGGTCAAGTTTTTTACTTCTAGTAATAATTCCTGCTTAGAATTAGGCTTTGGTTGCTTTTGTTCCTGATGTAGCGGCAATGACATCGGATTCCACCCCCTTTTTTCCAGAAACACGCCAGCAAGAAACCCACTGACCAGGTTTAGGCGACACTAGGGGAGGTTGCTCAGTTTTACAGCGCTCATCGGTATACTGACAACGTGGATGGAACCGACATCCTTCAGGCATGTTGGCCGGGTTAGGTATACTTCCGGGGATAATACTTAACCTGTCGCGCGTATCGTCCAGCCGGGGAATAGCCTCTAGCAAACCTTGCGTATAGGGATGGGCGGGATGATTAAACAATTCATTGACATAAGAGACCTCGAGCACTTTACCGGAATACATAACAACGACACGTTCGCAAACCTCTGCTACGACCCCTAGATCATGAGTAATCAGCATGATGGCGCTGCCGACTTTTTCCCTGGTATCTAGAATTAAGCGTAGAATCTGGGCTTGAATTGTTACATCCAGGGCAGTCGTCGGCTCATCAGCGATGAGCAGCTTGGGCTGGCAGGAAAGGGCCATGGCGATCATTACCCGTTGGCGCATTCCACCGGACATTTGAAAAGGATAATCGTGAACCCTTTTTTCAGGGGAAGCTATGCCGACAAGACGTAGCATGTCCACCGTATGATCTAAGGCTTCTTTCTTGGTAACATTCTGGTGTAGTTGGATGTTTTCTCTTATCTGATAGCCAACTGTATAGGCTGGGTTTAAGGAACTCATCGGCTCCTGAAACACCATAGAAATATCTTTGCCACGAATAAGCCGCATTTCTTTTTGACTTTTAGCCAGTAGGCTTTGATTTTCAAAAAGTATATCTCCTCCAGCGATGTATCCTGGGGGGGAAGGAAATAAACGCAGAATCGACATCGCTGTAATACTCTTACCGCTACCCGATTCTCCAACCACTCCTAATATTTCCTTCTTACGAATATGAAGACTTGCTCCATCGACCGCTTTAACGATCCCACCTTCTTCAGTACGAAAGTAGGTTTTTAAGTCTTGAACTGAAAGTAGAGGGGTAACGTTTTCTCGAATAGTTTGTGCTTCTATCATCGTTTAATCCCCCTTACCCTAATTGCCTTTTTGTAAAGGATCTATTGCGGTTGTAAGCCAGTTTGAGAAAATGTTCAGCGCTAAAACTGTTCCGGCAATCATAATTCCGGGAAACACAATCAACCACCAAGCCATTGGGAAGTACATTCTTCCTTCGCCAATCATTAAGCCCCAAGAAGATGCAGGCGGTTGAATGCCGTAGCCAAGAAAACTCATCATTGCCTCAGCCCCAATGATTCTAGCAACTTCCAGAACAAAAAGCGTAACGAGTGGAGCAAATATATTGGGTAAAATGTGTCTGAACATTACCTTCAACGGTTTCACGCCGATAGCTTTTGCTGCTTCAACGAGAGGGCCATCGCGAAAGGTTAGGACTAGACTCCTGACCATCCGGGCGAAAACCATCCACCCGTTAAAGGCCAAGGCTTCAGTTAAGTGTAACTCACTGGGTCCTAACACCATTACGAAAACCAAGGCAACCAGCATTCCTGGAAAGGCAAACTGAATGTCTACTAGTCCCATAATGAGGGTATCCGTAATACCCCCGGCATAACCGGCCAAAAGTCCCAAAGATACTCCTACAATGGATGAAAATATTACGGTTATAAACCCTATCCGTAGAGATACGCGTCCGCCATATAACAAACGGCTCAAAATATCCCTGCCCAATTGATCTGTACCGAGAAGGTGGCCTGAATACCCTCCCGCTAAAGAAGGCGGTTTAAGTCTACTCCATATATCACCGGTGGTAGGGTCATGGGGAGAAATGAGTGAAGCAAAGGCAGCTGATAGAAAAATCAGCACCAATAAAATGAAGGCATAAAGCGCCAGGCGGTCTTTGACCATCTTTCTTGCCAGGCGACGGACTTCATAAAAGCGAGGCCTGCTATTTCTTAAATCGATGGAATCAGGGTCTGCTGCGGTTAAATCTGCCATCATTCCCCACCTCCTTTATTTAAACTTAACCCGTGGGTTAAATAAGGGGTATGATAAGTCAATCAAGATATTTAATACTACAATGCAGATGGCGATGACAAACGTAATGGCTTGGATTAAGGGGAAATCCTGCTGACCAATGGCATTCACGATCAGACTACCGATTCCAGGTAAGCCGAATACTGCTTCGATTGCGATCGCGTAACCGGCAATCATCCGCCCTAATTCCCAACCTGACATGGTAACAATCTGAATACCGGCATTTTTCAAGGCATGTCTAGTGACTACCCAAAATTCATGCAATCCCTTCGAGCGAGCGGTTACTACATACAACTCCCGCAGTTGTTCCAGCATAGCTGTGCGCACTATTTGGGTTATGCGCCCCATCGGCAAGGCAGCTAAGGTTACTGAAGGCAATACCCAATATCGCCAATCCCCTGTGCCTGACGTGGGAAACCAATGGAGGAGATTGGAAAAAATCAGGATGAGCATAAGCCCAAGCCAAAAATTCGGCACACAAATTCCAAACATCGAAGCTGTAGAAATCACCTTATCAAGCAGGGACCGCGGTCGGAGGGCAGATAGTATTCCCAGAGGAAGCGCGAAAACAAGAGAAATCACTAATGCGATTCCGGAAAGTTCCAAGGTAAAGGGCAGTGGTCGTAAGGCGACGGTTATGGCAGATTCATTTTGCCACCAGGATAACCCGAAGTTTCCACGCACGAGCCCTGATAAGTAATCCCAAAGTTGAGACAAAATTGGTTTATCAATACCTAACTGGTGAGCCAGACGTGCCCGCTCAGCCATTGTGGCAGAAAGCGGGAGCATTATATTCACTGGGTTTCCGATGGCCCTGGTAAGCACAAAAACCAGCAGTGAGACTCCTAACACAACTACCAGGGCTTTGAGCAAAGTTTTTAGAATGTACGTGGCCATGGTAATTTCCTCCTTGGTGAACATAAGGGAGGGGTAGGAGTTATTCCTACCCCTTCTTTTATTGGACTTACTTAAAGCTCATTTCAGATACTACTAATCTCATATCCTCGCGGGGTTGGTAAACAACATCTTTACCCATTCCGTCAATATCTTTGATGTTAATACCATTGATCCAAGCGGGATTATCATAAAGGGTCTGACCGATTGCTTCATAATCAAGTTGGCGTTTTGTAAGGTCTAATTCAGTACGTGCTGCGTTGATCTGGGCGTCTAAAGTGTTAGGATAAGAGGAGGCGGAACCTGTGGTGAGTACATAGGTGCTGAACGTGCGGTCAGCATCATAAATATCATTACTGTGGAAAGTAAAGATCATATCTGGAGGTGTCGTATTGGCGTTCTTTGGAAATAACACATCGAGCCACTGGGAGAAAGCGAGCATCTTGACGTCAACTTTAAATCCGGCATCTCTTAACATTTGGGCGATGGCTTGTTCTTGTTCGCCGTCTTTGAGCCAACGGCCTTGTTCGCCAACGAACTCGATAGTTTGGCCATTATAACCAGCTTCAGCGAGTAATTGCTTGGCTTTGGCTAGATCAAAGGGGTAGGCTTTTAAATTTTTGTCAAAGCCAAAGTAGGAAGGTTTAAACACTTGTCCAGGGGCAATACTGGCATAGCCTGAATAAAGAGACTTGGCGATTGCATCCCAGTTAATAGCATAGCTGGCGGCCTGCCTAATTTTTTGATCCTTCATGACACCACTGACTGCGTTCATACGGACCAAACTAAATTCAAGACCTTCAGCGGTTTGTACTTGTGGTAGGGTACTAACATATTCCGGCAACATATTGGTAGCGAAATCGACCTCACCATTTTTTAGAGCGGCAGCTCTGGTGGCATCCTCTTCGATAAACCGATATTTTACGGTTTTGATGGGCGGTTTGGGTCCCCAATAACTGTCATTACGCTCTAGGGTAATATTTTGGCCTTTCGTCCAACTTGCAATCTTGTAAGGTCCGGTACCGGATACGGCGGTCTTGATCTTATCGGGTGAAGCAAGCATTTCTTTTTGGTTAAGGATGTCCAGCAATGTAAGCCTGGTAGGCAAACTCGGATCTGGACCAGTCGTGATTATGTGTACTTCAAGATCCCCAACTTTTTGAACGTCCTTAAAGGTCGCAAAGAAACCTGCGATATTAGACTTGAAGTTAGGGTCGATAATTCTTTTGACACTATAGACTACGTCATCAGCGGTAAAGGGGTTTCCGTTTTGGAACGTCACATTGGGGCGAAGTTTAACGTCCCAAGTAGTATTGTCGATTCTTGAAACCTCGGTAGCAAGTTCAGGAATTACTTTCATCGTTTTGCCGTCTAAGGTCAGTAGGGTTTGGGTAACGTTTTCACCTACAGCCCGCATGTTACCGTCATCAGCAAATTGGACATCCATGGTACTGGGCTCACTCGGGATAGCGATAGTAATCGTATCCTTTTTAGCTTGAGCCGTAGGCTGAGGTGTTGATGGTGCTGAGCCACATCCGCTAAGGATTAAACTTGTCGATATGACTAGGGTAAATAAAACCATAGAGGCTGATTCAAACCGTTTGTTCATAAGTATGGCTCTCCTCCTTTAATTTCGAAAAACCAGGGTTTTCTTCAGTTTTTGGTCACTAGTTGTTTTTTCTATAAATAAGCTCTAATCTATTATGTACAACTTCATCATCAAAAAACGACTGTTATATTTGCATCACATCCTTTATTCATCAACGTAATAGCTCAATGAGCTATTTAGCTTATGCAAATTATAGCATTATTCAGATATCTAAACATGACTAATTTCGGAAAATACATATGGAAACAAAAAAAGCAACGGTACTTTTGAATAATCAAAAAGCAGCGTTGCTTTTAGGTAGTCGATGTAACACTTCAAAGATATTATATTTTGGTAGTGGAGAATATTCAATGGTTTATGTTATATTTTTAGTATGAATACAATATAATTCAACTTTATAACTCAACTTTCGAAGTATTTCATTGAATTATGATAGCAATAAAGGTTATAATCTACATTATTTAACATAGCAGGAGGTACTGAAAAATGGCACCAAAAATTGTAATTGTTGGCGGGGGTTGGGCTGGAACTGGAGCAGCTGTTGCAGCAACACAGGCGGGGGCAGAAGTTATTATTTTAGAAAGAACCGACATGCTCTTAGGTACAGGGTTAGTCGGTGGTATTATGCGTAATAATGGTCGGTTTACAGCTACCGAAGAAGCCATTGCAATGGGTTTAGGCGATATTTTCCATATTCTTGATTTCGTTGTAGTCCGTCATACGAATATTGAGTTTCCCGGTCACAAACATGCTAACTTGTATGATATTGCTAAGGTTGAGCCGGCTATCAAAAAGATGCTCCAAACTAAAGGCGTGACCATTAAGTTAAAAAGCCGTGTCAAAGATGTGGTTATGGAGGGCGGTAAGATTATAGAGGTTGTGCTTGATTCCGGTGAAGTCATTACAGGTGATGTTTTCCTTGATACCACAGGGACTGCCGGACCGTATGCCATGTGTAATAAATATGGCAATGGTTGTGCAATGTGCGTTATACGTTGCCACAGTTACGGCGGTCGGATTAGTTTAGCAGCGAAAGCCGGTGTCGTAGAATTCATGGGAACCAAAGCCGACGGCACTGTCGGCGCCATGAGTGGCTCTTGTAAAATTCTCAAAGAATCCTTGAGTGAAGATATTCAAAAAGTGTTAAATGAAACGGGTGTAGCTATTATTCCGATTCCAGCGGAACTACAAAAAGGGAGCGAGGCCCTTACGAAAAAGGCTTGCCAACAATATGCCTTGGCGGAATTCAATGAAAATATTATTCTTTTAGATACTGGTCATGCCAAATTAATGTCGCCTTTTTACCCGCTTGATATGTTGCGGGCAATTCCGGGCTTTGAAAATGCCCGTTATGAAGATCCTTATGCTGGAGATATGGGGAACTCTATGCGTTATATGGCTATGTCACCACGGGACAACGCGTTACAGGTGCTTGGGGTGGATAACCTATTTTGCGGCGGCGAAAAAGCTGGCCCACTTGTAGGACACACTGAAGCGATTGTCACCGGTGCCTTGGGTGGTAGTAATGGAGTCCGCTATGCTTTAGGCCAAGATTTGATCGTAATTCCAGAAACTCTTGCGATAGGTGATGCGATCGCCCACGTTAACGATATGGTCAAAACTAAAGAGGGTCTTGGCAAGAAATACACCTTCTCCGGCTCAGTCTACTTTCAAAGAATGCAGGAAAAAAACCTCTACAGCACGGATGTTGACGCAATCAAGAACAAAGTGGAACAAGCGGGAATGGGCAAAATATTCGCTAAACAATTAGCGTGACATCAAGGGACAGAAATCAGCTAGCTAGTCTGATTTCTGTCCCTTTTAAAGTGAGGCTCATCAACTCATCACAAATATGTTTCTATCTTGTTAGTAGCTCTCCTGCAGTAAATGCCTGTTCTAATAATTTATCGGATATCTTGAAATTAGGGGAACCGGTATTGCAACAAAGCAGGCTGTCAATCAGCTCCCAACCAAACATCGGGAAGGCGTTATTGAAAGACTGGATAGCACCTTGAAACGCATCTTTGTTTTCGTTTCCTTGTGAAAAGATAGTAACCACCTTTTTTCCAGGATAACGGGCTTGGAAGGGGAATGTAGAGCCTTCAATCATAGGAAACATTCTATCAAGCCACAGCTTGGATTGTCCTGAGATTTGCATGAAATATATTGGTGAGCCAAAAATAATACCATCAGCATTTTTAATGTCTTCATACATCGGTTGTAAATAGTCTTTAGTAGAGCAACCCTCATGACTCCTACAATAGAAACAGCCTTGGCATCCCTTAACACCATCATCATTTAGGTCATAGATTTTCACTTCAGCACCTAATGATTGGGCTCCTTTGATCGTTTCCTCAATTAGTTTATTAGTATACCCGTTTTTTCGTGGACTACCTACAAATGCGATAATTTTTTTAAGCATGTTGTGACCCTGCCTTTCAGAATACTCTTTACATAATGCTATTATATCAAGAGAGTCTCGTTATATTAAAGGAAAAATCAAAAACTAAGCAGATATTTATTGTTTCAGTCAGGTGAATTGAATAATTTCGTACTTAGGTATTTTTCCCCCCCGTCGGCGAACAGTACTACAACAAAACCTTCCTTCATATCTTTGATGCATTCCAATGCGGCAATCATGGCGGCTCCACTGCTCATCCCTACAAAAATCCCTTCCTGTAACACAATGGCCCTGCACATCGAAAAAGCGGCTTCAGATTCAATCATAACCGTCCGGTCAATCTTTGTAGGATCGTAGATCGCTGGAACTATAGCCTCCTGCATGTTTTTGAGGCCTTGGATGTAATGGCCGCGGACAGGATGGGCTTCAACAATCTGGATCTCAGGATTTTTATTTTTCAGTCCCATGCCGACTCCCATAATAGTCCCTGATGTACCAAGCGCGGAGACAAAATGGGTGACTTTTCCCTGGGTATCATCCCAGATTTCATTTGCTGTGGTAAAATAATGAGCCAGCTTGTTATATTCATTGGAAAACTGGTTCGGCATAAAGTATTTGCCGGGATGGCAGAGACAAAGTTCATGGGCTTTCTTAATGGCCCCGTCAGTTCCCAGGGAGGCCTGTGTCAGGATTATCTTTGCTCCAAAAGCCTCAATCATTTTACGGCGTTCATTGGAAACCGATTCGCTCATGACGATTTCGACTGCATACCCTTTTACTGCGCCTATCATGGCCAGCCCAATCCCAGTATTGCCGGAGGTAGGCTCAATTAATGTTTTATCCCGAGTTAGAGTGCCACTTGCTTCTGCCTGCTCTATCATTTTAAAGGCAATACGGTCTTTGATACTGCCTGTCGGGTTAAAACTCTCCAGTTTTGCGTACAACTGGATTTGTGGTTTGGGGTTTAACCTGTTGATCCTGACTAGCGGTGTATGTCCAATGGTTTCGAGAATATTGTTGAACATGTGCTTCATCCTTCCAGTTTAGTGGCAATACTATACCATGCATACGCAGCAGCGGCAATGAGTAAGGTTATATTTATTCTTCTTGGATTATTATGCTTGCGTGGGAGGAATTGAGGTAAAGATGTGGAAATGTACATCAGGTATATATAGTACACTTAACTTTCTTATCCAAGTCCAAATATGCAAGGTATTTTTCATTGCTGAAAGCCGATTGGAGGTGTATTTAAATCCTATATGAATGAGATTCAGCGAGTAACAATATGGGATGAAATTAAATTACACAGCTGGAAACGTGTTAAATTAAAAAGCATACCAAAACCATTATTAAAAGAAGCTATATTCATTATTGATAAAACTCGAATCTATTGCCAAAATAAGTTGAGGATTAAGATTGGCAATATTGCCTATAGTACACAACATGCTGGAAGTTCCACCAGAGGATACACTGATTTTGATGACATGGGTATAGCTATCTTTGTTGTGAATATGTGGCAAGAAGCAGCTAGATTTCCAAAGTTCAGAGATGATTTATTTTTGCATAAAGTCGTGAGAACTACATTGCATGAGTGTTATCATTTGTATCAAATACAGTTAAACTTTGCTGAGCATGAAAGTTACTTTCAGCGTCTAATGTCAGAGGGTCAAGCCGTTGAATTTCTTAATAGAATTGAACAGGAAGCTGTTTGTTTTTCACAAGAAAATTGGAAATTAGTAAAAAGATATATTAAGTCTCTGGAATTTTCAGAAGATATGGCGATTAACATAAATGGTAAGTATCTAAAACATTATTAGAGCGGAATTATTACAAAAGTATGCATGGTGAAATTTGATTGATTTCTTTGCAAATTTCCTAAGAATAAAAATTATTCAGCAGGATAATAATCCCTTTTGTCGAAATGATGAGGTGAAAGGGGATGAGAAGTATTGAACAGCAATGAAATTAGAATTGATGAACTGAGTAAGTGGAAACAGACTTTGGAAGCAGAAAGATATGAACTTTCAAAAGAAATTGAAGAGATTGAAGAAATTGGTGAGCAAGTCATAAGATTTAAGGCGCGATGCGATGTATATGCTGATTTAGCAAATATAAAAGCGCTGGAACACAAAGAATTGGAAAACAAAAATCAGAGAAAATTGCAAGAAATAGATACGATACTTGCACAAATAAACACAAAGTTACAAATTATGGGTGTTTTTTAAAAAGGGTAAATAATCAATTTGTAGTTAAAAATAACGCGAAAAGCACCCCATTTCGAGGGTGTTTTTTTCGAAATAAGACCAATTCGTAAATGAGGTAAATATGTGAGCAGTAAATTTAAAATAGTATTTGTTATGATTCTTTGGGGTAGCATAGGTGTTTTTGCTCGTAATATTTCAATTTCCCCGATACTACTTGCTTTCAGCAGGGCGATCATTGCACTTCCGGTTGTTTATGTTTTTATTAGGAAGGATAAACAAAATTTATTATCGTTTATCAAGAGCAAAAGTGCAAGGCCTGTTATGCTCAGTGGAATGTTGGTAGGGCTTGCATGGGTCGCACTTTTTATGGCATACCGCTTTACAAGCGTAGCCAATGCAACCTTGGTATACAATATGTGTCCCATTTATGTGCTGATTTTAGCACCAATTCTATTAAAGGAAAAACTCTCATCTCATCAAGTTCTAAGTGTTGTAATTGCCTTTTGTGGGTTGATTTTAATAGTGGCAACATCGTTAAATATCAAAGAAGCTAATTTGATGGGCATATCATTCGGGGCAGTGTCGGGTATGCTTTACGCTATCATCGTGCTAATTAATCGTAAGTTTGGAACTCATATTCCTATACAATCAGCTACTTTCATTCAACTAATGATGGCAGCGGTGATTTTGTTTCCACTTGTTCTATTTGAAGGTCCAATCCACCAGTGGACTTCATTGGATCTACATGGAATTATTATGTTGCTTATTTTAGGAGTTGTGCATACGGGGCTTGCATATCAAATGTATTTTTCAAGTTATAAGGAGCTTTCCTCTACGAAAGTAGCTCTCTATAGCTACTTGGATCCTGTATTTGCAATAATATTTGCAGTTGCTATATTAGGGGAGCCATTTGGAATCTATCAAATACTTGGAGGAGTACTTATTTTAGGATCAACACTTATTTCAAACAAATAGAAGAATCTTGTTTCCTGTGGGATCTATATTATAAGTCATACTCAACTGTTGATGAGGACATAATAATCTCGAACAAAATTACATGGTAGAAGTGTAGTATAATCAGCCCTCCTCAAAAAGGGGAGGGCTGATTATACTGTAGTTGGAGTTCGAGTGAGGGGAGAAGATCTCGGATTAGAATACAATGCCCATTGCAATAAGCATAAGAATAGCAATAACTACGATACCGATACCAGCACCAAATAACAACATCTACATATCCTCCTTTCCAGTATATTACATATTATTCTTAGCTTTTTTACCTGACACAAAATGGAAGTTAAAATAATGAACTCTCCATCTGAACTCCCGATGTTCAGCTTTAGCTGAACAAGTTTATTTGGACAGAATTAGGGCTGAAGCCCCCCTGAAAGATAGAAGGCCTAATCGTATTAGAGGGTAGGAGGAAGGAAAGCATGCCGGAATGGGAAGAACAATTGATGTGGCGGCGTTTGAAAGAGGACTCAGAAGCCCGAGAGGATTTCTTGGCCAAATCTCAGACGTTTATTCGTCATGTGGCTAGCCAGGCGTGTTTCCGATCTCTGGAATGGGGTCGAGATGAAGAATTATCGGAGGCTTTGATCGCCTTCAATGAAGCGATCGATCTGTTTATCGTCGATAAAGGGGTGCCATTTTTAGCCTACGCACGGGTTTTGATGAAACGTCGGCTAATTGATTATTATCGCAAGCAGCGATTGCGGCAAGCTAGTTCTCTCGACCAAGAGGACATCGGACGAGGAATCGAAATTCATCTTAGTTTAGATGAATTTCAGGAGAAAGAACAATGCCACGAGCGGGCAGCAGAAATTCAACAGTTCGCCAAAGCCTTAGTAGCATTTAAGCTTACCTTTCAGGACTTAGTTGCGGTTTCTCCAAAACATCGGGATTCCCGTGAGACATTACTCCGCGTGGCTCGAGAATTAGCCTTTGACACTGTGCTATGGCCTCAGGTCGAACGAACTGGAAAAGTCCCCATGCAAGCATTAGCTTTGAAGACTCAGGTTCACCCAAAGGTCTTAGAACGGGGACGAAAGTATATCTTGTCGGTCGCCTTACTTATAGCTAACCAACATGACTATGTTTATTTACGGGAATATGTACTCCCGCGAGAAAGGGGGGGATGGAATGAGTAAGATGAAAGCTGTAGTTCTGGAGAAGTCCGGATCACGTTGCACTGTCCTCGGTGAGAACGGCACCTTTTGCCAAGTTCATAGGCGACTTCATATTGAGGTTGGCGAAGAAATTGAAATCCGAACTGGGATAGTGGATTTTAGTGGGTTACGCGTATGGGCTGGGGTTGCTGCACTATTCCTTTTGGTCTTTACGTCCCTCTTGGGGTGGAACCTATATCATGCTCCAACAGCGGTAGCTTTACTCTCGGTCGATATTAATCCGAGCTTGCAATTTACGATTGATGCACAAGGGCGCTTATTGAAGTTCCAAACGCAAAATGAAGATGCTAAGCGCATGTTGAAGCAGATTGATCTCACAGGGAAACCAATTAATGAGGTTTTAGAACAAATTGTTACCCAGGCCTATAATCAAAAATTTCTTAACTCTGAGCAGCATTGGGTCGTGGTGGGATATTCTCCGATGACAGATAAAACCTCAGTTCAGATGCCCAAAGAACTCAATGAGAATCAAATTATAACCTGGGTTACTGGGACGGTTGAGAAAGAAGGGTTTACCCCGCAGGTTGCAGTCTTCCCCCTGACTCCTCAGGAGAGTGAACTTGCGCAAAAAGGGAATTTAACACTAGGGGAGTATGCGCTTTGGCAGACTGCTCAAAAAGCTGGGGTTGTGACGCAATCGGAAAAACTAAAAGATACTGCAGAACGGGTTCGGTTACTTGAAAACCCACAAGTTCAAGCGCAGATCCAGTCGGAGAAAAAGGGGCCCGATTCTGGTTTGTTGCGAACACCAGGGACTTCGCAGCAAAATTCCAAATCGATAGATAAACCTGGGGTGCCATCCACTCCGGTCAAGGTCCCAAATAATCCAGCGATTGAAAGGGTTGAAGGGCAATCCAAGGATATAAATAAGGACAAAAATGTAGGAACAGATCTCGACCAGGCGCACACTAAAGATCTGAATAAGGGCAAGAACAGTGCGCAGAAGAAGGCAGAACCGGTAAAAGCGCACGATAACGTCTATTTCCCATTCTCAACAGCGACTCCGGAAAATCTAAAGGATGATGTATCCCATATCTATAAAATCCCTGAGCGATTTGATGTAGGGGGGAAAAGTAACCAGAGCGATGGAAAACAACGAAAACAGTGATTTTTTTCTACTCCCCCCTAAAACCTAAAGATCATCCGTATACACTTTTAGGAACGATAGTTTTCTATTTGTAACGAAATGAAATCTAGGAGGGAAAGAACTTGAAAAAAAAGGTTAAATTAACTACGTTGGCCATGACAAGTACTCTGCTAATCTTTACCCTGGTCGGAAGTGCCCAAGCTAAGCCTCATTACAATAGGTTCTCTGGCAATGATCGATTCCAAACGTCCACCGCTATAGCTCAGCAAGAATACCAGGGACAACAAGTGCAAAACGTAGTCATTGCCTCGGCCTATAGTTTTCCTGATGCTTTATCAGCCAGTACATTGGCAACAAAACTTAAAGCATCAATTATCCTCGTAGGCTCTGATATGAACGATTCACAAGTTAGTTTGGACTATATCAAAAACCATATGTCAGCCGGAGGAACTATCACGATTGTTGGTGGAGTTGGCGTAATCAACCAAAAAGTTGAGCAATGGTTACATAATGAGGGTTATCATGTAAATCGAATGGGTGGCAAGGATCGATTTGAAACAGATTCTCTCGTCGTCAATAACCTCGCTGTAAGTCATGGAACGCCAGTTATCATTGCTAGCGGCAATGACTTTCCTGATGCGTTAGGTGTCGCTTCGCTTGCCGCTAGTAAAGGTTGGCCTATTCTCTTGAGCGGGCCTAATCAATTATCTCAAACAGCCCAAAATTTTATTTCTACTGATCAACCCACCAACATCTATATAGTCGGTGGTAAGGGTGTACTGCAAGATTCGGTCCAGACGGCGCTTCAAAATGTTGCTCCTAACGCCCAAATCCAACGGTTTGGTGGTCAGGATCGATTTGAAACCTTATCGCAAATCTTGACTAAATTTTACCCTAACCCGACGCAAATTTATCTTGCCAATGGTCTTGATTTTGCCGATGCGCTATCCGGAAGTACATTGGCTGCCCAAAATAATGCCCCAATTTTGTTAATTGATCCAAAATCCAAACAGCTTCCTCCCTCGATTAAAGACTATCTTATCACCATTCGCAATACAGGCAGTACCCCGCAAGTTAACGTACTTGGTGGAACAGCTGGTGTACCTGATTGGGCAGTGACTCAGGTCAATGATATTCTTGGAACTTCCGACACAACTCCAGTAGTTACACCTCCGGTAGCTAATCCGTTGACGGTAAGTAACCCCACGTCGGCAGGAGTGACAGTAGGATTGAGTTCAGCGCTGAATGGTTTAACCACAAGCAACTTTAGTCTAGTCAATAGTGCGGGATATCCCATAACGATCACAGGTGTAACCACTTCAAACGGAGGAGCGACATATGTAATTAATGCGCCGTTAAGTGTTGGCCAAACTTACACTGTAACGGCAAATTATGCAGGGTATACTATTGGAACGGCTCAGAGCTTTACAATACCGTATAG
Organism: Desulfosporosinus sp.; assembly: GCA_031292095.1. Taxonomy (GTDB): domain Bacteria; phylum Bacillota; class Desulfitobacteriia; order Desulfitobacteriales; family Desulfitobacteriaceae; genus Desulfosporosinus. The sequence goes on from JARLHU010000118.1 coordinate 20,951, forward strand.
TACGACTAGTGAAACGTTGACGGTAAGCAACCCCACGACGGTCGGCGTGAGTGTGGGATTGAGTTCAGCACTGAATGGTTTAAACACAAGCAACTTTAGTCTAGTCAATAGTGCGGGATATACCATAACGATTACGAGTGTAACCACTGTAAATGGAGGCGCAACATATGTAATTAATGCGCCGTTAAGTGTTGGCCAAACATACACTTTAACAGCAAATTATGCGGGGTATACTATTGGAACGACTCAGAGCTTCACAATACCGTATGGTACGACCAGCGAAACGTTGACGGTTAGCAACCCTACGTTGGCAGGAGTGACAGTGGGATTGAGTTCAGCGTTGAATGGTTTAACTACAAGCAACTTTAGTCTAGTCAATAGTGGGGGATATACCATAACGATTACAGGTGTAACCACTGTAAATGGAGGCGCAACGTATGTAATTAATGCGCCGTTGAGTGTTGGCCAAACATACACTGTAACAGCAAATTATGCAGGTTATACTATTGGAACGGCTCAGAGCTTCACAATACCATATGGTACGACTAATTAAACTATGGACCATGTTGAATGTAAGCATTGGTGAAGTAGGTCATCGCAAGGTAACAAGCAAAGAGACTATTCTTTCGAAGGTAGTCTCTTTGCTTTGAGTTGAAGGCGCCGTCCCCATGCCTCCTTCATGTACGGTTTTATATCTTGATTTTCATCTTTAAAGTCTTGATAATTTCTGCTAAGATCTTGTTGAAACTGACCGCTGACAAATTATATCCACTTGAAAATTTTTCTTTTTGAAATTGTTGTTCATTTCTCCAATCCATCAGCCCGAACTTATAATACATTTGAATTCTTTCTTCGTCTCGCATAAATTAATCCTCCTTGAAAGAAATACAGTCTGAACTGGAGTTATCATAAACTAACCAATGTTCAGCTTTAGCTAGCGTGTTTATCTAGCATGCCATATTTTCTATACTCAAATACACGAATTTACTAACTTATATTGTCCTTACATTAGAATTTTACAATAGTACAGGGTCTTCGCATGTAAACGCGAAGACCCTGTTACTATTGTAAAATATGGATAGGATCGAACTTATGAATGTAGAGAGATTGAGGTTTCTTTCCCTTCCCTAAGTTTGACTTTAGGGATATTTTTTCCATGGAATATCTCGCCCATTTCTTTAATTAAACGTTGTTTGATTTTTTTCTTTTCACTCGGTAAAAGTTCTTTCTTTGCCATGCCGAATAAATAATTATCTAAATCAAAGTCTTTCAAAATCATTTTAGTATGAAAGATATTCTCTTGATAGACATTAACATCAATCATTTGATAAAGTTCTTTCTTTTCATTGGACAGATAGTTTTGTATAGAATTTATCTTATGGTCAATGAAAAATTTCTTTCCATTTAAATCTCGGGTAAATCCCCGAACTCGGTAGTCGATGATAGCAATATCTGAGGAAAAACTAGTCATAAGGTAATTGAGTGCTGCAAGAGGAGAAATTTTACCGCAAGTTGAGACATCAATGTCTGCTCTGAAGGTGCTTATCCCTTTATTGGGGTGATTTTCAGGGTAAGTGTGAACTGTAATATGGCTTTTATCTAGATGAGCGACGACGGTGGAAGGAAAGGACACAGTTGTGTTTATGAATTCTGTTTTAGGTGAGGGATCTATCTCTTGATCTTCTGAAACCAGCATGGTGACACTTGCCCCTTGGGGCTCATAATCCTGTTTCGCGATATTTAGAACATGCGCACCGATGATACTAGCTACATCCGTAAGAATCCTGGCTAGACGATCTGAATTGTACTCTTCATCAATATATTCAATATAGGCTTGACGGTGCTCAGGTGACTTTGCATAGCAAATATCATACATATTAAAACTGAGAGTTTTTGTGAGGTTGTTAAACCCATATAATTTGAGTTTTTTTAGTGATTTAATCTCCATTTGCTTCCTCCGAACTTAGGCACATTCAATGAAATACCCAGTCAGTCTGTCAGTCTATTTTGTGTCATACCAAGACATCTTGACTTGTTATTTTCTTTCATATGCTTTATTAGAACTCACCTGGGTTGTATAAACTAGGCACTATGAAGAAAAGGAGGTCATCTATCTCTTCAGAAATACTCGATTTAGACAAGATCCACTCCGCCCCTAATTATAAGGCCTTTTTTCGTTAAAATACAGTAATTATTACGTATTAGCGTCAATTCCCGATATTAAAACTTCAATGTAAGATAATACTCTACATGTCAGCGGTTGGTGTCGAGGATGGACCTACCTGTTACAGTTTCTAGAGATGTTGTCGAGAACGACTCGCCATCCGTTCCCAGTACGGAAGGAGCAATCAAAATATTTCCATTGCAGGATACCAAAGCAACCGGTTGAACTTGATTTCCTGACGAATTTAATGGTCGACCATTTACCAAGGCAGATTGGTATGTCACTGCGCCCATCTTTGCAAAAGGAACCATTTGGTCATTATGGGTTGTGGGCTCTTCACTAATCCATTCTGCCGATGTCCCAATTCCCTGTGCGTATGAGGAATCTAGTGTTACAGGGGGAATCGTTTGGGTTTGAGACCGACCGTTCACAGTAAAGGTTAAATTCCACGTTAAACTTGAGTTCGTTGATGGAGATATGCTCGCATTAATGGTCGAACCAATCGGAACTGTCATTACAGTTTGAGCAAGATCTGGTAACTGCTCCCAAAACAACTCAGTAACTAATTGACCGTTTTCAAGTTGTTCACTCGTTCCCATTTGTAAGAGGTCAGGTGACGATGATCCGCCTAAACCAATCCACTGAGCAGCAGCTGCAGTTTGTTGACTCGTAGAAATATTAGGGACTATCCAACTACCAGAAACGCTTGCATAGCCGCTACCAGACGAAGGGGTGTCAATGTATCCCGCCCAATTTTCAGATTTTTTCATATTGGCAGGAAGGTTTATATTACCATAAGCACCATAAGATTGTTTTACTTGTATAACATGTAAATTCCGATGCGAAAAATTCCGAGAAAAAATATAATTGGATTTGATATGGTTATTTTTTACATACAGGAACTGAAACCCATTGACGAGATGGCAGGTTCCCAAACCAACGCATACTGCCAGCGATACAATGTGAATCTTACTAAACATAATTTTCATTACGAAATCCCCTCTCTAACTCAGCATTGCCATCACTGAAACAGTTCTTCTAAAACAAATCAAATAGGAGAGCAGTTTTAAACTGGAGTGGGACTCGATTCTCTTGGTTGTTTATTCGATATCACATCTAGTATTCCTTTCTGTAATGGAAACGATAGTAAATATTCACAACGAAGAGGGGAGGGATTCAATGTGACAAGTATTATAAAGAAAGAATGAATCAGAACAGTGGTTGGCATTGTTGGTTCTGTAAGCGGTTTTATACTTTGGGCAATTCTGAATTTCTTCAATCCCTACTCAACAGAAGGTATTACTGAGGCAACGATTATAAGAACCTTTTGGGGCCTTGGATTACCAGCAATTAGCGGATTGGTCGCATCTGTGTTTAGAATAAAGTGGTTAATGTACGTCGCGTTTATTGGTTCTTTATTAAATGATTTATCAAAAATTCTTGGTGAGCCGATTACTAATGCAATAGAACCTAAATGAAGACTTACTAGAGTAGTATGCTATATTTTAACTGGGTCCGATAATAGATATTATGTAAAGTAGAGTATAAAATACCGCAGGGGGGTAACACTAAAATAGCCAGAAAGTTTGATTCCGCATGCTTCAAACTTTTCTGGCTATTAAACGTGTGTCCTGGTTCTTCATATTATTGTAGAACTTTGGACGTCTGGAACTTGTGTAGAGTTTAGATTTTACCCTAGTAATCAGATAGCGTTTTTCTGTAGAAATATTGTCCTGCACTTACAAAGCACTTACAATCATACAATCATCAGTTTTTTCGGTCAGAGTTGGTTAACTCATAACTAACTATAAAATCGAGCCTCCAGGAGCCTCTGTAAGGCTTTAACGATATGAGCCTAGTGATTCATCTAATCCAAGGAACCCATGGCGAATGGCCTACAGTATATGCATTAGGGCATATTTCAATATCATGACAGCATCATATAATTTGAAAGTGACTAATGATTAGTAATTTTTGAGCGATTTGACGATAAGGATTCGCTTGGTCTAGCGAAGATAACCTTATAACTTAGAGCCACTTCCGTTTACAATTCAACTATGCGCTAAAATACTCTTTAATGCATAGTTGAATTTAGTAGTTTATCTTTATCAAATTAGCTAGTATTATTACTTCGGCTTCTTGTGTGCGCCTGAAAATGAATGACTGAAATAGTTTTACTGTGAAACATTTGGTTGCTTCCATTTCCATTCCCTTTACCTTTACCTTGAGTATATTATATCCCTTCCCACACTACACAATTATTATGATTACTCTACTTTTACTTACAAGTTGAAAGCCATATGATCTTTTTGTATTTTTTTGCTCATCTTCCCCTCTTCATGCTAAATATCTGTCATCGAAAAAGTTCAAAGTATCAGGTTAAGCTCATAATTATCATGAATAACTAAAACTCAAGTCGCTCTTTTGAATTCCACATATTCACTGTATATCCCTTCCATTTTCAAAATGTATTTATTACTTATAGAGAAACCACACCCAGAGCAATAATTTGGGCTCCGATTGTAGGCTTTCCTTTCTTAACCATATGTAGCATTAGGTACTGTTAAAGGGTTGTTAATCCCAGTCCATTCAGCTCGAACATTTCTGTCATCCTAAACAACCCTCAGGCTATCGATATATTCCTTTTCAATCTCAAACGGGGATTCATTAAGGGCTAAAATATCAACACTGAAGTTTAATACAGCTATTATATTAAATATACAAGTAATTACTTTCCGCAGCAAGGACATACCGGACTTTTCACACTCCCAAACCTCTACTGCCTCCGACTTATTAACCTTCCTTTTTGCTAACCGCAAACTATTATTATTATTATTGTTTTTTGCTCTGACAATTGTATCAATACCAAGACTTCTGCAGTGGTTAATCCAAACGGAATTACAGGCAAGAGCATCATAAACTACAACGTCAATCAATTTTTTATGATTCTTCAAGACGCTTGAGATCAGCCTTTTCGCTACGTTTAACTCACCTTCATCCTTTGAAACAGAATCTTGTCCGGGCTTGTACATCTCAAAGCCAATAAACAGTTTGGGGCCAATCCCTACTGTCGACATTACAGCGCCACTGTGGAAACTATGAGTCTTTTCGCCTATGGTATTTTTCAAGCATTCAGGACAGCTTTTCTAATTGCTCCCGAAGAGTTTTGTTCCATCTATAGCGGCCACAGTATATCCGTCAATTGTTCCGTTTTCGAAAACTTTATTCTCAACAGACTTTTTTACGATGTGATGATTTATTTGGTTTAGCCCGTTTATATCAATTACTTTAAGTGTATCTCTGATTGCATCAACCTGCGCCAGCTTTGTTCCTCGGGGAACTAGTTTATTAAACTCATTATTCTTTATCATAAAATTGAGCTCATTAAAGCTTTTTATTCTAAGCAAAAAACCTAAAAGCACAGGCATTATAACTTGGCCCGTGCTGTAAGTGGGGTTAACTCTTCCGTCAGACAGTTTATTCAAACCACGTTGAATGTGGTAAACATTCTTCATATAGTTTACTAATTTTGCAAAGTAGTTTTTTCTCATTTCATCCTCTCTCTCCCTCTGATTTTAAAAGAAAGAAAGGTTTGACAAAAGCCTTGAAAAAACTCCGAATTTGATACACTTTTGAAAGCGGTGAAAATACCAGTGATATCAATGGTTTGACTGTGGGAGAGGCTAAAGTGCTGATAGGAGCTGCTCATTGCCAGAGACTATGATCAGGGTTGGTGCGCCGTACAAACAATTGAACTTCTCATTATTCCCCAGTGCCCTTAATTGTCCAATATTCATTTCCTTAGCTACTTCTTTAGCTGCAGAATTTAGTCTGTCCAATGATTCTCTGTTCTGGATTACAGTAAAATGCCATGACTGGTTCCCGGCGTTTGGAGCAAACTAAGAACCCAATCCAGCAACACACCATTCAAAAGACGCCGGGTGTTCTGAGACGGGTATATTTGTGGCGTTGCTTTGTTAAACCGAGTCGAGGACCTAATGGCTCAAACCCATTATCCTTCAAATTGAGGAAGCTGCAACGCAGCAAATGATAGAACATGGCTTAGAGGAGATGGAAAAAACTTTGCAATAAATTATGGTCAAAAAATCAGCAACTTCTGAACACCGAAATCAGCAAGGCGCCTGACTTACAACAGTCGGCTTTGCATGTTAATTAATTTAATATAATAATTTCATTTGTGACAGACTAACTTTAACTTTTAAGTAAAGGAGAAAATTATATGCAAGCATTAACCTACCAAGGGGTTAAGAATGTTCAAGTTAAGGACGTTCCAGATGCGGCTCTGAAGGAAAAGGACGACATTTTAGTTCAAATTACTAGTACCGCCATTTGTGGGTCTGACCTTCACTTATTCCACGGTATGATGCCGAATTTGCAAGATAACTACATAATTGGGCATGAACCTATGGGAATCGTAGTTGAGACCGGACCGGATGTAACAAAGGTAAAAAAAGGAGACCGAGTTGTTATCCCTTTTAACGTATCCTGTGGTGAATGTTACTACTGTAAGCATAACCTTGAAAGCCAGTGCGATAACTCTAATCAAAACGGTGATGCCGGAGCGTATCTCGGGTTCTCAGGTACCTTTGGTGGGTATCCTGGGGGTCAGGCCGAATTATTAAGAGTCCCATATGGTAATTTTACACCTTTTGTCATTCCCAAAGACTGTGAGTTGGAAGATGAAAAACTCCTATTTTTATCTGACATCATGCCAACCGCCTATTGGGGTATTGAAAATGCTGGGGTCAAAAAAGGGGATACAGTGATCGTTTTAGGATGCGGACCAGTTGGTCTCTTGACTCAGAAATTTGCTTGGATGAAAGAAGCGGCTAGAGTAATTGCCGTTGACCATATCCAGTACCGTCTAGAGCATGCAAAAAAGACCAACAAAGTAGAGATCTTTAATTTTACTGAAATCGAAAATTTAGGTGAACACCTCAAAGAAATAACTGGTGGTGGAGCCGATGTAGTCATCGACTGCGTTGGTTCTACTGCGAAAGCGTCCCTAATTGAATCGCTCGAGACTACTTTAAAAATACAAGGAGGTTCTATGAGCGCATTAGTAATTGCTTGTCAGGCAGTACGCAAAGGGGGTACTATTGGCCTTGTCGGTCTCTACGGCTCACGCTATAATGCCTTTCCCTTAGGAGATATTTTTTCACGCAATATCACCTTGAAAACTGGTCAAGCCCCAGTAATCCATTATATGCCTGAATTATATGAAAAAATTGCTAATGGAAGCTTTGATCCTACGGATATTATCACTCATCGCTTACCCCTGTCTGAAGCAGAACATGCCTACCGAATTTTTGATGGAAAACTGGAAGACTGCATTAAGGTTGTGTTAAAACCGCAAGTTCTTCATTGACGGTGAAGGATGGTGGTCTTGAATTTGTTTTCTCTGCCCGAACAGGGGGTTCTTCTCTGAAAAGTAAAACATCTGTCGAGCTTTGAATTTCTAATCTACTGGGAATAAATACGATTAAAGCCGCCTGATTCAAACAGGCGGCTTCTCCTATCCCTAACTCACCTAAGACACCCCAATCTACCAACACACAACAAAGCCGTCTGGTGTTTGGACTGCTTTATATGTCGCGTTAGACCGATCGGACAAAACAACCACTTTGCTTAGTTACCCTAATTTTTTCGAACTACCAAGGAGTATGGATTTATCAGCGTCGAAAACAATCTTTCAATGAGGCCTCCTCCTTTGTTCCTAGTTCTTATCCGCCTTTTTAATTTTCATAAGCATTTCTTGGTACTTATCTAAAACAGCATCCAACATCTGACTTGCGGTGATGACTTCGGGGTCCGTAAAAGATCTACCCTCTTTTATCTTGATCATACTAAATCGCAATTCTTCGATTTGCTTTATTAATTCTTCGAGTTCAGACACACATATCCCTCCGTTCTTTTACTAAGGATTAGTATGCCAAAACAATTTATAATCCCAACATAAAAGAAAGACCCCCACCGATGAGGGCAAATTAGGGGATATTCAATGCCGCCGAGTGTGTCCGAGACTTTCACCCAGGCAAAACAACCTGCAAAACAACCTGCAAAACAAAACGCCCTCCTTCGCCATTGTGACGTGGGAGGGTATTTGTAACTGTTATTGTATTTGCATATCTTCTCAATTTTTAGTATCAGATCAGTTAAGCAAGCAAATTGATTAAATTACTTGTGTTTGCCGTTGGCGTACTAGCCGCACTCGCTGCGCTTACCTTTGACTGAGCCTCTGCATTTAATGCAGTTTCTATTGACGTTTCCTGTCCTTGGGTAATCGTACCGCTCGATACCAGGCTGTCCAGAGCACTTCCCCAATCCGTACTGATCGCACCTGAAGGACTTGCAACACCTGCTACACCCGTTACACTTCCAGTATTGGCTGCATTTTCCTTATCCGCGATAATTTGCATAAATGGCTGCATAGATGCCTGCATGGAACTCATAAGAACACTTTCTAATGTATCCGCATTTGGATCATTGGGAGACAAACTGTTAACTAAACTTTGGTTTAGCGCCTGGTATGCCTGCTGTGCTTCTTGGCTGATACTGACACTATCCGTTGGCTGGGTTGTAGGTGCTGACGATGTGGGCACTGTGCTTGATGTATTCTGTGTCTGGGTACTTGACGTCTGACTAACAGTTTGATTATACATGTTTAAAATAGCAGAATAACTGCCAATTGTGTTCAATACCGCTCACTCCCTTTTATTCTGTCGCTTTCTTCATGCAACTCAACCCCCACCAGAATGATAAAATGACGAGCACGACAAGCAGAACATAAGCATGCCAAACCACCGAATATTACCTAAAAATACTTTTTTCAGAATCGCAGATGGAAGTGGCGGTATTATATGCGTTAGCACAAGGTATAAGATATTTGACCTACTTGCAACTTCTGCGGCCTGCTCAGGAGTTATATGATAACGACCTTACATCGATATAGTCTAACGTTACTTACTGAAATAGATAACTTGTCATTGACAATGACCCCATTACGCATGAATCATTGAATATTGAAACCCGGTCATCCTCCTTTGATGCGCCTAAAATGTAAAGCAGTGGATAAAAATGTTCCGGCGTAAAGAAGGCTAATTCTGAAGAATTTCCTGCGTTCTTATAATTAATGACATCTTGATATTGTCTTTTGATTATTTCGTTCTTGATATAGTGATCAAAATCGACGGCCCACGCATGACCTCCTGCCATACCCCAGCTTATTTTTGAAAGGTTATGAACAACATTTCCACTCCCGAATATTAAGACTCCCTTGTCACTTATCTATACCAAAGAAACAGTATGACTTCATCGTACACAACGAAGCCATACTGTTTCTTTTTCTACTGTGTTGAATACTTATCTGTACCAAGAAAACAACGTATTCACCGTATACAGCGTACCCAGAATATGAGGGGT
>JARLHU010000119.1 GCA_031292095.1 Desulfosporosinus sp.
ACCCCTCATATTCTGGGTACGCTGTATACGGTGAATACGTTGTTTTCTTGGTACAGATAAGTATTCAACACAGTAGAAAAAGAAACAGTATGGCTTCGTTGTGTACGATGAAGTCATACTGTTTCTTTGGTATAGATAAGGTTCCAATGAGAGCCTCAATACGATTGATAATGGTATTTTAAAATTCTAATTAATTGGAACCATAATACGGTTGGTATTTCTAATTTCTATAGGAATTAAGCTCTGGTAGGTTTGCAGAATGGAGTCATATAGGCTGCCTGTGTATTTTTTCGCATTTATTGTGACTGCTGTAAAATATTTAAGATCACGCGCTTCATATCCATTTCTCCCTATAGCATGTAATGTTAGATATGGATTCAGTAAAGAAGATCCTTGCATGGTTTTTCCTTTTTTAATAACTGTATCCCATTTTAAATCAGACATTCTGAGTTCAGTCTCGTTCCAAATTTTTTTTGCTGGTTTACTTACTGGAAGATCAGACCTTTTGTAACCTCGGTTAAGTAAATCTTGTGCTTTCACTGCATTTTCCGCTTTAGCCAAATTTAAAGTAAATGTCTTATCTCCTTGCTTTGTAAAATTAAACGTTAAATCGTGGGGTATAAATACATCCTCAATGCAATTGTTAGTATAAGCGTCAGGGTCATTTGCACAAGGATCAACAATAGTTGCGATAGTCCAAGAAATATTGACAGTTCCTTTTACGTTGTTTATATCAGGAGCAAAAATTGGAAGTTTCACCGTATGGCCCGGTACTAATGTTCCGGAATAAAGGATTGTGACCTTCTTATCTTCACATGACAGAACTTCTTCAACGTCTTCGATACAGAAGCCATAACCTTGATCGCCTTGGCTCACATTACTCTCTGCGCTGGCGTTGTGAATTAACAGCGTCCTACCTAAATGAGGTACAACACTCTCACATCTCGCCATCAATTTTCCAATTTTCCCTGCAACATTTGGAGAGGCGAAACTAGTTCCAGCGCTAAGTGAAAGTGTATTATGTTGTGCGCCAACCAGTACAAAAGGTCGTTCTTTACTTCCTCCAAACTCAAGAAAATCAGGCTTGACCTTTGCCCCTTCACGACCGGATCCGATACAACTATAAGTTGTACGGATCTTTTCACCATTAGAGGTGTATGTGTAAGCACCTATACCTAATCCATTAACCATGTCAGCAGGGGCTTGTATACGGTTGAGTGGATCGATCAGTTCGCCGTCATTGCCTACCGCAATGCAGAACAAAGGGTTAACTTCGCCGTCTTCAACGTCATATGTTAGCCTGTCCATTACATAAGTAAAACGACTGATACTATCATCAAAAATAGCACCTTGAGGGCCAAACGATATGTTGTATATTTTAATATCTTGACGCTCTTTTACAACGGACTCAATTGCATCAATAGCTTCGTAAAGGCCCAACGCAGCCTCAAAGTCATTCGTGCCCTTAAGTGGTAACACCCTAAAACTGTCTACTGATACGGTCGGAACTGGCAATATGTCACTCTTCGATTTGTCAGCTAAATTTCCATGTAAAACAACACCGCAAACACCAGCAGCATGTTCCGTGTACATAGCTTGAGAAGGGGCTGCAACTCTATCAAATGATTTTGTGTATCCCTTAAGAAGGGGAATTGTATCATCAGCCCCACCGTCAAAAACGCCAATCGTTATTTTTGATTTGCTTTTTGCTGGAGCTATAGTTGGAGCTTCGAAGCCAGCATTTCCTCGCATAGGGACAATATTGACGCGCCCAAGTGGATGCAGAGCTCTTAATGGATTAAATTTCTTGATCTTTTCAACCTCTTTACGGGAGCATTTTGCGCTGATAAAAGTTAAACCACCCTCATAGCTTTTTATTGCAGTTTGATTTTTTGAAATTCCTATGGTTTTATAAAACAAAGCAATCATATTTTCTCGGTCAGCATTCATTGGATGTAGGACAATTTCGACTACACCCTCGTCCCAATTATTTTCTAAACCCATGATCTTCTCATCCGGGGTTAATAAATCTAAAGAGTGAATAGATCCTATTTGATCGCACCACTTGTCAGTGTTATCTTTTAACCCTTTTTCAAGTGTATGTTGAATCATTTCTATGCCCTTGTTGTTGGTTCGCATAAAATAGAGTTTAGCACTTTGCTCCTCTCCTTGGTCATTAATAAAAGAGTATTTCCTTCCTCCTACAATATCCATATTATCCCTCGATAAAACAAGCAAGGATGGCACATATGACTTTGCCTCGAATTTTGGTTCCATTCGTATACAGACAATTTTTTCGCCTAAGAAAATCTCGGAACTTTCTTTTATTTCCTGCGAAATAACCGAAAGGTCATTCAATATTCGTAGCTTAGCTTCATTGTACTCATGAGGGATTTTCTTTGGGCCACCGCCGCCTTTTTTAGTGATAGGTTCTACATAGAGCTCACCGCGTGCAATTATAGGGTGTTTATCATCAGCCATTATTTTCCCTCCTTAATGCGTGAATTTGCGGTTAGGTATCTAGTTACGGATGTTAAGGGTATATTGGTAATTTGTGATATGTCTCTTTGTGACAAATTGTTGAAATCTCTTTTAAGCATCTGACAAATTTGTATTTTTTCATCTTTAGAAGTATAAGTTATAACTTTATAAAGTTCGGATAGGGCTATTAAATCTAATTGCATTTCAGGATTTAAGATGCATTGTCTTTTTATATGTTCGCAAAGTTTGCAAATATCGGCAGCGTTTATGCTTCCAGCGTGCTTAGTGAGATATAAAAGAGTGTCTTGCTTCAAACGTGGTACATATTTGTCCAAATGCCTCAATATTAGATTTTTTCTCTCGATTTCAGCGGGCATAGAAACAGTTAGAGACCTGTCAAATCTTCTCCATATCGCTTTATCCAATAGTTCCGGGTGATTTGTAGCTCCAATAATCACACACGAGCTAGGGCATAATTCTAATTCTTTCAAAAGAACATTAACTAAACGTTTAAGCTCTCCCAAGTCGCTAGCGTCATCTCTCCGTTTAGCAATCGCGTCAAGCTCATCTAAGAATAGAACAGCATTTTGGGATTTCGCATAATCAAATATATTCTTGATGTTTTGTCCAGAACGACCAAGATAACTAGAAATAGATGATGCTAAATCCAATGTGATTAAAGGGATATTAAGTCTATAAGAAATCCACCTAGCAATATATGTTTTACCGACACCGGGTTGACCATCTAACAAAATACTATTAGGAGGAGTAATTCCTTCTTCTAAAAAAGTGTTAATCATATCGCGCTCTTTAAAAAAATCATTTAGTTGTGTCATGGTGTAGTCGTCCAGAATTGGATCAGGAATCTCGTATGGCTCATCAAGTTTGACCAGTGAATATCTTGATTCTCTATCCACGGGAAGCGGCTGCATGTCAATAGACCTAACCATAGGGGCTCCTGCACCTGAGAAGGATAGTGTTTTAGCAATCTCTCCAGCTGCATCAGGATAGTCCTTCTTGATTCTTTTAATAATTGCCAACGAAACTGCTTCTATTGTCTTCCTGTCTGAATCAAAGCTCGCTCTTATGAGCTTTGGAATTAAATCGTAGGCGTCCATGTTCCATCCTCCAAAATATATAAATATTGGTACATTGAAATTATGCCATATATAAGGTAAAATATCAACATATATATCCATGATACTAAATTTATTATATTTGGAACAGACTGATCTAGGCCCCAATGATAAACAACAGGAGGTAAGTCTTGCATCTGTACAAAATAGAAAAACCCCCTGGAGAGGGCTTTCGTCATACATGTTTATGCAGATTGTTACACAGGATCTATCACCGAATTAAGTATCTGCGAAGGTGCAGTCATAAGTACAACTGGTCCTACTAATGTTCCTTTTGCTTCATAACATACACGTGCCTCTTCAGTATCCCTGATTGTCCACTCAAGCTCCGACATCATAATCGGAATACAGGTTGGCGTACATTCACTCAACAATTTTATTATAGTTGGCAATTACCTTCGAATCTGCGAAAAGAGCATGTTACGGAATACGCTTTAAATATGTTTAAGCTGACTGGTCCTAGACGCTAGATTATGGATACTAAGACCGTTTCTGCTCAGCATAGTCTTGATCTAGCTCATAATGATCCGCTCCTTGCCCTGATCCTAATAGGCAAGGGAATGCATTCTGCTTCAACCGTGCAGGATCCCCATCAACAATGCAACATTTTACATGAGTTCTATAATTGGTCTTACGTACAGTGCCATTCATACTAAATCCTCGTATTCAGCCATATTTAGCCTTCACAGTCGATTATAGCGTTTCACAAATCTTCCATATCTGTCGTAATTACCCCGTTACTTGGCATCATGGTAGCTACCTATTATCACTTGATTGCTATGATTCACGTGGCTATCTGATATTGATTTTCAACGTCATAATCTTTGTATCATGGACACTTCATCCACTGATCCTAACTAAGTAAAGATAACATCTAGCATATACAATTCTAGTCAAACAGGGAAATTTACTAGAATTGTATATGCTATTATCAAATTGATGTTTGATATGCTCACAAATCTATACAAACATCCATATTAGTCTTGATCCTGATCTATCTCATTTTTCCTAAATATTCAATCCTAGATAAGTATCAGTTGTATTCGTTATACGAAAATTGCAAACACAAGGGCTTATAAATATAATCTGAAAAACACGACATTCGCAAAATATCGCAGTTTAGCAAATATCGAAAAACGACCTCCAATAATCGTTTGCTCAATGATTCCAAATGCAAACCACACAAATGAATTATCTCACGATTTCACGATTTATCCACTTGGCCTATACCTTTCCGTATTCATTCGATAGTAAAACCCCAATTGACATTTATATATTATATTCATGAATACACATCAAGCATTTTGCTTTTTGGGTATATTTTGTTTTAGTAAAAAGGTGCCATAGATTTGTTCCAACCTTGCCTTGCCTTCATTCATTTCCCGATTTCCCATGCTAAGGCTTGATCGATAATAATCCGATCAAGCCTTAGCATTTGTCTAATTATATGAAAGGAGAAGTGAACATGAAGAGGCCAACTTCAATTTCCGATTACCAAGCCCCTACAAGTAACTTTACGATAGTATGTTGACCTGACTAAATATTTGTCACATGTTTGTTTTCCAATGTAACACAACCCTATTGTGTTACATTAGCAAATCCCTGGAACGCCTATTATGGCTGGCTTCCAGGGATTTCTTGTATTCAAGGTTAACTTCAGACCCTCTGAATATGACACATCGTCTCATTCCGATCATTATGGAACATAGCGAAAGGATGTAAATTTATGGAATGCGTGCAGCCATTCAGAGAAAAAAAGATTCTAGATACAATGAAGAAAATTCTAAGACCAAGTAACCTCAGGGATTACAACTTGTTCATTCTTGGCATTAACTCAGGTCTCCGCATTAGTGATCTCTTACGACTAAATTTATCCGATGTTAATCAATAAGCGAACCGGTCTTGTGGAAGCCGAAGGTGTTGGCAACTGCAACTCCAAAGAACGGAAATACAAAAACCAAGATGCTTTTAACACGAGAATATCACCGTAATAGTTGATCCTGTTTGGAGGCAGCCCTATAAGCTTCCCTTCCTCATTAAACAGGAATCCAATATCATCCTTGAAAAATGGTACGTGTTCGATGTATCCCCCAACTTTAGATTGAAAGCTTGCCGAATCATTGTTAACCTCTTGTATTTTCGCTGGAAGTCCTGGTTCAATAACGACGACACGCAGCATATTGAAATCACCTTTCCTTTCATATATAAAGGCACCCACTTAACAAACCGTTAAGGGGTGCCTCTCTTCTGGAACTCAGTTTAATTTTGTTCCTTAGTTTTTGCACTCATTCGAACAGCCGCTTTTTCAGCCGCAACAGTGAGCAGTACCACCCCGCTCCCTTTTCCAGCCTTTTCCCCGATCATTTCCATGATCACTTTCTCGAAAAAATCTGCTGTGGCAAAGGCTAATTCCTTGTTCCCTTCGCAAAGAAAGTCAATTGCTATCTTTTCAAGTGCCTCCGGTTCCGGCAAATTCGGCAACGCGTCTAATGTTTCAACAAAAAGTTGTCTTTCGCTCTTCATATCAAGTTCGCGAGCTTTTTCAGTCGCTTCTTGGATGTACTCTGTGTCTACATTCAAGGCTTGAAATCCGGCAATTCCAAAGCTACATTGTCTTTGTACATGCATATTTAACCGAATGTCTTTTTCCTGAATATCGAAACAGCCTGGATTATAAACATGCAGTAAGAAAAGTTCCTTGGGCGTTTTACCACCAAAGATGGCTTCCGGCCCTGAGTCCCTTACAAAGTAAAATTTCTTTTCCTCGGTTCCAAGAACACCTTTAATCTCAACGGTCGTTTGGATTGACATTTGTAATCACTCCTTCAAATTTTAAAAATGGCACTATTTTCAGCCGCTTCTACTAAATCGCCTGCGGCAAACCATTCATCCGTGAATTTTTCTAGCTCAGGTTGCGACCCTGCGTTCCCACCAAGAACGCACCCCATACACTGGAACTCTAATTTTTTCTTGACTTGGAGATAATGAGCCATAAACTCATGGCTCACGTAAGCTGCTCCATCAGTCACGAACACAATATCTGCATTTTTGAAACGCCTTTGATTTTCAATGACCTCTAATGCCGCTCCTAACGGTCGTTCAAAATTCGTTCCTCCATTTATGAACTCCGTTGCAATCCTCAACATATTTGTCACTGAAATTTTGCCACGACGAAAGGTCATAGTTTCACCTACGTTAGTAGCAAATGGAATGTAGGCGAAGTCACGACGTTGCCGCCTTGCGATCATGGCAATCGCTAAGGCAAACCCTGCGGCTTGTTCCTTTTGGCTCTTCATACTACCCGATTGATCTAAACACAATATAATGGGGCCTTTCCCAGCCGAATCTTTCCCTTCGGGCGAATATTGGAGTGTTTGCTTTTCCGTAAACCGTCGATAAAAATCCAGTTTGGTAGCAGGGTTGTTGAGCATTGCTAGTTCCGTTGGGAGCAAAAGCTCAGGGTTATCGCCCTGTACAATGCCGTCTCGTTCAACCGAAAAAACATGCTTTGACTTCTGTTTTTTCCGCGCGATTGCTTTAAATCTGCCTGCCCACTCTGCAACCCGCTTTATCTTCGGATTTTGCTTGAGATGTTGTGCCAGTTCGAGCTGTTGACGAAGGGGGATTTTTTGCATTTCTGCCTCTCCAGATCCTGGCTGGGAAGTGGAAACAAGATCCTGGATGCTGTCTTTGGCTTGTTGAGCGTCCTGACTTGCTTGAGAGAGTATATCTCCCGCGTTCATGCCATCGCCCAATTGCTGGCTGATCTGCTCTTGCATCTGATTCACTTGATTTTCCAACGTTTGTTTTGCCTGCTCTTGCTTCTTAGTTGGTCTTTTACCTTGCATGTCATTTTTGTTAATCGACTGCTCGACTTTCTGCAACTGTTGTTGTAGCTGCCTCTGCTGATCGAGCATTTCTTTGAGTTGTTCGTTAGTTTTTTGCGCTTCCTCGATGTATTTGATGACTGTTTCACCCATTGAAATCGTTCCAATCGCCGCTGAAAAATCATCAAGCACGGTTTGATCACGAAGTTCTTCATATTCCTTTGTATTCATCATTTTTTGAATTAACGGTCGATGAGTCGCCGCCTTCCCGCTGGCTTCCGGATTAATTTCCGGATTAGCCTTATAGAGGCTACTCCACTGGTCGCCCATGAGATTGACGTAGCCTGGGAAAACATTCTCTCCTTGGGCTTCGAGTTGTTGGAGCTTGGGCGACATTTCTAACAAGCGTTCAAACTGTTGCTTATCGTAACTGTCCGCATTAAGACAACTGTGATAAAATCTCTTTTTGGCTGTATTTGCAAATGACATTGCAATTCCTCCTTTATTCAAAACTCAAAGTTTAGCGGCGAGACTATTGCCTCGCCGCTGTGATTTATCATCGGTACTTACCATATCTTGAGTTATACACCCAAGGCTGCCGTTGCCAGACTTTTTCTCTTCATATCCAAAATATCCAGTAGTTTCCCAACTTCAGGGTACGTGTTACCATTGGGAATTTTCTCAACTTGCAGCTTGAGCGATTTGATTTTCTGACTGTGTTCGAGAACAACCTTCGTATCACTCATGTCTGACGAGTCCACACTTCGAGCCAGATCACGAATAATATCGGTTAAATCCGCTATCTCTTTCTGCACAGGATCAAGGACCCTATCATGTACCGTTCGCCGCACAATATCCCGTTCATTAGCTTCTGGAGTGACCCAAAGCGAGTGAACTAATATAATGAGGTCTTGTCTCTTTACAACGTCACGCCCATCCAGCGTTGCAGATGCTTTGAGCAGTGACAACACTTGCCTAAATCGGCGATCTGACGGTCTAATTCCCTCCAACCGTAGAGCATCCCGAATATCACGAAGGACTTCGAGAATATCTTGCGGCACCGTGACCATCATTTCAGAATGGAATTGAAGTTGTTCCAGCTCAGCTAAGGTGATCGTCGGTCTCTGTGCCGGATATGCACCTTGCAACATAGCAACAAAACTATTCCCATCCTGAATATAGTCGATCTCATATCGCAAAATAAAGCGGTCGAATAAGGCTTC
>JARLHU010000120.1 GCA_031292095.1 Desulfosporosinus sp.
AACCTGATTATCAATGAAGAGCAAGCCACCATAGTCAGGCGAATATTTAAGGATTACCTTTCTGGACTGGGTATTTCGCTGATAGCCAAAGGACTTGACGGTATCAAAACCATTTCAGGGAAGGTAAAATGGGCCGAGTCAACGGTAAGAGATATCATAAAGAATGAGAAGTACATCGGGGATGCGCTTCTTCAGAAGACGATCACTAAAGATTTCAAGAAGAAACGAAACAAAGGTGAAGTGCCCATGTATTATGTCAAGGACACCCACCCGGCTATTATCAGCAAGGAAGATTTCGAGAAGGCCCAGGAATTGATGGTTGAGAGAGCGAGGTCCAAAGGGAATACGGAGGGCAATCGAGAGAAATACATTAAACGATATGCATTCACTAGCACCATCGAATGTGGCCATTGCGGCAAAGGCTACAAACGGCATTTAGATAATTGCGGTACAGTTGCAAAATCGGTTTGTTGGGTATGTAGTGCATATATAATAGAAGGAAAAAATTCATGTAACGTGGGCAGGGTCAAAGAAGAGACCATCAAGGGCCTGTTTGTGAGGGTGTTCAATCGGCTATATTCGGATCGGGTAAGATTACTAAGTGATTATAAGACGAAGTTAGAACGTGAAAAATTTACGGAGATCGACCAAGAGCGCATCGAGAAGTTGGATGAAGAGATCGAGAGTCTCATTCAACAAGAACGGGCGCTCTTTTTGATAGGAGAAAACGCCTATCTGAAAACCGAACACGAAAAACTGGTTGGTAAACTTACCAACCTTCAAACGGAACGGGCCACTTTGATGGAGGAACTTGTAAAACTAGACACTCGCTTCGCCAGAACTTTAGAACTTGAGGCCATTCTTGATTCACAGGTCGGCAAACTCTTAGAATTCAGCGAAGATTTATACACCGCAATCATCGAAAAGATAGTGGTTAGGGAACGCACCACGTTAGAATTTTATCTAAAAAACGGCCTTCGCTTTGAGGGACATTACACCTTAAAACGAGGCCGCGATTTATTTTAGGGAGGTTAAGACAATGGCAAATGTGACAGTGATTCCAGCGAAACCACGTCAAGAATTACAAGGACTAGAGGTAACGGCGAAGCTTAGGGTTTGCGCCTATTGTAGAGTTTCGACCGATAATGAAGAACAGTTATCAAGTTATGAGGCTCAGGTTTCACACTACACAGATTATATTAAACGGAATCCAGAGTGGGAGTTCAGCGGAATTTTTGCAGATGAAGGAATCAGTGGAACTAACACAAAGAAACGCGTAGAGTTTAATCGAATGATCGAAGATTGTATGGCTGGAAAAATAGACATGGTGATCACCAAATCTATCAGTCGATTTGCTAGGAATACACTCGACACTTTGCAATATGTTCGACAGTTGAAGGAAAAGGGAATCGCTATATTTTTTGAGAAGGAGAACGTGAATACGCTAGACAGTAAGGGAGAGTTCCTGATAACTTTGCTCGGGAGTTTGGCGCAAGAGGAGAGTAATTCGTTATCACAGTCGACTCGGATGGGGATCGTTTTCAAGTTTCAGGAAGGTAAGATCAAGGTGAATCACAACAAGTTTCTGGGCTACACCAAGGATGAAAACGGTGAGTTAATCATTGTGCCGGAGGAAGCTGAGGTTGTACGCAGGATATATCGAGAGTTTCTCGAGGGGAAAAGCACTTTGAGGATTTCACGTGGACTTGAGGCTGATGGGATACTTACTGGTGCAGGTAAGAAAAAATGGTGGGACACGACAGTTTATCAGATTTTGAAGAACGAAAAGTATATGGGAGATGCCTTACTCCAAAAGACATATACTACGGATTTCTTGACTAAGAAGCGGGTTGCTAATAAAGGTATTGTCCAACAATACTACGTTGAAGATTCTCACCCTCCAATAGTTCCTAAGGAGGAGTTTGCTGCGGTGCAAGAAGAGTTAATTCGGCGGTCAAGTATGCGAGGTTATTCTAAGACTGGCAAGAGCAATTATACAAGTGAATATGCCTTTTCCGGTATGTTATTCTGCCAGAATTGTGGCTCAAAACTGAGACACACATTTTTTGGAGCAGGTAAAAACAAACGAGGGTATTGGTTATGTATCAATCATCAGATGAACGGAAATGAAGCTTGTAATGCACGTTCGGTTAATGAAAAGAAGCTGGAAGAAGCATTTGTTAGGGCAATGAACAGGGTTATTGTGGACGAAGACAAATGTTCGCTTGAGAAATTTGATGAGGATTTGTTTCGTAGGGTAATAGAAAAGGTTAAGGTTCAATCGATGGTGGAGGCAGTTTTTGTATTTAAGACTGGAGTTGAGGTAAGGGAGATATTGGGGTGATGAATAAGGCAAGTTAAGCATTTGGGCGAGGTGATTTTACACCGACCGACGCTTCGCTCATCCTTATATCAAATTTTTGTCTCGCTATGGGCTACAAATGAGTCATCAGATAACTTCTTATGGAATTATGGTATATAATGAGGTTGCTTGTGTTGCCAATTTTATACAAAAATTGCCCCTTTGTATATGTTTCCTTTTTGAAAATTGATATTAAAACGTCGAAAGAGTATACTTATCCTTATCACGATTTTTTCTTTTGAGAGCTAATACGAGATGAGAGAACAGTGATCCGTGATCCGTGCACAGTAAGGAGGGGGAACGGTGAAAGTGCGAAGTGCCGTAGATAAGCAGGTTTTACAATACAGTATGCTAACTCATTTGGGTCAACAGCTCACAACCAATCTTGATCTCAAGACTGTTTTATCTTTAATTGCTCAATACGCAACAGAATTGTTAGATTCTCATAGTTCGGTATTGTTGCTAAAAAGTGAATATACAGGAGAAACACGGTATGTGACTGTTTATAATCTAGCAGAAGAGGAATTCCTAAAAAAGAAGCTTTCCTCTTCAGAAAGCCTAGGGAGCCAGATTATATGTACTCGGAAACCTATTCTTCTTAACGATTACAGTAAGTATGCAAGACGTGTTGCACTCTTAGAATCCTACCAGATTAAGGCTGTGATAGGTGTACCAATCATATGGCATGGTCAAGCTATTGGGGCGCTCAATGTACACTCCAATAACCCCGCTCAACGGTATTCAGAGAATGATATCAAGATATTAGGTGGCTTTGCTGATTTCGCAGCTATTTCTATAATTAATGCTAGAGTTCATACGCAGATGCAAAACGAGTTACACCTTACACGTGCGCTTAATGAGATCATGGCGGTTTCTAAATTAGACTGCAGTCTGCAAGAACTTATAACGAGATTAGCGGATACACTCAAAAGTTGGTTTAAGGGTCTTGAGTTTGTCTTGATTGTTTATAATCCGTTGTCAAGTGGCATTCAGTTTGCAGGAAGCATCCCGTCGCCTTTCGAACTTTTAGAGAATCTGAAAGAACAGATGAACGCAACCCTGACATCTTTTGAAGGCATAGAGGATACCACGGAGGGTCGCAGCGATTTTGTTTTGAGCATAGAGAATGCTTTGTCATTACCTTTAATGGGCAAGCAAAAGAAACTGGGTTACATGGTGTGCGTGAATCCTGATAGTTTTATTGAGCGAGATGGCATGGGGACCATTCAAAATATTACGGATCATATCGCGGTCACAATTGAGAACGCATTACTGCATTTAGAGACGAGGGGTGACCTCCAACAGGTGTTAGAGGAAGTGGGGGCACTTAATTATGCGATCCGCAAGATTACGGAGTCGGCCTTACTAGAGACCCTACCTCAAGATATCTTAAATATGGCTTGCTCTCTTCTCGGCGCATTTGATGGACTCTTGTTAAGATGCCACGGAAAAGAATGTTTTAAACCTGCCGCTTTATCGGGGATGGATAGTGAGCGTGCCACAGTATTAAGTACTCAAATTCGCACAAACATTGAACAATACATGCTCCCCGGAACCCATTGCGTGGAGAATGTGCCGGGGTCCGATATGGGAGATGTTCTGGCCAGGGAAGGATACACTTCTACCTTATTTCTTCCCATGCTATTTCAAGATAAGGGCATTGCGCTTCTGGCGATTTTCAATACCAAACCGTTTGTGCGTACGTCCGGAAAGGTACTTGTATCTCGGACTTTCGCTGACATTGCTGGTATAATGTTAAAGAATTCAGAACTTCTCACTAACGAGCGTAAAACGGCACTCGAACTTCGTAGCTTTAGCGAGCAATTGAAATGTTCACAAGAGGTATTAGAGAACGTTTTTGCATATCATGGTAAACTACTCCATCTCGTTTTAAACAATCGGCCTATCCATGAAATAACAGAAGCAGTTTTTACCGACATAGGGCATGAGATTTTGGTGGAAGACCACGTTGGCAATGTTCTAACCCAGTCTTCAAAAATTCTCCCGTTCTCGACTATTTTCAGTAAGCGAGAGGACCCCGACTTTATTGAACGCTATCAGAGAGCCTTGCGCAATAAGGAACCCGTTATTTTGACGGAGTCTCCAGATTGTGTCCGCTACTTGATTCCTCTTATTGTTGGGATGAAATTACTGGGGTATATTTCCTTATTTGCCTGCTCTGAAGCTTTCAAAGTGATAGACAGGCATATTATCGAGTCATCAGTCGCGGCGTATTCGCTTACGATTTTGAATATGAACCGCTCCCTGGATATAGAACATCAGTTAAAAGGGCAGGTACTGGAAGTTTTAGTTCGTGAGGCCGACCCAGCTAAAGTGAAGGACTTAGTCCATAGAGCGGGATACTTGGGGTTAAACGCTGAAGCGCTGTACCGTATGCTGTGGATTAAAGTTCAAACGAAGGAACCATTACCTCAATTGGAAAGCTTACAACTCTGGCAACAACTGATGGAATCTGCGCCTCAGGCAAGTTCACGGCTTCACAATACACCTGCATTTTTCTATGATATTCAGGGATTGGTGATCGCCTGCCCGGTGACGGGGTCAACAGATGTCTCCCCGGAGAAGATGTTTGCGTTTTTGGAGAAAGAATTGGAAATTCGCTCTAATAAAAACTATAGGTTATATTGTGGAGTGAGTTCCGTGTTGAATGGAATATTGGAATTCCATAAAGGATATCAAGAGGCGGAGAAAGCACTTCTTTCCGCAAAAACTTGGCAAATTGGGAGGCTACCGGTTTATTTTGACCGACTTGGTGTCGTCGGCTTTCTATTCCAGGAAGGAAATGAGGGCTTATTGAGAAGCTTTGTCCTAAGTATGTTGGGCAGTTTAATCGAACTCGATCAGAAAAATAACACCTCCTGGGTGGACACACTCGAAAAATACCTAGACCATGATTGCAATTTGGTTGGCGCTTCCAAGGCGATGTTTATCCATACCAACACGTTGAAATATCGCTTAAAGAAAATCCAAGAGGTTATCCATGCGGATCTTGCTAGAACTACCGATCGTGTCAATTTGTATTTTGCCTGTAAGCTCTTCGGGATTATGAACGCCAAGGGAACACCGGTTAGTGGGGAATTACAGAGTGATGAGGATGAAAGATGATGAAGAAAATAAAAATGGTCTCCTCGGCAGAGGAGACCATTTGATGATTTGAATTTCGGCTCTATCGAGAAATTTCCTCCAAAGTTAGTCCCTTGGTTTCCATCCCCAGAAATAGAACCAGTAAAGCGGCAATAACGAAACTAATGGCTCCTAAGTTGAACACACCACTCTGACCGATTGTATTGACAACATACCCAACGATGATTGGTCCAGATATTGCGCCCAATCGACCGAAGGCTGAGGAAAAGCCAGCTCCTGTGGAACGGGCATGAGTCGGATAGAGTTCAGGAGTATACGCATAAAGACAGCTCCACATACCAAACATAAAGAACTGCATGATAAATCCAGTAATGAACAAGATGTTGAAATTTGCGGCATGGCCGTAGAGATATGCTGTCACAGCGCTCATAAGGAGGAAGAAAATGATAGTGGGTTTTCGACCTATTTTTTCTAACATATAAGCAGCGGCGAAAAAGCCAGGAATACCGCCGGTGGTGATGAGGGTAAGAAATCCGACGGATTTGACAATGGAAAAGCCCTGAGCATTAAGAAGTACAGTGATCCAGGAAGAGAGGCCAAAAAAGCCGAGGAGGGCGAAGAACCACAAGCTGAAGGCCATGAGGGTTCGTTTGATATAGACTTTCTCAAACAAGGTAAGAATACAGTTCTTATTTGTAATGTGTTCGGCTTGGTATGGTTTAGGTTCAAGCAGAGGTTGCTTAGTCCTCTTGACGATTTCCTTTTCGATGCCAGTCAAAATGACGTCTGCTTCTTCGAAGCGGCCTTTATCAGCCAACCAACGGGGTGATTCAGGTAAATGACGACGGACTACAAAGATTATGATGGACAAGAGCCCGACGACCACGAATACCCATCGCCAACCGACGCGCGGTAAAAGGAAATAAGCGATGGCTCCTGAAAGTACGTAACCAACAGCCCAAAAGCCCTCCATGAAGGCAATATATTTTCCGCGCACATTGGCGGGGACAAATTCTGACACCAGAGCCTGAGCCACGGGTGCCTCGCCACCCACTCCGATACCAATCAATAATCGGAAAACCATAAGTGAAGCGACACTCCATGCCCCGGCTGCCCCGAAGCTTGCTAAACCCCAAATTATCATGCTCACCTGAAAGGTTACCTTGCGACCGAACCGATCTGAAGCGACGCCGACAAAGACGTTCCCGACTAACTGGCCAGCGTAGGTCATTGATGCTAAGAGCCCAATTTGTACAAGATTTAGGTGAAAGTAGGCCGCCAAAGAACCCATTAAGAAGGACAATAAAGCCACATCCATTTGGTCAGCCAACCAAGCTGTGGCAATTATAGTGAAGAGTTTCCGTTGGTAAGATGTCATGGGCAACCTTTCGAGCCGCCCGGGAATGTTCATCTTTGCTGCGATTTCATTCATGGGCAATTTTTCGAACTGCCCATGAACGTTCATCTTTGCAGGGGTCCCATTTATCGCCATATTAAATTCACTCCCTATGGTCTTCTTCTTCGCAGTTCGCGACCACGTCACTGTTAGGAACGGCGACGTAGTCGCTCGTCGACATGTGATAGGCTGTGGGAACGTTAAGGCTTTTTGTGATACGAGTTGCGACATCCTCTGTAATCGCTTCATTCAACAGATACTTAGATCCAGCATTTCGAATGCTTTCGGTATCCTTTGTCAATCCAAAGCTGCCTTGATGTTTTTCCTTGAGCAAGTCGACAGGTGATCAATAACATTCTGTGGATTCAGACCAATGTCGCCAATTACAGGTATGCCGAGGTGGGTAAATCTCAGTAACCTCTTTTCTACGTGCGTTTTTTACCCCATTGCACGGTATTGTGAAGGAATGATTGCACATTGCATTCTCATAGTGAAATCAGTGTAAACAGTACATTAGGAATAGCCACAATTGTTCGAGCTCTTTTTTCTGTCCGCCCGACTGTCTTAGTGTACAGTGACATGATTTCAACAGAGATAGTTCGCTCGTTACTTTTATGATAAACATGAAAGTAACATTTAATCCGTCTTTTGGTGGGATTATTTCAACATCTCCATAAGACGTTCGTGTTCACCGGGCTTCATGGACACGTTGTGCTTGGCTTCGGGATAATTGGCTGTAACCACATCATCACGGTACGATTTGTATACTTGCTCCATCGTTTCTAGGAGATTGGTGTAGACTTTAGAATGTTTAGGAACATAACCATCATGAACGCCTAACATATCACCCGCAATAATATGGACGCCGTCACAATACGGTCCTGCTCCAAGGCTGATTACAGGAATGCTTAATTTCTCTGTTATTATTTTGGCGAGTTCTTGAGGAACCACTTCCAGAAGGAGGGCAAAGCAACCAATTTCTTGCATAATATGGGCATCCTCTATCAGGCTTTTTGCCTCTTCCGCAGTTGTGCCTATAGCCCTAAAGCCACCCATTTGTATTTCACGCATCGGAGTTAGGCCAATGTGCCCCATAACCGGGATTCCAGCGACCCTAATGATGGCTTCGATGTTACCTGCAATGTATCTTGTCGCTTCGCATTTCATAACATCGGCCCTCCCTTCGCTAACGAAACGGCCGGCGCTTTTGATGGCTTGCTCTTTTGAGAGATGATAGCTCATGTAGGGCATATCGGCCATGATGAGAGCATACTTAATTCCCCTAGCAACCGCTTGAACCATCGTCAGTTCTTCTTCAAAAGGTACGGTGAGAGTAGTGTCTCTTCCGAACAGTGTCATGGAAGTGGCATCGCTTACACAGGCGATATCAAGGCCAGCTCGGTCCGCAGCGATGGCATTGGGATAGTCGCCAAAACCAGCCATCGTAATAATTTCACCTTTCCCCTTTTTTCCTTGAAGATAGGGAATTGTGACCTTTTTTCGTTTTATCTCATTCATTTTTGCAACAGCTCCTTTTCTTTTGATGGTTTGATTATACATCTGATAATAAGCCTTATCTATATCTGAGATAGACAAAACTAATCATCCTATTTGTATTAGTTGGACAATTGCAACAAATAAACCTAATCCAACCCTTAAGAAATTCCTATAGAAATTGGCAAGAATATGCGTTAGGCTTTCCCCTTAATTTTGATCTATTAGGGGAAAAGTATAAGAATGATGACCCAAGTTTTGAAGAAGAAATATGGGTACCGATTAAGCCGAATAAATAACGCCTGAACTTAACACGGCTTATACGCTCCGGGCGAACACCTTCGGTCTTCGGCACATTGCCTTTTGTCACGGCTTTTGTAAAGTCAAAACCGCGCCAACCCCACGGGTCCGGGCAACGTCGTGTATGCTAAACGCCGTTCCACAGAATTCTGTTAGACGAAGTGAGCGCCGACAAGATGCATTGCAAAACAAATGAAGAAGAATATCACCTCATTCATACTGAAACGAGATTTTGAATGCCAGTTGATATTAATGCACTGCTAAGTCTGCTATGCCAAACCAGAGTATGGAAAAGCGTCTTATATAGATGTAAACAGAAATCATGTGTTTTCTAATTGAACATTAGGTTATTGCTAGGCACGTGGAGACTTATGCCAAGAACGCGCTCGATGAGCACCGATGCTGTATCCGAGATGGAGATAGGTCCTTCGAAGCCGGTTTGTAGGTGCAGGCTTCAAACAGCCGTAAGCTGCGACGGGACGAACTGATCGACATAACGGCGCAAGTCGAAGCCCTTCTGAAAATGTCCAAGAAGGGCTTGTCGTAGTCTATTCACCTGAAAATGCCAACCAGTATGTGCAAAAGGATATCCTAAAATTGCTCCTAGGCCCCTGGCGGTGTATGAAATACTATAAATTAATTCACTGTAAGTTCATGTTGTTTAATTCGTTCCAACCCTCTGCTCCAATCAGTGGAACAAAACGAACTGGCCCCAAATTTTCTTCTATCAGTTCACTAGTCTCTGTTTTCGT
>JARLHU010000121.1 GCA_031292095.1 Desulfosporosinus sp.
CCTACCGTTGTCCGGGAGGTGTTCGTGAATGCGTGTTGGCATTATTTTAGCGTGTACGGATTGCAAGCACCGTAACTATGCTACAATAAAAAATAAGAAAAATAACCCAGATCGTTTGGAAGCTCAAAAGTTTTGCAAGTTTTGCAAAAGTCATACTCTCCATAAGGAAACCAAGTAATTTTTTTTTGTCTGGTTTAGATTGTACGCCAGGAAGCGTTGTCACAGTGTCGATGACATCGATGTCGTGTAAGGAAGTGAAGTGATGGGCGCGTTGAAGAAACCGGCCAATACTCAGCGACAGACGGAAAAGGCGGCGGAGTATTTCCGCGGGGTTTTGAGCGAGTTAAAGAAAGTTCATTGGCCAAGCCGTAGGCAGTTGCTCACCTACACAGGGGTTGTGTTTTTTGCGGTAGCAATTGTATCCATTCTGATGTGGATTGTTGATAGCGGTTTAAGTGTGGCCTTGACCAAGCTGCTGCCCTAATCTATGAATGTTTCTAAGGCAGTGTCTGAGGAGGTCCCTGAAAAATGGCAAAAGACTGGTATGTAATTCACACATATTCCGGGTATGAGAACAAAGTAAAGATGAATCTCGAAAAACGAGTCGAGTCCATGAACATGGAAGAAAAGATTTTCCGTGTACTTGTGCCGATGGAGGATGAAATCGAGTTCAAGAACGGCAAAGAGAAAATCACTAAGCGCAAGGTTTATCCCGGCTATGTACTCGTCGAAATGGAAATGACAGACGATTCATGGTATGTTGTACGTAATACGCCTGGGGTAACTGGGTTCGTTGGCACTGGAACGAAACCGATTCCTTTACTTGACCAAGAAGTTGTTAAGATTTTACAACAGATGGGAATGGATGAGGTTCACACACGGATTGATTTTGAGATTAATCAGAGTGTCCAGGTCATTGCTGGCCCGTTTAAGGATTTTGTCGGAGTAGTTCGCGAAATTCTCGCAGACAAAGGCAAGTTGCGAGTCGAGGTGTCTATGTTTGGCAGAGAGACTCCGGTTGAATTGGAGTTTGCACAGGTTCAAAAACTCGATTAGGGGTAGAGATTATCCTATCAAGGAGGTGTAATGACAATGGCAAAAAAAGTTATTGGGTTAGTAAAATTAGCGATTACGGCAGGGAAAGCCACACCGGCACCTCCGGTTGGTCCAGCTCTGGGTCAACATGGGGTCAACATTATGGCTTTCTGCAAAGAATACAATGAGCGTACTAAGGATCAAGCGGGACTTATTATTCCGGTCGAAATCACAGTCTATGAAGATCGCTCCTTTACCTTTATCACTAAAACTCCACCGGCTGCGGTATTGCTTAAGAAAGCAGCAAACATTACTTCAGGTTCAGCTGAGCCGAACCGTAAAAAGGTTGCGAGTGTTCCCAAATCTAAGGTGCGCGAAATCGCGGACATTAAGATGAAGGATTTAAATGCAGCAAGTATCGAAGCGGCAATGCGCATGGTTGAAGGTACAGCGCGGAGTATGGGCATCGACATCGTCGAGGGCTAAAATAAGTTGTGGGAGGGCTAAGCCCGCATCACCACAAGGAGGTTAAAAGAATGGCTAAAGTAGGTAAAAAATATCAAGAGGCTGTAAAATCTTTTGATCGAAATTCACTCCACGAACCCACGGAGGCATTTGCAATTGTAAAAACTAACGCCAAAGCAAAGTTCGATGAAACTGTTGAGGTTGCTTTTAAACTGGGCATTGACACCCGTCATGCAGACCAACAAATTCGTGGTGCGATTGTGCTGCCGAATGGTACGGGCAAAACCCGTTCAGTCTTGGTGTTTGCTAAAGGGGATAAGGCTAAGGAAGCAGAATTAGCTGGTGCAGATTTTGTTGGTGCGGAAGACATGATTGCGAAGATCGAGCAAGGTTGGTTTGGTTTTGAAGTTGTTGTGGCAACACCAGACATGATGGGGATGGTTGGTAAGTTAGGCCGTGTTCTCGGACCTAAAGGCCTTATGCCAAACCCAAAAACCGGAACGGTTACTCTCGATGTAGCTCGTGCGATCAAAGAAATCAAAGCTGGTAAGATCGAATACCGTGCGGAAAAGGCTGGTATCATCCATGCACCAATCGGTAAAGCCTCGTTTAGTGCGGATCAACTGTTAGAAAACTTTCGAGTGTTAGCAGAGGTCTTAGTTAAGGCTAAGCCGGCGGCTGCCAAGGGCCAATACATCCGGAGCGTCACAGTTTCCTCAACTATGGGGCCTGGCGTACGCATTAACCCAGCCAAAGCTCTGTAACGAGAGTAGCTCTTGACAGTACCCTGTAAATGGGATAGACTTACCACGAATTGAATCAAGTCCGCTGTAGAAAGCAGGTGCCGCAAGGCTTAATGTCCTGCCGAGGTTGGAAGATGCGCCGATAGATATTTATTTGGCATTCTTAACCTCTGCAGACGCGGAGGTTTTTTGCTAAGTTTATCTGAAGGAAGGAGGTACACAGAATGCCTAATATGGAAGAAAAAGGTCAAGTGGTCTCGGAAATTAAGGAAAAGTTCCAACAAGCTTCAGGGATCGTCTTAGCTGACTATCGCGGTTTGACCGTGGCTCAAGTGACCCAATTGCGTACTAAATTGCGCGAAGCCGGAGTGGAGTATCGGGTTATGAAAAACACCCTCGTACGTCGCGCGGCTAACGAAGTAGGGGTAGAAGGTCTTGATTCATTTCTTAAAGGACCGACGGCCCTTGCGTTTAGTGCAGACCCTGTCGCTCCAGCCAAAGTTTTAATGGAGTTTGCGAAAGTAAATAAACTTAAAACATTCAAAATTAAGGCTGGGGTTCTGGATGGGAAAGTAATTGGAGCAGAGGAAGTTAAAGCGCTTGCTGAACTCCCTTCACGCGAAGTCCTCCTCGCTATGGTCCTGCGTGGAATGCAGGCACCGCTTGCAGGTATGGCCAATGTTCTTCAAGGGCCGATCCGCAAAATGGGATATGCCTTGGAGGAGTTGCGTAAACTCAAAGCAGCTCAATAAATAATCTGTTGAAACAAAAAGCATTCATATTATAAGGGGGAAATTAAAATGTCTAAAGTAAATGAAATTCTCGAAGCAGTTAAAGGTTTAACGGTTCTCGAACTATCCGAACTCGTTAAGGCGTTCGAAGTAGAATTTGGTGTAAGTGCAGCTGCCCCTGTAGCTGTTGCAGGAGCAGCTGCAGCTGCTGTTGTTGAAGAAGTAGAGGAAAAGACGGAATTTGATGTTATGCTCATGACCTGTGGAGCTTCTAAAATCGCGGTTATTAAAGTTGTTCGTGAAGCTACTGGCCTAGGTCTGAAAGAGGCCAAAGATCTCGTTGATAACGCGCCAAAAGCAGTCAAAGAAAAAATCACCAAAGACGAAGCTGAGGCTTTAAAAGCTAAATTAGTTGAAGCTGGCGCAACCGTCGAAGTTAAATAAGTATATCAATGAAAGTAACAGGTCAAAGATGTCATGGATATTTTGCGTACGTCGTATGACACCAAATAGACTGGCATACTGACTTGTGATTTTCTGAATGTGCCTAAGCATAGAAAAATAAAAAAGGTACTCTCTCAAGGGAGTACCTTTTTTATTTAGTAAGGCAATTCATGGATTGCCCGACCGGGTACCCCCGTCGACTGTCAAGCATTTGTAATGAGGGTGATTCTTGTTATAAAGGGACCGAGGCACCGCCGAGGTTTTTCTTATTTAATAATATAAAAATGTTCCTTGACATGGTACTGGGATTTTGTTATAATTTATGAATGTTACTATGCCTAACTGGAATTATTGCTTAATATGTCCATGCTATGGTAATAATTTATGAACATTGGTAATATTTTGCATTTATTTGGATAATAAGGAGATATTATCTTGAAATTATCACAATAATTCGGAACACCATAAACAGTTAAAGCGAGGTTCTATTAAAAGGCCTTGCTTTTGGCTGTATATGTCAATATATAATGCCTCACTGAGAGGAAACCGTACTGAGGGGTGAGATGCAAATGTTCTATCCTGTTAAGGTTGGGACACGGGAGCGCTGGAGCTACTCCAGGATCCGGGAAGTCCTCGACATGCCGAATTTGATTGAAATTCAGCAGAATTCCTATCGTTGGTTTCTTGATGAAGGGTTGCGCGATATGTTTCGCGATATTTCACCGATTCAAGATTTCACAGGCAATCTCGTTTTGGAATTTATTGATTATAGCTTGGGAGAGGCTAAATATCAGGTGGAGGAGTGTAAGGAACGCGATGTCACGTTTGCGGCGCCTCTGCGCGTAAAAGTACGCCTCATTAACAAAGAAACTGGAGAAGTAAAAGAACAGGAAGTCTTTATGGGGGATTTCCCGCTGATGACTGACAAAGGTACGTTTATTATTAACGGCGCCGAACGTGTTATCGTTAGCCAACTTGTACGCTCGCCTGGAGTCTATTATTCTGAACAAATTGATGCGAGTGGTAAGAAACTCTATGGGGCTACGGTTATTCCAAATCGTGGAGCTTGGTTGGAATTTGAATCGGACGTGAACGATAATATCTTTGTAAGAGTTGATCGAACACGGAAATTGCCGGGCACTGTTCTTATTCGAGCTTTGGGATATGCAAGCAACGGCCAGATCATGGAGCTGTTTAACGATAATGAATATATCCGTGCTACTTTGGAAAGAGACAACTCAGAGTCAACGGAAGAAGCTTTGGTTGAAATCTATAAACGGTTAAGACCAGGGGAACCACCAACAGTCGACAGTGCACGTTCATTGTTGGAAGCACTGTTTTTTGATGCTAAACGCTATGACCTAGCTAAGGTTGGTCGGTACAAACTCAATAAAAAACTAATCGATTTCCAAGAACCTGACAATTTACCTCCGATGGAAGTTCGGCATTTGACCCGCGGAGATATCGTGGCTGCCGTTAAACGGATGCTAGCCTTGATGGATGGACAGGGACATAAAGATGACATCGACCATTTAGGAAATCGTCGGTTGCGCTCTGTGGGAGAACTTCTTCAGAATCAATTCCGAATTGGGTTGTCCCGCATGGAACGCGTGGTGCGTGAACGGATGACGATTCAAGATGTTGAAGTGATCACGCCTCAAGTATTAATCAATATCCGACCAGTCGTGGCTGCCATCAAAGAATTTTTTGGTAGTAGCCAGTTATCTCAGTTTATGGATCAAACCAATCCGCTGGCCGAGTTAACGCATAAGCGACGCTTAAGTGCTTTGGGACCTGGGGGATTGAGCAGAGAACGTGCAGGTTTCGAAGTGCGTGACGTTCACTATTCTCACTACGGCAGGATGTGTCCGGTAGAGACGCCGGAGGGTCCTAACATCGGATTGATCGGCTCTTTAAGTACTTATGGACGTATCAATCCTTATGGTTTCATTGAAGCCCCTTATCGCAGGGCGGATAAAGAGAATGGTAGGGTTACAGATGAAATCCATTACTTAACCGCTGATGAAGAAGAAAAATATGTTGTGGCCCAGGCGAATGCGCCCCTGGATGAGAATTTTAATTTCGTAGGAGAAAAAATTGATGGTCGTCATGGTCCGGATTTTGTTCATGTGTCGCCAAGTCAAGTCGACTATATGGACGTATCCCCCAAACAAATGGTATCCATCGCCACGGCGCTTATCCCATTCCTAGAGCATGATGACGCGAATCGGGCCTTGATGGGATCGAACATGCAACGTCAGGCCGTACCACTCTTGCGTACGGATTCTCCCTACGTCGGGACAGGAATGGAATACAAAACGGCGAAGGACTCTGGCGTTTGTGCAATCACTAAACAAGCTGGAGTTGTGGAACGGGCGACTGCGGACGAAATCATTGTCCTTCATGATGATGGAACAACCGAGAAACACAAGCTGCTCAAATATTCACGCTCCAACCAAGGAACCTGCATTAACCAGAGACCTATTGTGATGAAAGGGGAACGGGTTGAAGCGAGCCAGATTATTGCAGATGGTCCGTCGACTGATCATGGAGAACTTGCTTTAGGACGGAATGTACTAGTGGCTTTCATGACCTGGGAAGGTTATAACTATGAGGATGCGATCCTGATTAGCGAAAAGCTTCTTCGGGAAGATTACTATACATCCATTCATATTGAAGAGTATGAATCGGATGCGCGCGATACGAAACTTGGCCCTGAAGAGATTACTCGAGACATTCCTAACGTAGGCGAAGATGTTTTGAAGGATCTCGATGAGCGCGGGATTATCCGAATCGGAGCAGAGGTTCGACCTGGGGATATCCTAGTTGGAAAAGTAACCCCTAAAGGCGAGACAGAACTCACGGCAGAAGAGCGATTACTACGTGCTATTTTCGGAGAAAAGGCACGTGAGGTGCGTGATACTTCCTTGCGAGTGCCTCACGGCGAAGCTGGAAAAATTGTTGATGTCAAGGTTTTCACCCGTGAAAACGGTGATGAATTATCTCCCGGTGTCAATCAACTCGTTCGTGTATACATCGCTCAAAAGCGAAAGATATCTGTGGGAGACAAGGTGGCTGGTCGCCACGGCAACAAAGGGGTTATTTCGCGCATCATGCGCCAAGAAGATATGCCTTTTATGCCGGATGGCACGCCGGTTGAAATTGTTCTCAATCCCCTGGGCGTACCTTCTCGAATGAATATCGGTCAGGTTCTCGAAACGCACTTAGGTTGGGCAGCTAAGGCCTTGGGGATTCGCATTGCAACCCCGGTTTTTGATGGTGCTACAGAAGATGATATCTTTGAGACTTTGGAAAAAGCTGGCCTTCCGGCTGATGGTAAAACCATGTTGTATGACGGACGGACAGGAGACTCGTTTGACAGTAAGATTACAGTTGGCTACATGTATGTGCTTAAGCTTCATCATTTGGTTGATGATAAGATTCATGCCCGTTCGACGGGTCCGTACTCGCTTGTGACGCAGCAACCATTGGGTGGTAAAGCACAATTCGGGGGTCAACGCTTCGGGGAAATGGAAGTATGGGCGTTGGAAGCCTATGGTGCTGCTTATACTTTACAAGAAATTTTGACGGTGAAATCGGACGATGTTGTCGGTCGTGTAAAGACGTACGAAGCGATCGTCAAAGGTGAGAATATCCCTGAACCAGGAATTCCGGAGTCCTTTAAGGTATTAATCAAAGAAATGCAGAGTTTGGGGCTCGATGTTAGAGTCTTAGCAGCGGATGATCGAGAAATTGCGATTCATGATACCGATGAGGATATTACGGAGACCGCAAAAGAACTCGGCATAGATCTACATGAGGAACTTCCACCTCCAGCAACTCGCATAGTTGCGACAAAGGATGAGGATGAACTCATTACTGATGAGGATGAACTCATTATCGACGAGGATGAACTTATTACCGACGAGGATGAGCCGCTTGATGAATTAAATGAGGAAGTCCTTGAGGAAGAAGATATAGATCTTGGCGATCTCAAATAGTCCCCCGGACGAAAGGAGCGATAAGGATTGCTAGACGTCAATAACTTCGACCGCATGCGTATCGGCTTAGCTTCACCGGATATGATTCGTGAGTGGTC
>JARLHU010000122.1 GCA_031292095.1 Desulfosporosinus sp.
CGAACTGTGAATCCCATTTTAAGCGCATCATGGTTCCCTTGGTTATGACACTGGTTACACTGCGTGTATGGTATTTGGGTCGTTAAGCGATGGACCATTCCGTGGTTAAGATTATTTGCTTGCATTGTTGTATCATCACCGATGTACGTATGCGTGGGATTCGTCAAAACATGACATGCTTCACACCCATTAGCTTGTACCTTGCCGTCGGATACGTTCTGCCCGTGGCTCTGAGAAATTCCCTGTTGAGCATTAAATGAAGTTTGAGATAGGGGCAGAGGGATATTTCCTCCGCTTTGATGACATTGACTTAGGCAGTCCTGTTTAAAACTCATTTCGTTCGGTCGTCCCTGCAGGGGATTAGGATAGTGAGATGCGACTTGTCCCTTGGTGAGTCCGGGTACATCCTTTGTTTTGTCTAATCCAAACATCCTCCGCACAACACTTAACTCTCCGGCTTTGGTAGACATGAGCGAAGTTTTGACTAAATCGACTTCATTTTTCGCCTGTTCCTGGTTGCCAGCATGACAAGCTACTCCATTTGCCCCTGTTCCCCCGCAGCTTAAAGAGACTACATCCAAAGAGCCCGGGTGACTCCCTCCATACATCTGAGCGTGTGCGGTGGATTCATCAAGTGACAGAGGATTTCCGCCATGGCAAACCGCACATCCGAACGTATTGCTGGGATGGGAGTTTGAAATTTCTTCAATACCGATATGGCAGGTTTTACAGCGCTCGACCTTCCCATTAGGAAGAATGAGGTCTATAATCTCAGGCTTGCGATTTTGATAACTTGTTATTTCCAGTCGAAGCTGTTGTTTCTTGGTTTCATCGTTACCCGTTCCGAGCTGGGCTTGCAGTTTAGAAATTTGTTCAGTGAAATACTCCTTTTGGTAGTGAGTCCAGCTAGGAGTTGTGCCCTGTTTCAGGACGAGAATCACTATAAGTATCAGAAAAAGACTGGCCAGCAAGAAGGTTTTTTTCATATTAGGTCCACCGAAATTCTTGGACCATAAACCAGATCAGAAGGACCATTACAAGGACGAAAAGGACAACGAAGATCCTCTGACCCGACTTCACACCCCAAAAATCCACGAACCAAGGTAATCCTGCAACGCCTGCTATTAAGAGCAGAGGGAAAACAAGCGCGCCTAACCACGGCGGAAGATATAATAATAACATTTGGAAGGGTCCAAAAATCCACGGAGCAACAGCATGCGAGACAGTGGGAGCCTGATTACTCGTTCCGGCCCCAGCCGGAAACTTGAGGGCTAAGGCGGTACAAAAAACCAAAAAAAATAGCGCGGCTATGCCCTCTTTTTCGATGAGATGTTTAATTGGTGAACGTGCCATTATGGTCTCCCCCTTAGAGCGGACGTACTCCCCCGTCACGTCGGATACGCCAAAAGTGATATAGTTGTAAGGACAAAGCAACCAGCGGCAGGCCGAGACAATGCCAGACATACACCACTAAGGTACTCCCGCTTAACGAGGAAGGTTCTCCAAACAAGATCTGCGCTAGGCTAGTCCCCATCCCGGGAATTAACCCCAAAATATTGACAGCCACCGTAGCGGCAGCGCCACTTTCTTGAGATCCGATCAGCAAGTAACCTGTAAAATCCAGAACCAGAACCAATATTAGTAAAGACACTCCTACCAGCCAATTCAGTTGCTTGGGAGACTTGTAGGAATGGGTCCAAACCACACGCAACATATGGAAATTCACTGTGACAACCATGACCTGACCAGCCCAATAATGCAAATTTCTAATCACGCCTCCATAGGGTATTACAGAGGAGATCGTTAGAATACTACTGAAACCAGTACTTTCTCCGGGTTGATAATGAAACATTAGCAAGAAACCAGTAATCCCAAGTACCACAAAGGCTAAGAAAGATAATCCTCCGAGGCAAAACGTGTAGAGCACTGTAAGCGCTCCGTCGGAGACAAAGCGGGGCCTAATATGGTTAACAAAGTTTTTCTTAGAGCTTTCAGGGAGTGGTTCCAGAACTAGTTCCGCTACAAGTTCCTCCGGTACTAGTTCCGGTATTAGCTTCTGTTTCGGTTCCTGTTTTGGTTCAGCTACTTGTTCTTTCATACACGTTGCTCAATCCCAACTTGTTTTGAAGTATCAATCATTAAAGAACCGTCCGGTTGGAGTTCAACCGCCACTCTTGGCAAAGCTTTAGGGGCAGGTCCTGAAATGGGCCTGCCCTCGACATCATATATGCTTCCGTGACAAGGGCAAAGCCATTCTTTCTTTTCCGGATGATAATTAACCTCGCAGCCCAGATGAGTGCAGGTTGCGACCAAAGCCATGACTCCTAAAGCATCTCGCCTTACCCACACACGAGCTTTGGCTGTGTCCTGCCAGTCACTGTTGTTGTCGAGCGGTTTATTATAAACCACTAGGGGAGATTGGAGGCGGTCCTCTTGACTCGTAAGATACTTCACCAGAGGCTCAATGGTCAGGGCACCAGCGGCGATTATCCCGCCCCAGGCTAAGCGCAACACCGCACGTCTTGTCCATTCTGATTGTCTAGGCATCGACACCCCTGCCTCCTCAATTGAACTAAAACCAACCACTCATCTGACCAGCATAGGTTATGATATAACGCACGAAAAATCCTCCCACTAGGACAAGAAAGCTACTACTGATGGTAACAGGTAAAGCCCATTGGACGGGGATTTTATCCTTTAGTTCCAGTAATTCTAACGAAAAAGGCAGGAGCAAACCGAGTCCAACAATCAAAAACCAAAAAATGACCGCATAGTGACCGTATAACAAATTACCAAAAGCCATCGCTTCGCTGGCAGAGTGTAGTCTTCCCATAATGATTATTATTAGTATAAGCAAACCCTCGAGAATTATCAAGGCGGCATCTGCCTTGGTCAAGACGTGTAGCTCCCGGTGTCTGGCACGCTGCCAAGGACTCAGAGATGCTATCAAAATAACGGATGCCACCCCAGTCGACAGTGCTGAAACTAGAAATAACACCGGCAACAAAGGAGCGTTCCACAAGGGGCGCACTGCTGCATTAAGAAGGAGCCCGGTATACGAAGCAACACCCACGGACAAAAAGGGCATAAATTTTGCCAACCCTCTTTTCCACTTTTCTGAGCTTTTAGAGTGCCCAAGAATTTGAAATTTTTCTGGGAGCCAAAGATACAGGTAAATGACACTTAAAGTGGTAAAAAGGAGAATCGCCCAACTTCCATAGGACATTGGGGACCTTACTTGCAAGGTAAGGAACAAGCGATAAAAGTTAAATGGACTACCCAGATCGAGTAAAAGTACGCCTAATCCCAAGGAAATAGGGAAGGGTGATATATAAGCACCTATGCGGCTGACACGCTCAAATTCTTGGCCGCCGTAGAGCAAGGCCAGATTAGACGTTACCATTGCTCCAGCACTTAGCCCTGCTGTGAAGAGGTAAATAACGATCATTAATCCCCAGGTAAATTCCAAGCAGCATACCTCCTAAACCGTAGATTCACTTCCAAGACACCCACTTCTATAAGTGAGTGTTCAAGCCTTGAACGAGTTCACTTCCCCTCGGGTATTTCAGGGACTGCTACGTCAATATAATAAATATTGGGACCAGTTCCCACTTGTTTTAACAACTGTCGGGTCGGATATTTGGCGATCAACTTAGAGACTACACTGTTTGGATCGTTGAGATCGCCTGCTTGACGGGATTTTCCCAGACAAGTTTGAACACACGCGGGTCCTAGTCCTTGCTCTAGACGTTGTAAGCAAAACGTGCACTTATCCGCCTTGCCTGTATCAGAATTTGCAAAACGGGCGTTATAGGGGCAAGACACGATGCAATATTTACACCCGATACATTTGCTATTTTCTACGATCACGATTCCGTCCGGACGTTTTTGCGAAGCCCCTGTTGGACAAACGGCTACACAGGGTGGGTGCTGACAATGCATACAATTTCCTGGTTCAAAAACTTCCTTTACCAGAGGGAACTGCCCCTGAACTCCGCTGCTCTTTACCCAGTTACGAGTGCGCTCCAGTGGTACGTCGTTTTCTGCACGACAAGCCACCATACAGGCATCGCAATCAATACAGCGCGAAGTGATAATGACAAATCCCATGCGAACAGCCATAGTTTTCCCTCCTACGCTTATGCCTTATTCACTGTTACGAAGGTCTCGCTTAAGGCTGAGCCCCCTGAAATCGGATCTGTTACGGTCTTATGCAGAGCCGAATCACTCGCCCCAAGGCGATAAGCGAACTTAAGCCCTTTACTCACATGCCCAAATCCACCAACCATAAAGATACAATCCGGTCGTATCCCCTCTGTGACATAAGCCTTAATACTAATTTTCCCAACCTCGCTCTCCAAAACTACCTCATCATCCGTCTTAACTCCAAGCTTAGTGGCCACCGAGGTATGCAACCAAGCACGATTAACCGGAAAAACTTCTAAAAGCCAGCGATTGTTTTGGGTGAACATTTGGGTATGCTGTGCCGTTTTCCCCGTTAAGAGATAATAGTGGCCTTCCTCTGGTTGTGGCGGCTCATTCCAGGTCGGTACAGCCTTTTTACCCATTTGAGCCATGATGCCCGAGGAGATTTCGATTTTCCCGCTACTGGTTTGAAACTCGAAATCTTTGGAATGGTCTTCTTTGAAGTTTTCTACTTGATAATGCCCAACCTGCTGTAATTCCTCTAAACTCACTGGGAAAGGCTTAAGTTGCTGAGACAAGAGATCCTTTTCATCCTTATAAGGTAGAAACTCACCTAACCCTAATTTTTCGGCCAATTCCTTATAAATCATTAAGCTGCTTTTTGTTTCATAAAGGGGCTCAATCACCGGTTGGCGTATGAAAATTTTATTTCCGATCGGAACCAAGCCGTCAAAGCGTTCGAGATAACTGGATTCAGGCAAAATCACATCGGCGTAATAGGCCGTATCACTGGCTTGAATATCGATCACCGCCACAAAATCCAACTTCATCAGAGCATTGATGGTTTTTTGCCGTTCCGGGATCGAGAGGACCGGATTTTGCCTGGAAATCAGCCACCCTTTAGCCTCATAGGGTTTACCCGTCAAAATATTGTCGCGCATGGTCTGGATAACCCCATAAGCTAAAGGCACCATGGGATATTGCCAAGGCACTCCATCCAGACGGCTTCCTTGAGCAGGTGGAAAAGGAGGATGCGACAACACTCCCAGCTTAGCTGTACTCATTTCCTGATCGGGAATAAGTCCGCCGGGTTGGGCCCAATTCCCTAGCAAAGCATTAAGCACGGCAATGGCCCGTTCGGTTTGAAAGGAATTTGTAAAATTTGACGTTCGCCAATTAGGATGTACTATGGCTGCTGGTGCCGCAGCGGCCAATTCCCGGGCAATTCGCCGAATCGTCGTCGCAGGGATCTCACTCTTTTTCTCCGCCCATTCCGGCGTATAGTCTTTTACTTCCGTCACTAGATCTTCAAAACCTTGAGTATAACGTTTGACAAACGTTTCATCATACAACTTCTCGGCCACGATAACATTAATTATGGCCAAGTAAAAGGCGGAATCCGTACCGGGACGAACCGGCAGCCATTCAGTAGCCTTCGCAGCCGTTTTGCTAAAACGTGGGTCAAGAACAACCACCTTAACACCCCTAGCCACCATCTCGATCATTTCCTGAGTTTCATTATTCGAAATCCCCTCCGCTAAATTTCGCCCCGTAAAAATTATATACTTACAATTCTTGTAATCAGTGCCCGGTTGGGGGATACCGTAGGTATACAGAAACCCGGTCGTCATGGCATTGAAGCATAAACTTCGTTGAGTTCCGTAATTGGGGGTACCATAAGCTTTAAGCAGAATTTCGAAAAACGGTTGGGAGAGGTTATCCGTGGAATTAAACATCATCGCCTTAGCACCATAGTTGTCTTTTATCTTCTTCATTTGCTCGGCAGTATAACTTAAAGCCTCATCCCAAGAAGCCCTGCGCCACAAGCCGCTTCCTCGTGCCCCAGCACGGATGAGAGGAAATTTGATTCGATCAGGACTATACAACGTTTCAATGCCAGCATTACCACGCGGGCACAATTTCCCTAAATTGTTAGGGTGATTTGGATCCCCTTCCAACTTTTTCACGATGCCATTTTCAACTCTAGCAATGACTCCACACCGCCAAACACATTGCTCGCAAATGGTAGTAACATACTTTACCCCTTTAGCTGCGGATTGCGTGGGACTATTTATCCCCAAACTGGCTTCTGGGGCTAGTAGACCTAGTCCAGACGTTGCGCCAACGCCAAGGGCTGCTGTGGCGACTGTGCCTTTGATAAACTGACGGCGGCTGAACAATTGGTCCCAAGTATACACTTTGGACACCTTGCTCCCTCCTTTCATTCGCTCATTTGCTGCTCTAGGATTCCAGAGGACGTTGTTTTTTCGTTTCCTTGGAACTTTCCGCTATTTTTGAACCCACGTAGAAAACTCCAGTGCACAAAACAAAGAGTCCGATAAACAGCCAATGGTTGACATGAAACAGCTCTTCGAGAGTTTTTTGTCCATAGTCACCGATGGTAGAGATTTTCAAAAATACGGATTGATAGGTAGCCCCAAATAGGATGCCACCGGTAAGAAAACCTAAGAGTCCTGGAATCAAGTAGTCTAAATTTCCCTGACCACAACCTGTGATCAACGTACCCGGTCACGTGCCGGCTAAGGCCATACCCACCCCAAACAGCAGCCCACCTAAGAGATTACCAAGAATATAAGTGGACGAAACTTGATCCAAGTGGATAAAACCCAGATCTTTCAGCCCATAGAGACCAACTAGTCCCACGGAGATCCCTGTCATCATAAACTTCATCACCGTATTATCTTTAAAGCGGAATTGATTGACAATTTTATGATAGTGTCCGAGACCGGCCTTTTGGAGGGCAAAGGCAAAGAAAAATCCAATGATAATGGGAATAACATAAAGCATCATCCTAATAATCCCTCCCGTACAAAATCTTAGTCGTAATAATTCCAGACACGAACAAGCCCACAATGAAGATTAGGCCCGCTGGAGATAGTTGCATAGTTCCTGAAATAGCTAAGCCACTAGTACACCCACCGGCAATCCCGGCAGCATACTCAATGATAATCCCCCCGATAAAAATCATGGTCCAGCGTTTAAGCTTACTGGGTCCAAAGATCTGTGTCCATTGTTGATCCGGCATCATTCTAAACTTGAAATCTTTGGACCAAATACTGGACGTAAAAGCACCCAGGAGCATTCCGACAAACAATAGAATCTGGAAACTCAAGACTGGCGGCATCTGAAACTTAAAGTACATCGAATTAGCCAAGCTAGAATGAAATAATTTCAAGAGCATACTATCAATGTTTTCTAGCCCACCCGATGAACCAATTGTTTTGTCCACCAGAACATAGGTAGCTATGGAGGTTAATCCCAGCAAGGCGCCCGCTGCCCATGGCGACCATATTTTTTCCTTCATTTTTTGATTAAAGGCCATGGTGCTCTCCCTCCTTTACGTTCTTTGTTACGTCACTCAAGGAAGATAAGGACTTTAGTTCATTTTCATCAAGTGCTTGAAGTTGCGCTCGGAGCTTTTCTGGCAGGTGAGACACTGCCTGTAAGAATTGACTACCTTGTTTACGTTTCAGGATGTCTTGCAGAGCCAAAACGGTCTCCATATCCCCTTTTAACAATTGAGCGAACACTTCCTGCATTTCAGGGGGAAGTGTATTAAACGGAACATTTTTTTGTTTTCCTTGCAAGAAGGACCAAGGCCATAGGCCTTTTAACCATCTCCAAAGTAAGATGAATAAAACTAAAAGCGCCAAAACGTCAGCGATGACGATCGCCCAAGCTAACCAGGGCAATTTGCCGCTGGAATTAAAATCAAGGATATCAAAATTCGGATTGGCACTCGGAGGAACCTGAAGGGCTGCTGGGGATGGAGTCACTGTCCCAGACCCTGAGGTAGGCGTATTGCCAGGCGTTGAAGCACTGGGTGCTGCTGCTGTACCTCCCGCAGGGTTAGAACTTGCTGCAGATCCGCCATATTTAGCAACCCGAGCTGCACTATCCGCTGGGTGACAGGATACACAGGCTTGATCAGGTTGGGCTAACGGTTTAGCGAGCATCCCGGCGTGAGCTTTTGTCTTATCTGTTTCCGTGGCCACGCCTAGGTGACATGCTTGGCAAAAATCTCCAAAAGCATGTTGGGTATGCCAATCTCCCTTTTTAGAAACTGGATCTGCTCCTTGAACTTCGTGACATGTTTTACACGAAGAGGTCGATGCACCACAGGCAGCTTGGGTAACCTTTGGTGCTGTAAACCAAAAAGACCCCATGAGAACAATACCAAATACACTAACGATTAAGGCTAATAAAGACCATTTTTTATTTTTCACGTTTGCTCCTCACCTCACAAATTAATATATTCACTAATATGATCTGGCTTTTAATATCACCTCCAAAGGCCCTCTTAGCTGAAATAGATTTATGTCTTCCTGGAAAGGTTGATGCGAACATCTTGTTTTGTCCCCACCCCAGGGGTATGGGTATGGTGTACTATCTCTAGAATACATCTAAATAAAAGATAGGTCAATATTTTTCATTTCGTAATATTTTCAAACTTCTAAATATTTAAAAAACAAACGCTTAACTCAATCTTTTAGCGACGTAGTGAAGAATTGGCAATAAACTGGCCCTCGCAAATAGCGAGGGCCAGAGAGGCACTTTTAAAAAAATAACCAGTCACTATGCCAGTCTGTTTCGCGTCATACTGAGTCGGCATCTTTGACTAGTTATTTTCTTTCATATTCCTTATTAATTTTATCAGCATTGTCCGTGTACGCCTCATAACGACTATTACATTCAGTACAGCCCTTTAACATCTCACAAGAATTGCACATCTCAGCTTTGTCACTTGCTACGAGACAATAAGTACCTTCAATCTTCCAGCAAGCTTTAGATTCGTTGATTGGAACAAGGCTATTTTGATGAGCACCTCCCTTGCAATTCTGCTTATACCAACAGAAATACATCGCAGTCAAGTGCTTTACCCCAGCAATGTTCAAGCCCTTTTCATTCATAAGATATTTAATAAACTTGAGTCTTCTGACGTCATTGCCTGAGTACTTACGTTGATACCCTGTCCGATCAGGGCGTATAAGGTCATTACGTTCCCAGACCCTTAGTGTCTCGGGATGTTCTCCCAGCAACTCCGCCACGGTGCCAATGGTATACAGTCCTTGATCTTCATCAAACATTGTTTTATCCATCCAAACTATTATTACAAGTTTAGGCACATTCAAGCAAATAACCAGTCAGTATGCCAGTCTATTTCGTGTCATACTGCGTCGGTATGATTACCTAATAGCCCCACTATGAGGTAATCATACCTCCTTGTCTGACGCAAAATATCCAAGGCATCTTTGACTGGTTATTTTCTTTCATATGCCTTAAATCTGCATCACACAAATTCTTCCTTGACCTTCTTCTAACTTGTTAGTTAATTATATATTATTAGTTAATAAGTTACAATTGTATTATTGATGTTATT
Organism: Desulfosporosinus sp.; assembly: GCA_031292095.1. Classification (GTDB taxonomy): domain Bacteria; phylum Bacillota; class Desulfitobacteriia; order Desulfitobacteriales; family Desulfitobacteriaceae; genus Desulfosporosinus. The sequence continues at coordinate 9,548 of JARLHU010000122.1, forward strand.
TTCAACTTGGTGAGTAAAATAAAGTAAGACCAGGAATATATGCTAAAGAGCATCCCCTGGCCTTACTCGGTTTAATTAGGCTGGCTTATTTTTGCCAATGTTTGTTCTAATCTGTTCAGCTAAACGTTTCGCAACTTGATCAAAAGCAGGGGATTGATAATCTTCAACTTTACCAGCATCTGATAATTCAGCTAGCAGGGGGTCAATCGGTAGTTCCCCCAAGAAAGGAATTGAATTACGCTTTGCTTCCGCTTCGCCTTGAGGTTTTCCGAAAACTTCAATTCTTTTTTCACAGCCAGGACACTGCACATAAGCCATATTTTCGATCAACCCATAAATCGGTGGCTCATAGTGTCGAGTCATTTTAATCGCTTTGCGCACAACCATATTGGCTAAGGACTGCGGACCTGTCACCATAACGACTCCATTAACAGGCAAGGATTGGAATACCGTTATCGCTACATCCCCCGTTCCAGGTGGCAAGTCAATTAACAGATAATCCAAATCGCCCCAAATTACATCCGTATAAAACTGATTGACGATTTGCGTAATCAGTGGTCCACGCAAAATTACCGGATCATCTTCGGTTTCTATCATAAGATTTAAGGACATTATTTTTATCCCATCCCGGCTTTTGGAAGCCAGAATTCCAGCTTGACTGACACCCGCTCTTCCAGTCAATCCGAAGATTCTAGGAATACTTGGACCTGTAATGTCAGCGTCTAAAATTCCCACTTTATACCCCTGGCGCATGAGGCTTACAGCTAACATGCTGGTTACAGAGGATTTACCGACTCCTCCTTTACCGCTCATGACAGCAATTATTTTGTCAATATGGCTTGCTTTTTGAGCATCCGTCAATTTGGGCTCACTAGAACAGCTTTCAGGGGTACATGTTCCTGTTGCTGCAGAACAACTACTACACGACTCGCTCACGGTACTGCCTCCCTTTCTAAACACCTTTATTCCCAACTAGGATAATAACCAAAATTTATGTTACTCTCCTGATTCTTGTTTGTCAAGTTTGTCCCTTTTAGGGCTACTTAATGTTGATGGTCATGGTCATGTTCTTGACAAACAGACCCGGTACTTACAAGTTTTCCCTGGGCATACGCTTGGGCCACATCAGCGATATTTCCTGAAGCCCCAGTCACCACGGAAAGCCCAACCGCATTGAGACCATTGATCATGCCTCCGCCGATACCGCCACAGACGAGCACATCTACCCCATTGTTCTTGAACATGTTCGCCAAACCTTCATGCTGATGCTGAAGACCTGTGGCACTTAATAAGGTCACTTTACTCACTTTAGAACCTTCAATTTCAAATATAGTGAATCCAGCAGCCCGTCCAAAATGGGCATCTACGTCCTCACCGTTAGTAGGAATTGCAATCTTTTTTGACATAATGAACCCTCCAATTTAATTTATATTTATAGCTTTAGTGATCTCCGTTGATCATTACCTGACCCGTTGTTGTCTAAGAGTTTCCTCCGCAGCAACCACTATGCCCTTGTTCCCCACGATGACCACCACTGCAGGTATGCTTAGTACCGTTGTCTAGTTTCATTTTCTTCAAGTTTCCACATTTAGGACAGGTTATTTCATATCCGTGTTTACCGCCTGCCGTACATGGTTCAGCTTCCCAAACTTGTCCGCAATCAACACACTGAAACACCCTATTTTTTATCACATAGTTACCACCTCGTATAATAATAGGCCGTCCTTCAACTAAAGCCGTGGCAATTTTCGACCTAGCTGCTCCTAAAATTCGCTGAAACGTTGCTCTAGAAACTCCCATGGAAGCTGCACACTCAACTTGATCTAGACCCACTTTGTCTTTAAGACGGATCGCCTCTAATTCCTCAAGTTGAATTAATACTTCAGGCCAGCGTGACTGTCCCTGTGGAATAAACGTCTGGCAGACTATTGTCTCATCGATTAGGCCACAACAACGCCGCCTTGACATCGTACCAGCTCCTTTTGAGCATATGCTCAATTTAAGTATACCCAACCTTGCCCAATAAATCAAGTTAACCAGGCCAAATATATCCAACCCAGTTTCCATGTGAACCTTTGAAATTAAGTCCTCTGCGATATTATTAGCCTGCCTACAAATTTTTATCAGTTAACCCTTAAAGAAAACGTAAGTATAAGCCCTATCCACCAACTGGATAGGGCTTATACTTTCAATCTTACGGTCTGTCTTCTTCAGCCATCGCACTAATTAAAACGCGCTTTAGTCGTTCCAATCCAACTACACGGGCTTCCAAGGGTATAGAGGCCCAATCAGAAAAGTCTAAGATTTCATCGACATGCTCCATGGCATAATCATCAAAGAAGCCTATCGGATCAAGCATGATTCCTCCTCCGGTAAACTGCGGAAAGTACTCGTTCGCATTTGCCTTATCCCAGCCTTTAAAGACCATATCGCGGTATTTAAGCCAACCTGGCGTACAAAACCAAACTTTTTCTCCTTCGGCCAAGCTCTCTCTTTCGTCCGCAGTGGCCAGCATGTCTAAGCAGTTTTCCACCTCTGTTCGAGCGATATAGTACCCCTCTTCTCGCAATTCTTCAATGACTGTATCGATGGTTCGATATGGATCGCGCATGTTGATGTAACAATACTTGCCTCCATAAACCACAATAATTTTTTTGGCGCTTTTCTTTGCTATTTTCAATTGGTTCTGTAATTGATTTTCTAAATCGTCGGGAACCTGATGAAGTCCCGGGGCAGTGTAAAGTGCTTGCACATCTAGGAAACCGGTTTCTTTTAGATAATTTAATTCTGGTATCATCGTTCCGCAAGCCACAATGGCGTAGTCACGAAATGATATGCTATTCGCCAACTGAGTCCCTCCTTTATTAAAAGCACACTAAGTAAATCTCGTTTCCCTCTTTTTGGCCTTTCACCAACTCACAGTGGCGTAGGGTGGCAAATTGGTTGTCTAATTCCCAGGCGGGCAGTTTAAAATGATCCGTCAATTCCTGCTTAGTAGCCTTACCATGATCTTTGATATAATTGTAAATGTCCTTTTGTAACGCAGTAAGGCCTTCAGTTCCTGAAAGTCCTAACGCATCCCTATGGGTTTTTGCGGAGAACACTGCTGCTACATCGCAGGTTTTTGGGGGTTGCATCGCACCTATATAACAATCCTCACAAAGCGTTTTGCCCCTATGGTTATAACTTTCACCTTCGGGAATAAGTCCTTGACATCTTTCGCAATTCATATGCCAGCCTCCTTCAAAGTATTTTTGACTTTAGGAATTCGCCGAGTCAGTCGGGCTAAGGTTAAATTGAGTTCAATCCCTTGTTAAGTTTTCTTAGCAGTGAAATTAATACTTCCTTTTCATGAATCTCGAGAGTGGACATGACTTTTTGCACGTAACTGTTGTGTACGGGAAGGAAGGATTGAATCAATGCACAGGCCCGGTTAGTGAGGCAGACTCGAAATACTCTTTTATCGGAGGGGTCATTCCTGCGAACCACTAGGTCTTCTTTTTCCAATCGCCCTATTAGACCGGTGATGTTGGCTCTGGAAACCAGCATCTTATTACCTAGTTCTGACTGGATGAGTCCTCGATCGCCTGTCATATACAGATGAATTAAGGCGTTGAACTTTGGCCAGGAAAGCCCATACCGGGAAAAGTGCACTTCAAAGACATCCTCCAGAGTATTATGGAGCAGTGTCAGTTCATATGACACTTGATTTGCAAGGTAACCGTCTGGCAAGCCTCGACTTTCTTTAATCTTCCCAACCCCCAATTATATTGTTAATATATTAACAATATAATTGGATTAACAGATAAAGTCAAGAGGAAGCGGAGGGACGGTTCTCTTGCTTCCATGGAAGGGTTCATTCTTGGATATTATATTAGTAGGGGCACGATGCATCGTGCCCCTACTAATCACATAACGAAAATATTTGTCTTTTATGCTTCTATACGTGCAATTCCGCAAACATAGGGATACCCCGAAAACTTATACTTTCTGATACGTTAAAGAAAACCTATTTATTGATTGAGTTTCATAAGTGTATCGATCGCTCTATTCAGTACCTCCTGGCGATCCTCCCCTTGGTCTATCGCCTCGATTAAACAGACATTTGCATAACGTTGCGCAATAATTACCGATACTTTATGTACGGCAGAGCGTATCGCGACCAGCTGCAGGAGGATTTCTTCACACTCCTTCTCTTCTTCGATCATGCGTTCAACCCCTGCAATATGGCCACGCACCGTTTTAAGCCGGGTCAAAATCTTTTTTGTTTCAGCCGGGTCCACATCTTTCACAAAGGCTCTCTCCTATCTCATCATGATTAAACCCATCCCTAATGTCCAAAGGAAGGCCCTCTCATATCACCCAAATACGCTTAACCACTGACGTTCCAACCGGACAAATTATTTACCATAAAGTGTAATGTATTTTTGATAACTTTTCAAGACGCGATCCACATAATCCCGTGTCTCCTTAAACGGAATATCCTGTTGCCGTATATTCTTCGGATCAATCTGACCGGTTTTGATCCATTCTTGTACATGTCCTCTTCCACCATTGTAAGCGGCAATCACTAACGTCGTATTATTGGCAAAAACTTTTTGCAGACTAGCCAAATACCATGTTCCGTATTGAATATTCTTTTCTGGACTGAGTAAATCATTGTCACTAAATGTTTTGTCCCCAATACTTTCAGAAATTGATTGTGCCGTACTAGGCATCAGTTGCATTAACCCTTTCGCACCTTTATGTGATTCCGATTGAGGAAGAAACTTACTTTCTTCCCGGATTACGGCAACAACGAGCAAAGGATCGACTCCGTACTGTACAGCATATTTTTCTATGATGTCACGATGCGGATACGGATAAATGATCTTCTCCAAGACGGGAATTTGCAATAGACAATAAGCCGTTAGGATGGCCAGTAAAATGAATAGAATAGTTTTTCGAGTGATCGTCCAACGTTTCAATTTCTTTTTATCCATCCCATCTCCTCTTCTCGATATGGCTTGATACTACTTTAGGCACATTCAAGGAAATAACCAGTCAGTCTGCCAGTCTATTTCGCGTCATACTGCCTCGGTATGTTTACCTAATAGCCCCACTATGAGGTAAACATACCTCCTTGTCTGACACAAAATATCCAAGGCATCTTTGACTTGTTATTTTCTTTCATATGCCTTAAGTGTATTGATAAGACATACTCTAATATGAATCAATTACTGAACCTCTGCTTCATAAGTAATTCTTTCCATGCCTTTTCAAGCTGGTGTTCTGTCTCCACTTCGCTTCCAGAGTTATCAATCACTACATCGGCGCGCTGGCGTTTTTCATCTAACGACCCTTGTGCCGCCATACGGGCTTCCACTTCACTTCGACTCAGCTTGTCCCGCGCCAGAACACGCAAGATCTGAAGGTCCCGGGGTACCCACACAACCCAAACTTCATCAACAAACTGTTCGAGTCCTGTTTCAAAGAGCAAAGGTACATCCCACACGCAAAATTTACTTCCGGTATCTCGAAGCGCTGCTCGCTCGTTTTTCATGTGTTCAGCCACACTAGGATGCACGATGCGCTCAAGGCGCTTTCGTGCATCGTCATCGCAGAAAACTCGTTTACCCAATATTGACCGATTAATTTGCCCATTTTCGCCTAGGATCTCAGACCCAAATTCATGGATCAGTTTGGAAATGGTCAGAGAGTCTGATTGCAACAAATGGTGAACCGTTTTGTCAGCATCCAGCACTGGAACACCCCGCTTCTTAAACCACTGAGCTACGGTTGATTTACCGCTTCCAATTCCACCCGTCAGTCCGATAGTCAACACAGACCTCACCTCAGATCAATTTACCCAATCCGACCAAGATTAACACAGCACCCGGCAAATATTCCGCTTTCGCCGTCCAGTATTCTGGGATCTTTCCGGCCATTTGTTGGCCTATGCGCAACATCATAATTTGAGTTAAGGCCACGACTCCAATAACCGACAGTGTCATTCCTGCCATCGCAGCACCGATCCCGCTGGCAAAGGCATCCATGGCCAGCGCACTCCCCAGCAAAAGACTTTCTCGAAGACTAATTCCTCCTGAGCCATCAACATCTGCAATTTGAGGAGTTTTCAAGACTTGGATCACTAATCCCAAAAATTGTAATCTGACTTTAAAAACTGGCTCAGGCACCATTTTTGGCAGGACTGTGGCGATTGCCGGAACCGCTTGCGGGAAGATCTCTCGATTATGGTTCCAGATTGCCCTAGCCAGTTGAAAAACCCCCAGGGCAAGTATAATAGAAGCTCCCAATAAACGCGCCGGAATAAACCTCAGCCATAACGTCACCCAACTGCCAAAAAGCATAGATGTACCCATTGCAAAAACGGTACACAGGGCAATGACTATAAGAGAACTTATAGGTAAGAGAATGCGGCGTAATCCATAAGCCAACCCGACACCAAATCCATCTAAACTTAATGCCACTGCCATAAGCAAAGCTACCCCCATATATGTATCCCTCCACCTTGCGACTTCTGGATAATATATGGGTTCATAAGCTATTTGGTGAAACTAATCATTTCCAGCAATCCACTCTTCTAAAACACTATCTCGCCGTTTCATTACCTTTTCACACTCTTCATGAAGCTGCAGGGCTAATTCATAATTTGTATCCGCTAAAGCAAGGTCTGCTTCTAACGATAAGAGTAACAACTCTAACTCTTCAATTTCAAGTTCTAATTGCTTCAACCGTTTCTTCTCGCGCGCCACATTGCGTGTTTCTTGCTGATCTTGATAACTGGACTTGAGATTCCGTTCGATCGGGGCAACGGCGGTTTCCTCCTGTTGTTTATACTCTTTGAAGCCAGTATAATCTCCCTCATATAGAAACAATCCCTGAGTTGTAAGTTCAGCGATCTTAGAGACGACTTTATCCAAAAAGTAGCGGTCATGGGAAACAACGAGCACGGTTCCTTCATACTCTTGAAGTGCTTCTTCAAGTACTCCACGGGTTTCTGCATCAAGATGATTGGTAGGTTCATCTAACAATAACAAGTTACCTTGCTCGAGAAAAAGTTTGCATAAGGCCAAACGGCTCTTTTCGCCCCCACTCAGCACAGAAACAAGCTTAAAAACATCATCTTTTCTAAAACCATAGCGCGCCAGTAAGCTTCTGATTTCCGGGTCCTTCAACTTTGAGACAGCCCGGATTTCGTCCATCACCGTTCCTGATCTGCCCAGATTTTCATGTTCCTGAGAGTAATAAGCTACCTTTACGTTTGCGCCCAGGCGTATCGTTCCCGAAAAAGTCACCTGATGAAGAATCGCCTTTAGAATCGAGGTTTTTCCAATTCCGTTTTTACCGAGCAAGGCAACCCGATCTCCTCGTCTCAAATCCAATTGAACGTTCTGGAAAAGAATACGTACTCCGTAGGTAATTGAAAGGTCTTCGAGTAATAGGACGCGATTTCCACTCCGCCCTCCACTTCCCAAGGACATTCCCAGTCCATGGTCAACCTTGGTGACCTGGATTGGTTTCAGCTTCTGCAGCTGACTCTCACGACCACGGGCCTGCTTAGAATTGACCCCGGCTTTGTTTCTGCGAACATACTCCTCTAATTTAGCAATTTTATTCGCTAGCCGCTCTGCTTCGCGGCTGATTGTTATATTTTCCAAGACACGCAGCAGTTCGTATTCAGAATAATTTCCTGAATACCCTTTTAAACCCCCATTTTCCAAGCAGAAAACCTTGGAAACGGTGCGATCTAAAAAGTAACGGTCATGAGAAACAATCAACAAGGCCCCAGGGTAATCTCGCAAATACCCTTCCAGCCACTCAAGGGCTGTGATATCCAAATGATTTGTTGGCTCATCCAAAATCAAAAGGTCAGGAGAGCGCAGTAAAAGTTTGCATAAAGCTAACCGTGTCTTCTGTCCTCCACTCAACGTGATGACAAGAGAATTTATCTCTGCTTCCAAGCCAAGTCCAGCCAAGATTCTCCGCACCAAGGCCTCTAAGGCGTATCCACCCTGACGTTCAAATAACTCTGTCAAAGCAGCATATTGCTCCATAACCTTCTCACTGTGCGTTAGAGCCATCTTCTCTTCCAACTCACGCAGTTGTTCCTGCATTTGTAACAAATCTGCTCGTTCTTGAAGAACACATTCAAAAACGCTCCCCTTATCCTCAACGATAGGGGTTTGAGGAAGGTAACCATAGGAGCCGAGAATTTGCACTTCGCCGCTTTCTAAACGCAGGTCACCTAAGCAGGCCCGGATTAGCGTAGTTTTACCCGCTCCATTCGGACCGACCAAAGCAGCCTTTTCTCCATTTTCCAAAGCAAAACTAACCCGCCGAAACAGCGGTTCCCCTGATATATCAACGCCGCAATCCCGGCAAAATAAAACACTCATTTCTCTAGATAGCCCCTTTATTTTAACTCGTAAGCTGGTTAGTAACTATGGATTTACCTTAAAAACTACTAATCTTTTGCATTTTACTATATCATACCCACTGCTTTCTAACAAATGTTAGAGTGGCTTTCTTGGGGCAGTAAAAAGAGAGTCCTTCGTCTCAACGGAGGGCTCTTCTTAGACTTTACCTGAGATATTGCACTCTCTATTATGTCAACAATCTGTAAATGACTATTATTACCCCCAGGAAAAAGAGTGTTGTAAAGATAATCTTGTTATTCTTCGCCAACCACTTTGGCAGAAAGATATCAAATCCGACCTCAGTCTTATCGGTGTATTCTTCTCCCAGACGAGTAAATGGGCATCGCCCGCCGTTAATAAACAGGATAATTCCCTCAATTACGATTAAAGCTATAGCAGTCCATAGCAATATCCCTATCTTGTTCATTATGGCCGCATAGTGGATGTATAAAATAATTAGAACGAAAAATGCCCAAATGACAGTATGTACTATTTTAACTATTAAAAGCATTTTTCTTGGATTGCTAGATTTCTTCATTAAAAACACATCTGAGGCTCCTTCTCCTGGTAGCGATTGCGAGTAATGCGAGTAATGCGACTATCTATTCTATACCCAACAATTCACTTCTGACACCTTGTACAATAAACGGTTGTCCGCCCCGCAAGACGTAGGCGTTCCAATGTCTGCCCACAGACTTTGCAGGGTTCCCCGCTTCGCCCATAGACTTGTAACTCTCGTTCGAACGACCCTTTTTCCCCATTAGCGTCTCGGTAATCTCGAAAAGATGTCCCTTGGGCATCAATTCCGGCCTGAAGGACGCTTTGAATTGCCTGATGGAGATTGAAAACCTCTTCCTCAGATAGGGAATCTACCCCGCGTGTAGGAGTTATACCTGCCTTAAAAAGGGATTCATCCACGTAGATGTTACCCAAACCCGCCAGGACATGCTGATCGAGCAGGGCCGCCTTGAGAGGGAGTTTTTTCTTCCCAAAACGCTCTTTCAAAACTTCAGGCGTGAATTCTAGTTCCAAGGGCTCAGGTCCTAGTTTGCAGAGAGTCGATCCGCTGATGCACAGTGGGGTGGGTATGGCTTGAATGCGACCAAATTTCCGCACATCTGAAAAATGCACTTCTCCCTGCTCCAAGCGGAAAACCACATGAGTATGCTTTTCGGGTTCCTGATGATCCACGTAGTAATTTAAGCGTCCGGTCATCCTCATATGCGCAATTAACGTCAAATCCTCATCCAGACGGATTAAAAGGTATTTGCCACGGCGGTCTATCGTTTGAATGCGTCGTCCTGTGACCATAGCTTCGAACGACCGGCCTTCCCATCCGATAACAGCCGAAGGCCAGAAAAGCCTAATTTCTTCAATTTTTAACTCTGTGACGTGTTCGGCTAGAGTCCGTCGAATGGTTTCGACTTCAGGAAGTTCTGGCATGTTTCCTCCTCAATCCACTGGCATAGGCACATTCAAGTAAATAACCAGTCAGTATGCCAGTCTATTTTGTGTCATATGCCTTAAATGGCTGCATATCATACCAATTCGGTCCGACCTTACACTCCACTGTCAAGGGCAGAGACAACGGAAAAGCGTTTTCCATTTTTTCGATCAGCAGGCGTGCTACGTCTTTTAAATCTTCAGGAGCCACTTGAAGTAAAAGCTCATCATGGACTTGGAGCAACATAGCCGCTCGGAAGGGTTTCAATCCTTCCGCAACATGAATCATGGCTAATTTCATAATGTCGGCGGCCGTCCCCTGCACCGGTGTGTTCATGGCAATGCGTTCTCCGAACTGGCGTTGAACCCGGTTCGAACTCAGCAACTCCGGAATACGTCGCAGGCGATTCAACAAAGTACGGACTTGTCCCTCTTGTTTAGCCTGAGCAACAACCTCTTCGAGATAGCGTTTGACACCACTATAGCGTTTAAAATATTGTTCAATGTAAAATTTCGATTCTTTGCGTGGTATTCCTAAGTCTCGCGACAGACCAAACTCAGTTAACCCATACATCAGTCCAAAATTAACCGCCTTGGCACTCCGACGCATGTTGGGGGTAACCGCCTCAAGCGAGATGCCGAAGACCTCCGCAGCCGTTCGAGTGTGAACATCTTGTCCCAGCGCAAATGATTCACAAAGCAGAGGATCCTGAGAGTAGTGGGCTAAAATCCGAAGCTCAATTTGAGAGTAGTCGGCTGAGAGAAGCACCCAGCCCGGTTCCGTGGAATGAAAGACTTTCCGTAACTGCCGTCCCTGCTCAAGCCGAATAGGGATATTTTGCAAATTCGGTTCGGTGCTTGATAAACGACCGGTTGTCGTCACAGTTTGTTGAAATGTAGTATGAATCCTGCCATCCTTTACTTGAGCGAGCAAGCCATTGACATAAGTTGACATCAGTTTGTTCAATTGCCGGTAGTCGAGGAGTTTGTTTACGATTGGGTGAACTAACCGCAGTTCTTCCAACGTCTCCGCATCGGTGGAATATCCTGTTTTAGTCTTTTTAGCCGTTGCAAGACCCAGCTTTTCAAAAAGAATCGTTCCCAACTGTTTGGGGGAATTGATATTAAACGTTTCTTCAGTCAACGCATAGATTTCTTGCTCCAACTGTTTTAACGTGATACTTATTCCTTCACCGAAACTCGTCAACTGTTCTGAGTTAACTGCAATCCCATGGCGTTCCACTTGCGCAAGTACCAAGCTCAACGGTTCTTCGATGTCATGAAGCAATTCTGCAAGTCCCAGCGAAGCAAGTTCCTCCTCAAACAGGGGGGCGACTTGGGCTAACGCTGCTGCTTCTTCCGCGACACTCCGGAAGACCTCTTGCTTCGGCACGTACTGATTGACTAAATCCAGTGGAGCAAATTTCGTTCGATTCGATTGAATTAAGTAAGATGCTAAGCTCAGATCCAGCTTAACTCCCTTTAATGAAATACCCTCACTAGCCAGCAACAACGCCACTGTTTTACTATCTACCAAAGTTTTCGAAACCTGCTCATTACCTAAAAGGTCTAACCACGCCCTGCTAACGGCTTGGGAAGCTTCGGAACGAGTCAGTGTAAACCCCTCGCCCTGAGTAGCTACTCCCCATTCCATCCAGCGACCGCCCTGTAACCCTGTTCCCTCGTAACGACAAGCTAACGTGAGTGGAACTTCCTCTGCTTGCCACTTTTCAATCTGATCAAGCCAACCCTCTTCCGTTAACGTGCGTTCGGGCCAATCCTCCAATAACTGATCGGGACTATCTCCCAGCGAATCCCCATCCTCTTTATGACGCTCCTGCCATAAACGAGTCACGCTCTTTAGATCGTACTTCTGGAGAACTGGAAGCACTTTAGTCGCCCGTGAGCGTCGGTAAACAAAATCATCTAAAGAGAACGCCAACGGAACTTCGGTCAGCATTGTCGCTAATTTTTTGCTGAGCAATGCCTGGTCCGCAAATTCTTTTAAATTGCTTTGTACTTTTTTACCAGATACTTTATCTGCATTCGCCAAAACGCCCTCGACCGTTTCAAACTCCCAGAGTAGTTTCAACGCAGTTTTCTCACCGATGCCAGGCACCCCAGGTATATTATCCGAGGAGTCTCCCATGAGGCCCTTGAGATCGATGATTTGGTAAGGACGCAGCTGATAACGTTCCCATAAGGTATGTTCATCATAACATTCAACTTCGCTAATTCCCTTTTTAGTTAAATAGATATTCGTCCTAGGAGATATTAGTTGCAGGGCATCTCTATCCCCCGTATAGACTTGAATCTCCATCCCCTGTGCTTCCGCTTGTTTAGTCACTGCAGCGATAAGATCATCTGCTTCATAACCAGCAAGCTCCAACATGGGCACCTCTAATTCCGTTAAGACTTCTTTAAGGAAATCAAATTGAGGGCGTAATCCCTCCGGGGTTTCTTTGCGCTGTGCTTTATACCCAGCATACTGTTCAATTCGTACTGTTGCCTTGGTTTTATCGAAAGCCACCACCCAGGAATCTGGATGTTGTTCTTGTTCTAACCTAAAAAGCATGGTCAAAAAACCATGTAAGACATTCGTTGGACGCCCATCGGCCGTGGTCAACGGTGGCAGAGCATAAAAAGCGCGATTCGCAAGGCTATTTCCGTCTAAAATCAGCATTCGCGGCATCGTTGAAAACCCCCAATCTTTCGCATTTCACTATATCATACCCACTGCTTTCTAACAAACAAATACGTTGCTACCATGGGCTTTATCGTTTTTGCTATGGCTCAGGGGAATAGAATGGCATACTGACTGGTGATTTTCATGAATGTGCCTTAAGAAACGAAGGCAAGGCTTGTCATATCAGACAAGCCTTGCCTTCGTTTCTTATATCTCTACCATTAACTTTCCACAACAGGTTGGGATTTCTTCCCCTTTTTTAAGCTTGGTGACCTTTTGGCAAATATTGCAATAGACTTCACAGTCCTCCTCTGCATATTTCATAATATTCACTCCCTTTCATTGATGAAATAACATACTAATTTTCAATTCGTTAAATTATTATTAGTCTTATTTGATATTTATTATAATATTTTTTAACTATTTTATCAATTACTTTATGGGATTTTTACGCTTGGAAATCAGCCCCACATAAAACCATTTTGCCTCAGAACAGAATCGGTCACATTGTAAAATCGGGTTGTATTTACTCCATCATCATTAGTTGCATCAACATTATACCAACTACCACCAATATTCACCTTATTCCAGGCGTGAGCTTCCCCGTGTAATGTTCCACTTACAATTCTTGTAGTTATTCCTGCTTGTGTTAACATTTTGTACATAAGCAGAGCATAGCCTTGGCATACAGTTTTGTGGGGTGCTACAAGTGCCGCATACGCTGAGTGGTTGACTAGAGTATAGTCATACGATACAGTCTTTAAAATCCACGCATGGATTGCTTTTTCTTTTTGAGAATCTGTCATGCTTGGAGTTATTATTGATGCTAAAGCTCGGGTTACAGCGGTATTTACATAATCTTCTTGCTGTGCAGTCGTTAAATAAGTTGCTTTGACATCAATATTCAAATCTCCATCCGCACCTGAAGCCCCACATGATAAAGAAGACAAAGAAAACTTTAAATAATCATTGCTATCTTCGGCTACTTTAAGACTGTTTGAGAGATCAGCACTAAAATTTGAGGTGCTACCAGTATAGTTTATAACAAACTCAGAATCCCTTGCTGTCATATCTGCTGCTATAACCGTTTGTAATTGAGTAAGAGTAGATACAGATATTGTTTGTGCTGTTGCATTGAATGGAATTAATAGTAAAGAGGCGACAGAAAACAGTGATACAATTGCTAACTTTTTAACGTTGAAATTTGACAATTTAACCACGCTCCCTATTTATATTTTCTACAACAACAGGTTCTCGTTACTGAGTACAATACAAAAACTTCATTACAATTAGAAGTTAATAAAGTGGAAAAATAAAATAAAACCTTGTTTTCGGTAGCTGGTTGCCATTTAAAAGGCCCTTTAGCTTTGCGTCCCTGCCTTTGGACAGGTTTGCCATTATCCTTAAAGTTTTTAAACAAATAAACTAATATTTACGATATGATTCATACCATTTTAAATGCCTTTAAATTATAATTACTGACATTTAATAAGTTAAATAAGATTTCTAAGCTCGTTTTATTGATCTACTCCATGTTACCTGCAGATTATATTAAAGTCAATACACTTAAAATTGGAATATCTCGTCTTCTGTACTTCACCGTCTGAATACATGGAATAAATATCTACTGCTAATTGGAGCAATTTAATTGCGAAAGCAAGTCATTATGATTGACTAGAGTGCTAATAATTGATAGAATTTAGTTGTTACTACTCCAGTAGTTACTTTGGAAGAAGCAAGTATTTTGTTTATAGAAAGGAGCCTGTGATGGTACAAGACTTAAGCGCGATCCTTCAACGATTCGGGTTTACTCAATACGAATCCAAAGCGTATCAAGCACTTGTTAGAAGTGGGTCCTCCAATGCCTCCGCCATAAGTAAAGTATCAGGTATTCCCAGAGCTAGGATATATGATACTTTAGAATCTTTGGTAGCGCAGGGAATTGTAATGACGGAAGAAAATGCTGAAGGGTTAAAAACCTACACCTGTTTGCCGGTAAGCGTCTTTCTCGAAAAAATTCGTAATGGCTGGCTAACCGATTTCTCTTTTGCCGAAAAAGAGTTAAAGGCGATTGAGAACCAAGGAGAACAGCCAGATACTTACATTTCTACTCTGCGAGGAAAGAATAACATTTTGGCGTTTTGCCGCATTCTAATTCGCCGGGCGCAAAATCAAGTAATACTTTCAATCTGGGATACGATGTACAATGAACTACTACCGGACCTACAGCAGGCAGTACAAAACGGGCGCCGAGTACGTGGTATCACATTTGAGGTTTTTCAGCCACTTGAGGGACTTTATAATCATCGCCCTAACGATTACATGTCTTCTTTGCGTTCGGAAAATTGGTTCATTCTTTCAATTGATAGTCGCGAACTACTATATGGTCATTCTGCAGAACGCGACAATAATGCCTTTTATACTGATGATACTGTACATATTTATTTACTTGAGGATTATGTTTGGCATGACGTACTAGTTAACCGTCTCATTAAAGAACAAGGAAAACAACTTGATAATTGGATTTTGCCAGAGCAGGAGGCATTTTTCAATCGAAAAATTTTGCTACCTATTATTTGATCAACTAATTTCTCAAATTAATCAACTAACAACTAAAAAGGAGCATCTAAATGTCCGATAAGCAGATTCGATTGCTAATGGTGCTGACCACAATTTTTTGGTCTGGCGCATTCATTACCGGCAAAATTGCCGTAGGAGAATTTCCTCCATTTGCATTGACTTTCTTTCGTTTTCTCTTCGCTTTACCGTTGATTTTTACAATTTTGTACGTTAGAGAGCCCGAAAACCTTTTACCGCACGGTAGACAATGGCCCGCACTTATCGTGCTTGGATTCATTGGCACTTTTTGTTATCATGCATTGTTTTTTACTTCGCTAAAATATACCACTGCGATTAATTCCTCACTTATCGGAGCTACGAATCCCATGGTTACAACACTTCTAGCTGCCATGTTCTTTAGCGAACGATTGACTCCCTGGAGGGTAATTGGCATTGTTCTGTCTTTCGGTGGCGTCTTTCTCTTCATTTCTAATGGAGATTTGCGGTTAATCTCCCAATCTCAATTCAACAAAGGAGATTTACTTATGCTGATCGCGGTCTGTTGTTTTGCAGTCTATTCGCTACTCAGCCGCAGGTATATGAAACAATATCTCCTTTCACCACTCATGGTCACTGCTTATACTTTCTTGATATGTGTTGTTATTTCCGTTCCTTTTGTATTGTGGGAAAAACCCGCCACATATCTATTTTCAGCCACAGCGAGCGGATGGCTCTCCATTCTGTATATGAGCGTGTTTGCTTCCGTATTGGGTTACCTGATCCAGATGGTTGCTATTCAACGTATAGGTGCACCTCGTACAGCCACTTTTATTAATTTGGTACCTATCTTTACGATCATCCAGTCTGTGACCATCTTAGGTGAGTCCATCACTCTTATTAAACTCATTGGCTCCGCCATCGTAATTACCGGCGTTTATTTAGCTACACGACCGGAATCAAGAGTTAAGTATTTATTAAGCTCCTAAGGTATCGCCATCGAGCCTAGTGAAGATTTGCTGCTTTTATAGCATGTTCTCAAATCACGACTTAATGCTGCAAGAATGTTGAATAAACGTTTATCGCAAAACCCCGAGTGTCTTAACACTCGGGGTTTTGCATTGCAAGCCTCACGTTAAACATTCAGCAATCTTTCAGCAAACTATCAATTTCTTTTCAGATTCAAGAAGTATAATATACCCTGATCCGACAAATTACCTTTTTCTAGTAAATAAATAAGCTATTTTGCGCGTCAGTAAACTTTTTTTCAGTGGGAGGTTTAAAATGAAGCTACTATCAATAGAAGATGAAACTCAACTTTCAAAAACAATATGTCAAATGTTAAGAAAAGAAGGTTACGTAGTCGATGAGATTACGGATGGTGAAATCGGTCTTGAAATGGCCTTATTCGGATCCTATGATCTTATTATTTTAGATTGGCTACTTCCTAACATCGATGGACTAACGATCGTCAAGGAATTGCGGATGCAAGGCATAGCTATCCCCATATTGTTTCTTACAACTAATAATAGAATTGAAGACAAAGTAGACGGTTTAGACGCTGGTGCTGATGATTATCTCGTAAAGCCATTTTTTACCGAGGAACTTTTGGCAAGATTAAGAGCTCTTTCAAGAAGAAAGAGTAAGGAACTAGTAGACAATAACCTCATGGTTGCAGGATTAATATTAGATACATTGAAATGCAATGTATCTAAAGGCAGAGATTTCATTAAATTAAGTAGAAAAGAAACCTTATTACTTGAAACTCTAATGCGTAACTGTGGAAATGTTGTTACCAAGGAACGTATTTTTGAGAGGCTCTGGGGTTCTTATTCACGAAATGAGTTTGCCAATGTCGATCTTTACATTTATTATCTTAGGAAAAAAATAGGTACTTCCTACATAAAGACAGTCCGTGGCGTAGGTTATTATTTGGAGAATAATTCCGGCATTTCTTAAATATGATTCTATATTTCCTTTTAATTTAACATTTACATTTAATGGGTCAGTGCCAAAAATCCTCAGGATTGTGTACCTGAATTCCAAGGATTCTCGCAACTGACTCCTATGCGCAACGATAATAAGAGACTGAAAATCAAGATTTCCATTTTTCATGGAAATCTTGATTTTATTTTAGTATCACGGCGGCTTCGCATCTTTGCTTAACACTGATAAGCCTGTCTAGCTGTTTCAAAAGTAGTCTGAATAGTATTTTCTTGGTCTTGGGTAATAATTCCGTTAGAGACCAAGCTGGCCAATGGGTCTGTTTTGGTGGTAGTACTTGATTGCGGTGCCAAACTGTGCCTGCATAGCCGCTTGAAGAGCGCTTCCAATCAAATTTTCTTGATTTTTTGTAATCGTTCCGTCAGACACCAAGCTGTCCAAAGGATTGATCTTTGAATCTTTAGACGCTTGCAACGCTTCTGTGCTAAATTCAGCGCTATCCTGAGTCGAGCCAGTAGTTGAGATAGTACTACTTTGCTTTTCGGCAGCTTGATGGCGTAGCTTAGCTTTTAATAGAGCAGCCAAAATATCACTGAGGCTTTGAGTAGTACTATTACTACTTATGGACGAAATGCTCATTAAAATTCCCCCTTCTTCCAAAAAATATTTTGTCTTCAGTCATTTATATATCGAATGTAAATCTTGGTAATCTCTTTGAATCAAGTAAAAAGAAACATATTTAAAAATAAATATCCTAAACTCGAGAAACAAATTAACTTGAATGAGAGAAGCGGTAATCTCGTCCAATCGGATTAATGCATTGGTAAAATTATAGAAATATTAAGCCTTTCCCTGCATGCGCAAGAGAAGGCCTAATATCTCTATAAAAGCATCAATAGTGTCTTGCTTGACCATTTAAAGTTATGTTAAAGAGGCTAATACCTGTTTGAATATGTTTTGTAATTGGCCTGAAGGAGCAGTTTGATCGCCCTTTGGAACGCCGCTTTGTCCTTCTGTTTGGTCTTTTGGTTGATCCTGGCCATTTTGGCTATTTCCATTAGGATTGCCTTTCGGAGTATTTGTACTCAAATAAGTTTTTTGTTGGTCAGTAAAGACAGCTTTAATTGCATCTGCTTTTTGTTGGAGAAAATCTTGACTTGGGTTCGTAGTATCGACTACAAGTTGCAGAATCGGTTTGATTTTATCTTTCTGATCGCTCGTCAAAGCCATTTGTTGATTATCTTGGAGACGTCGTATCCCCATAGCGGCTTCGACCGCGGGATTGAGTGTCGGTTTTTGTGCAGTCTGACCCTGAGTCTCCTGACTGGAAGTTGTTAATTGAGTTGCAGACGCAGAAGACGCATCAGGGGCAGTAGTGGATGCTTGTGCACTTGGGTTAGACTGTGCAGAAGTCGTTGATTGTGTTGTAGAGGCAGCAGGTGTGGAAGTTGCAGTTTTCGAACCACAACCGCCTACCCAAATAATGACTAAAGATAACAACATTCCTACTACTATCCAGGGTTTTCTTAATTTTTGAACATGACTCAATTTCATCATTCAACAATTTCCTCCTTAAATTTAATCAAAGTTTTTCCAGGGGGAAATGAAAGTTTAAGTTAAATTAGAGACAATTGGCTCTTCAGAAGGTATAACCCCGTTACTTCTCCTCCTTTCTCTAACGACATCGTATAAAACCTTAATAAGGTATACGAACAATAAGACATTTAAGAAAGAAGTGACAATGAGGATCGGACCATACGCAATGGAATTTATACCAATCAGCGTCTCATAGAGCACAAAATGAGTGTTGATGTAAATAGACGCGCTATACCCTGTGGCTAACAACAGGAGTCGTTTATCCTTAAGATAGATAAACGTTAGAATTGACAGGGCAACGGCAGGAAACAAATATCGTTCATGCATTCTCGAAGAAAACGTGAAAACACCGTCGATCAGGAGGAGTGCGACCGCTGAAGCATAGACCCTGCTTTTCCCTTTAATGAAGAGAAACCAAGAAAATGCTGTGATCAGAACAATCGACATCATACCCCAACTGTGATAGCTGAGTACGAACAGAATACCTTCATCCTTTGTAAAGTTCGCTCCCAGTAAACTGAAGAAGTTAAAAGCGTTAACAGAGGCATAGGGATACTCACCGAGCGTACTTGCAAAAAGTTTGAAAATCCAGAGCCCATTTGTGTTCAAAGAAAAAGGAAGAACAATCACTATGGCTGTAACCAAAGCGGAAAGGACGACATTTATCCAACTCTTAAGTGCTTTTTGCCTTATTAATTCAAAGAAGAGTACCGGAAGAAAGATAATCCCCTGCGGCTTCATGAGAACAGCTGCAGTAAACAAGACAGAGGCCAGACCGATTTTCTTTTCTGTGAGAAGAACAATTGCTCCGACAATGATTAATGTAAAAAACGAATCCACCTGACCCCAGATCGTAGAATTAATCAGTACAGCCGGGTTGAAGGTGTAAAATGCAGCTAGCAGAATGCTAATTTCCAATGAGAGATATTTTTTGGCGAGTTTGTAAATCAAGAAGGACGTAGCGATATCCGCAACTATAGATGGCAGCTTTAAGAGTAACGTGAAATAGGGACTCAGAGCTGTAAGACTCCCAAGTTTACCAATTATAAATAAAAGGTAGATATACAAAGGCGGATAGTCACTGGCGTTACGTCCTTGATAAAATTGAGAGAAATTATTTGCAGCAGTCGTTGCCCAATTTTTAAACGTACTCAGATCAAATGGATGGCTACTAATCACCAGAGCCATAGGAATTCGCAAGAGCAAACCCACACCGAGTAAACTCAGAATCAGTATTTTTGCATTACCAGGCAGGATTTTCAGCTTTTTCTTAGTAATAAGGTAATAGGCTGCCAGAAAAAACATCAAAAAAGCAACGGCATAGGCAATAATTTCGAGGGTATAACTTGCACCCGCACTGGCATTCGTGCCTTCACTCCCATTTGCCCTTCCATTCGGCTTCGACCCGTGATTAGGTGCTATACTCTGCCTTGTAGCCGAAGGTTGGAACTGCCCATTTAGGGGTTGAGGTGGTTGAGATGAGTTTTGACTTATATTTTGGCTTTGACTTATACTCTGATCCTGATTTATACCTTGATTTCCGCTTTGATCTGTGTTGCTTGGCGATGGGTTGCTTTGAATAGGAATCGAGTTACTCGATACGATATTATTTTGAGTGGATTGAACATTACTGCCATAACTCCATAAGGTCGTAGTGCATACTACTCCTGAAAATAACAAGATCAATAACAGGCCTATTTTAGGGATATGCTTTTTTATAACCACCCCTCCATTTCTAAAGTGAGATTGGCGAAAAAATCCATAAACGGCTTCCGAAATAATTAATCCCAAGGCTCGCTCCCGTCGCTAACAATTTACAGACGAGCAAGGGCCAGGCTAAGGACGTGTTAAAGTAGACTAACAAACCATACGTTATTGTTAAGGTGACAAGGTTTAGTGCCAAGAATCGGATCAGCTGTCCGTGGGATTGACCATGTCCCCGGAATGTCCAAGTCCGATTTAGAAGAAAACTGTTCAATACTCCACAGGTGTAAGATAGACTATGTGCCACTAGCAGTGAAAAACCCCAAGAGGAGAGAACCGCAAAAACAGTTAAATCAATACCTGTATTGACTGCTCCAACCAGACAGAACCTCATAAACTCAGTTGATTGTTTCGACATTAGACAACCCTCTTTACCTTTCGTTCTTTTTTCATCATCCCGCAACATTCACTCACAATATATAAGGGGCGATCTCTTGCTTCATCGTAGATACGTCCGATATACTCACCGATAATCCCCATCATCGTCAAGACAAGGCCGGTCAACACCAGTTGCATTGCCATAACTAGATTCCACCCTGCGATCACAGACTTGGCGAATACCTTCAGAAGTAACATAACTGCCAAGTAGGTCAAGCCAGACGTGATGATTACAGAACCAGCATAGGTTGCTAGTTTAATGGGCTTATAGGAAAAGGAAGTAATCCCGTCCATGCTTAACTTGATCATTTTTTTTAACGGATACTTAGTCTCTCCAGCCAACCGTTCATCCCTTTCATACTCAAGCGCAGTTTGCCGGAATCCCACCCAACTCACCAAACCGCGAACGTAACGATTTTTTTCTGGCAGCCGTTTCAGTTCTTCACACACTCTGCGATCCAGTAAGCGAAAATCACCGGTGTCCGTCGGGATATCGAGATCCGTGGAAGCGCTTAGGATTCGGTAAAACAAACGGGCGGTAAGCTTTTTGAAAAATGTTTCTCCCTTACGTTTCGTCCGTTTGGCGTAAACAACGTCAAAACCTTCTTTCCACTTCGCAATCATATCCAAAATCAGCTCTGGCGGATCCTGTAAATCTGCATCTATCACAACCACCGCTGCGCCTAACGCATAGTCCATCCCGGCTGTAATGGCTATTTGGTGACCGAAATTACGGGAAAAGGTTATGAGTTTCACAGCATCATCCTGATCCCTATAATTTTTGATCATAGCAGCAGTATGGTCGCAGCTACCATCATTCACGAAAATTAGTTCATAAGAATCTCCTGTTAAATCCATCACCTGCTTCAAACGTTGGTAGGTTTGGTTGATGACTGCTTCTTCATTGTAGACTGGAATAACAATGGAATAACGAATGTCTGCGTTCATACTCTTGCCTCCTACTTTTTAGGGATTGATTTCGTATAAGGTTGAAGCTCCGTTCATACCCATGCCTCCGCTGGAATTACCCGTGCTCGATTGCCACTCAGTCTGCGGGACTACCTTCCCATTCTTAACAATCCAGGCCTGAACGTCTGAGCTTCCTCCTCCGGGTCCGCCCGAGGAACTCAAGAAATATTTAACTTCTTTGTTGGCAACCATTTGTTTCAATTTATCTACGGTCAGGATCGGGTCGGAGCCGGAAAACCCACCCATCGCCATCACCGCTTTCCCCGTTTTAATAATGTAGGCTTCGGCTGTGCCTGCATTGGTTGTGGCAAACAGGTATTTTTCGCCGGTATTATTGGCTGTTAAATAAGCCAACAAGTTTGTGTCGACACTGTCTCTTGACTGTCCTCCCGCCTGAGACTGTGTGCGATCTTGCGTTCGTTCTTGTGTTATGTCCTCCTGTGTCGTGTCTTGTGTTACGTCTTGCTTCTGGCCCTGTGTCTGCCCTGGCATTTGGCCAGTCATCTGTCCTTGACCTCCGCCTGGCATACCCATTCCGCTTCCTGACGATGTTGGCCCCGCTGCCGGCAACATGCTGTTTCCTCCATAGATGATGGGAGTCGCAGA
Source organism: Desulfosporosinus sp. (assembly GCA_031292095.1). GTDB lineage: Bacteria > Bacillota > Desulfitobacteriia > Desulfitobacteriales > Desulfitobacteriaceae > Desulfosporosinus. Next base: position 31,910 of record JARLHU010000122.1, read on the forward strand.
CCAAAAGAGGGGAGCGACCAGCAGTACGAACAAGCCTCCTACTGCGGCAGTTCTATTAATTTTACTTCGAAACGATAACTTCTGGTGGGCACTATCGTTAGGAAAAATCACTGTAGGACTGGCTGAACCGCTATGCGAGGATCGAGTGACGATATTGATGCCCAGCATGAGTGAAGCCACCGTACCCAAAACCCCAACAATAATTGGCAAACCAAGTCCGATCTGACCCTTATAAGGAAGCAGAATATAGAGTTCAAAGGCTGTCGTGCTCAAAAGCCCGACTGGCAGCAACCACCGTTTCCAGCCTTTGTGGTTGCGGTTAAAGTTATAGAGTTCTACCCAGCCTGCGCCAGTCAGAACTGCAATAGGGGGTGCCAACATAATGAGATAATACTGATGGAAAAACCCAGCTACACTAAAGAACCCCATGACTGGTAACAACCAAGCGAGCCAAAACAGACTTTCCTTTTGCTTATCTGTTAGCGACTGTTTTCTACGCATCCCCATCAGCAAGCCGACAGCCCCTAATAAGGCAAACGGAAGTAACCAACTGATTTGTCCTGATAACTGAGATTGGAACAATCGAAGTGGTCCGGCTGTTCCGGTGTTGAACATGCCACCGCCACCGTCTCCTTGATTCCCTCCAGGATTTTTGCCATCACCAGCCGGCCTCTGCCCTGGAGCACCATTCTGACCAGGTTCAAAGCCCTGCGGCATTTGCCCAACTCCATCGGCCGTCTGCCCTCCGACCGCTAGCGTTTGATCGGACGTTTGCTGCGAAGTAGGCATCTTTCCATCGGCTCCTGCTTTGTTGCCTCCTCCAGGCCCTCCTTGACCTGTCAAGCGAGCAATCCCGTTATAACCGAAGGCTAGCTCTAAAACCGAATTTGTTTGACTACTTCCGATGTACGGCCGATTTGCCGCAGGAATGCTGTCCACGATGAGGGGCCAGGATAACGAAACAATCAGTAAGGTTGCCATTGAGGCGGCAAGTATGCCAAATTTCTTTTTCCATTTAACTTTGAAAGCCAGTAAATAAAACAGATAGAAAGCCGGAAGCACCATATACGCTTGAAGCATTTTGATATTGAAACCTACCCCGATCACCCCAAAAGCGGCGATGGACCAAATCCATTTTTGGGTTTTAACAGCCTTAAATAACATCCACGTTGCAGCTAACAGTGTAAAAACCAATAAACTATCGACGTTATTTGTGCGGCTTACGGCTGCGGCGATGGGTGTACAGGCGGCCACTAAGGCCGCGAACCTGGCCGCTGTTTTACCGAAGGACGGTTTAACTAGTGCGTAAATCAGTAATACCGACCCGACTCCGGCTAGAGCCTGGGGTAAAATGACACTCCAACCGTGTACACCGAACACATAAGCGAATATCGTCTGGATCCAGAACGCTACGGGAGGCTTATCCACCGTCACGAATCCCCCGGGATCAAACGAAGCGAAGAAGAAATTGTGAAAACTTTGCAACATACTTGTGACTGCTGATGTGTAATAGGCATTGGCATATTGATCCTTCCAGATACCATAGATATTTAAGAAAGCGGCAAGCAAGGTAATCCCAATCAAGAACGGGTCAATCCGTTTCGCTTTAAACAATTTCATAGCTATATAAACTCCTTTTACAAATAATTTTTGTCGGTCTTTACTTCGCTTTAGCTTTTGTAGGTTTCCATTACTATAACCTTCGTACCTGAATCACACCTAAATGCCACCTGAAAGTCTGCTGAAAATTTAATTTTTATGGGTAAAATAAAACAACTCTATTCGCCGAAAATCGGCGAATAGAGTTTGATACGAAGTGGGGCATGCATGTGTGTGCAACTGGGGACGGTTCTTGGTTGCAGATGCAACTGGATGCAACTGGATGCAACTGGGGACGGTTCTTTGTTGCATGCTTAAATTGCATGAATACTTTCACCTGCCCCAATATAACCTGTAGAAAGAAGGAGAGAGAGCGCGCGTGCGCACGTGTGTATGTATATACCGATTGAACTCGAAATCTGCCAGGGAGCTGTGCCTTCCGCTCCTATCAGATTCTATCCGTTTATCCTGCCATCCAACCACCACTTCACTGTGCTTCGGAACTCTTCGCTTTGAATGCCAAACCGTTGCATGGCATCATAACCGCGTCTGGCTTGCCAACCCACCAGGTAAGCGATCTCTCTGACTAGTTCCAAATCCTGTTTCCCTCGCTTCAGCTTGTGAAGCAAACTAAGGCCTTGGTCCGTATCATGAATGTCTCCTAAGCAGTCCTGAAACTGTTGTAGTTTGGCAGTCAGACGCACCGTTTTCCTGTCATTGTCGTGCTGCGCATGCCGCTCCAGTATATAGCGAGCCTTCTTTCCTCGAATCCGCAACCTATGCAGCGCCGAAGCATCCGTGCGATCCACTTGCTTCGCCTTTTGGCGCACATCCTTCAACCACTGTTCTAGGCGCTTACTGGAATATTTTTGCCAGTCGCTCTCTCTCTCGTCGGCCGTCTCTGTAGCGCTGGACCAAGCCCAGAAGGCCAGCAGGTCAGCCGTCAGTTTACCTTTAGCCATGACTTTATCCAAGGTACCGGCCAGCTTATCCCTTCGGGTCTTTAAATAAGCAGTCAAGAGACTGTTGCTATTGTCTACCCCACAGTGTTCCGCAGCAATGGCCCACTCTTCCTGAAGCACGTCCAGCTCTCGTATCCCCGCCATGCGGCTGTTCCAACTCCGGAGCACATCTTTCCAGTGTTGTCCTTCTTCGTCAGGATAAAGTGGCGCGGCAAAGGAAAGTCGTGACCTCAATTTCCGTATGGCCACACGCAGATCGTGGATCCCTTCCACGGCATCTTGTTTCGCAAAATAGGTTGTTTGGGCGGTCAATACCGTTCCTATCGCTTCGGCCAAAAAAGTTCCTACCGTTGACGGCCATGGAGCCGTCGATTTTGCTTTGCTTACAACTGGCAGCCCGGCCAAACACAGGCCACGGTAATATTTGCTTTTCTCTTCTGGCAACAGAGGGAACCGACGCGACAATTCTGCCCCAAAGGCCAGCAAATCTTGTGCCGTTCCTTCTTTCAGTTCAATTTCCACTTCGTAGATATCTTCATTCTTATCCTCGGCGCTTATGACCCCTTTATCCATCACTAATTCCAAGAGCCCTGGGCTATTTTGAAGATGCACGAGCACACTCCAACGAGTGAAGACCGTCTTAAACAACGGCTCCAGACCTGGTTGTCCCTTTAGGCTTTTCACCAACTTATCAGTGCCTTCCATTTGGCGAAACACTTCTTGGTCAAGCTCCGGTCCTAGTATGGGTACATTCCACTCCCGCCGCTGGTGCAGACCACCCTCGGATTGGCCCGCCCCTTTAAGAGTAGCCATCCAGCTACCTCCCTCCTGACGAACGCGAAACGCATAACCTGTCTTCCACAAGGTCCGTGACGGTGTATCATAGTAAGTTGCCTCCATGGTCTCCACCTTTGCCGACTCTGCTACTATCAAGCCCTTCAACCAGGCTGACTTAGGCAAGGTTTCCCACATAGCCTTATCCATGATCTGCAGTTTTAGCTCTATTTCCGTCTTCCTGCCCATAATGCAGACTCCCCCTCCCCTGTTGTCAGCAATTTGCCTCAGCAATATTGGCCAGTACTTCGCTGTCAACGAACCAACGCAACTCCCCTGCTGGTGGTTCCAGAGTGGTCACCTTCACCGCCGCCACCGAGGCGGTTTTGAAGGGCACCACAGCCTCGGTCATACGGGTTACCCACATTCCCAGGTAGGGCTCATGACCGACGCAGATAATGGTGTCATTGTTCGACTGATTCTTAACGTCATGCAACAATTTATCCAAGTCCCCTGAGGCAAGAGCCGGATGGATCGTCACTTTCTTCACCTTCAGAACTACGGCCAGAAGCTCGGCTGTTTCTTTCGCCCTCACTAAGGGACTAGACCAAATTTGAACATTCCGAGCCGTGACAAAGCCGCTGGCCAATGCCCGTGCCACCTCCCTCACCCGGTTACTACCTTTCACCGTCAGTCGCCGCTCCTCATCCGGCAAACTCACTTCTCGGTCTTGGGCTTTCCCGTGGCGCATGAAGATAAATTCCATTTTTCATCCCTCCTCAGTTATTCTGAATGCAATTGAAATGCAAGTGGGGACGGTTCTAACTTGCATGAATACTTTCATGGTCATTTTTCTCTACTTCGCCCATGGAGATGTTCTTGTTAACCGTTTTCACCAGTGCAGTTGTTATCTAATTAAATAGCTATGTCGCTCGTATTCTTGCCAGATCATGAACTTGAAACTATTCAGGCAGTCTTCCCAGTTGTCATTCTTTAAAGCTTAGGTAAATGACCGGATACTGACCCTGCTTAGCCATGCAAGTCATATTTCCTACATCACCACGAAGACAGTACCGTAACGTTCTTAGATTTATATTAATATGATTTCCTTAAATTCACAAGCAATCTTGATTAAGAAAGCAATTCATTACTTGATTCGAATATTAAACTCGCCAGTGATCCGGCGATAACTACGAAAAGATCCCAAAAGGTGGGAACCACAAAGTAAAATCAAAAGTATTAAACATAAAAAACCACAAAATTAAACCTATAATTACAACAATTACTGAATGGTACAGTTTTTTAATGAGTTTTAGAGTGTGGCCAATTGCGAGTGCCCACAGCACAAAGGTTACACTTAATGTATAACCTCGAAAGTCCCAAATGCTTATACAACTAAAGATGTACACGCAAAGTCCAGCAACCCAATACCACTTCCAATTACTCAAGCTAGCAAGCATTATTGATATTAAGCTTAGACCGAAAAATAGCATAAAAATAAACTCAATCATTTTCATATCCCCTTTAAGAATCTCGAGTTCCAGTTATAACGCTTGATAAGAATTATGTGCCATAAATGAGTGGTATCAATAAAGAGGATAAGAAAAAAATACCGTACGGTAAGACAACCAAAAAATAACCCAATTTTTTATTAATCCGTAGAGATACGAAGGCAAAAATGTGTGACAAGGGCAAAAAATAGCCCAATATGTGAATAAATAAGAGGGGTGAGCCTGTAAGATACCAAGCAAAGCCAGTGCTCAGTATGGAACCGATAACTAAAAAATATGGTCGTTTAAAATATATTCCAAGCAAAGAAATAGTTAATGAAAAAGGAAGTGAAGACCCTATAAATATTTGTGCTAATATAACCAGCATTATCATCCTCTCTTGTCACTGAAATGCAGAAGTATGCTAATTGTGAGAAACAATAATTCGTATATTTGAATCTAAACCAAATTTGATAAGCAATGATCAATACTATGCGATTTTACGTTTTTCACTCCAAAATTGGACCCATTAATATCATGTATTAATGGGTCCAATTGTTGTGCTCATTACTACATGCAAGTGGAGACGGTTCTCACTTGCATGAATACTTTCAGATATGTTTATAAACTGCTTTATTAGCCACGTGCCAACGAATAGAGCAGTTGAAAGTCTTACTTAGAGCCATTTGATAATCTATCAGACTAGCACTTCGATTAGATATCGCCTTATAATAAGCCCTATTTTCTTCGTTTAGGAGGTCGTTATCTGATAAATAGCTATGCCGTTCGTATTCTTGCCAAATCATGAACTTAAGACTATTCAAGCAATCTTCCCAGTTGTCATTTTTTAATTCTTTAAAGCTTAGATAAATGACCGGATACTGGCCCTGCCTGGCCATGCAATCAAGATCCTGACTGATCGCCAGATCTTCAAAGAGCGCTCTGTTATCCTGCGCTGATTTTTCGAAAAAATAGCGGAGCATAGACATATTTAGGGTTTTCCCAAAACGCCGTGGACGGGGTAAGAGAATTATCTCCGAGCCATCCTCAATAATATCTTTTATAAAGTTTCATCCATTCCTCAAAATAATCTTTTCTATATTTAATCGTCAATGAACGGTCTGGGATCGGTAACTAGTTAAATTATTAGGTTCGTTCTAATAATTCATGGTATAATTAGATAAATCCTTTGTTTTGGAGTGATTTTTATGAAGGCAATTAAAATTCAAAATAATGATGTTCTAGATGCAGTTAATTCAGGTTCACCATATATCGAAATTGGTAACCGGAAGTTTTTATTATTCGAAGTTGAACAATATCCTGATACTAATGTTTATGAGGTGACTGATACCGAAGAAGAACAATTGTTATTAGAAGCTTTAGAAGGAGATAACCCAATCCTTTCTGATTTAGAAATAGACAAACTTTTGGGTTTTGCTCGAGAAGCATGAGAATACATTGGAGAAGATCGGCAGTTGATTCACTTATATCTCTTGATAAATGGAGAAGAGAAATAGAGCTTAAACCTATAGCATCATTCTTGAGGGAGCACATCAATAGTTATCTGCAAGGACAGGACTTTTCCGTATATATCCCAGGAAATGCTGTTGTTCTTAAAGGTTACCCCCGTTAATTTAAGAATGCTGCTCATATCTGTTGGAAAATCTGATCCATATAAGGTTTTTTATCGTATTACAAAAGATGAAATTGAGATATTCTTGCTTCGTCATCCTCGGCAGAATCAAATGTTTTAACTCAAATATGGAACCCCCTTGCGTTGTTGGAGATAGTGCTACTATCGTACTGAAAACTTGTTAATCATGATGTTAGAAGTGCTAAACTATGTGATTTACCCTGCAATTTTACGTTTTCCGCTCCACGATTGGACCCATTAATATCATGTATTAATGGGTCCAATTGTTGCATGCAAGTGGGGACGGTTCTCACTTGCATGAATACTTTCAGATACGTTAAAAACTGCTTTATTCGCCATGTGCCAACGAATAAAGCAGTTGAAAGTCTTACTTAGGGCCATCTGATAATCTATCAGACTAGCACTTCGATTGGATATCGCCTTATAATAAGCCCTATTATCTTCGTTCATTAAGTCGTTATCTAATCAACAACCACTACCCTAAAGGGATAGTGGTTTCCTGCCAAGCCCTTATGAATCACGAAAATCTCCGTAAAAATATCGGCCCGCAGGGACCGATATTTTCTTTACTCAATCTGCGAAAAATTATCCAGAAATATAAAATAAATATGCAGAGACAGTAACGATCAATTCCAGTTAAAATACTTTTAAGGGGCATAGGAATAATTTATATATAATGCCAGAGCAATGGTCGGAAAAAGCCCCCTAGAGAAGGTGTGATGACGATGAACATATCGCTCGCAGCGAAAAGATTTTCAGAGGTGTCACCAAAAAACTTTCCCCTGCCTGGTTTGCTTCTGTCATGGGAACGGGAATCTTCTCCGTCACTAGTAAATACTACGCCTGTTATTGGTCATGGCTAAACAACGTTGCGGTGTTTCTATGGATCATCAATCTAATTCTCTTTCTCGGCCTTTTGGTCCCCTGGACCTTGCGCTGGTTTATATTTCATGACCATGCACTCAGAGATCTCAAGCACCCCATTATAGGGCAATATTACGCCACCTTGCCCATCGCCTGCTTAGTCTTGGCGGTAGACTTTCTTTTGCTTGGAACGGGTTATATCGGAGAGGCTTTAACCGTGAAAATCGCTCAAGGTTTATGGATTGCCGGAGTCGTTCTGTCTCTGGCAATGGCTTTAATTATCCCAATTATAAATTTTTTCTACAAAATAACTATTGAAGACTTTAATCCCGCCTGGTTTATGCCCCCTGCGAGTTTAATTGTCGTTCCCATTGCCGGAGCCAAACTAATTCCGTACTGGTCACAGTCCTTGCAAAAATCTCTGCTCCTATTGAATTATGTGGCTTGGGGATCCGGTTTTTTCCTCTTTATGCTGCTTGCGGCCATTTGCCTTTATCGATTTTTTATTGCCCTGCCCCTGCCCGGTTCCTTAATCCCTACTCTCTGGATTTACCTGGGTCCGATCGGAGCGGGGACCATTTCCCTTCTGAACCTGGAAGCCGTTAGTGCGCCCTTTCTGGGCAGTTCGGTGACACCCATTCTTAATCTTTTCGGATTGCTTTACTGGAGCTTTGGTTTTTGGTGGCTGATTGCCGCTAGTGTTATTACTATTATCTACATTCGTAAAAAGAACCTACCCTATACTTTATCATGGTGGTCCTTCACCTTTCCTCTTGGCGCTTACACAGGTGCCACCTATTTAATCTCTATTCTTTTTCAGTCCGAGGCCGTCAGGCTCTTTGGTTTCCTTTGTTATTGGTTGCTAGCCTTTTGCTGGTTCATGGTATTCAGTAATACCTTTGTTCGAGTCTATACCGGCGCTCTCTTTAAAGATTAACCGATACAGGTTTTTTCTTTAGACGTTAATAACCCTAGATTACACAAACGGCAATCTAGGGTTTCTCAATATATGGCTTCATTTGACGCTGAACAGTCTCTATTAGTTTTGAAGAAATACTTTACCTTCATCCCCATCGACATCTACTTTCCAGCCCTCTTTAATGACTCGCATGACACCGGGTATATTCACCACGGCAGGAATCCCGTATTCCCTAGCCACAATGGCCCCGTGGGATAAGAAGCCTCCGGTTTCCATGATCACGGCGCTGGCTTTTAAAAACAATGGGGTCCAACCCGGATCGGTGGATGGCGCTACCATAACATCTCCTGGCTGCAACCTGCTTCCTTCATCCGGATGACGGATCAATCGAGCTGTACCGGAGGCTCTTCCGGCGGCAACTGGCACACCTACCAGGCAATTGCCGGAAGTCCGGGCAGCGGGCTCCGAATACTTAGGAGTATCCCCCATAATAATATCCGGCGGTGCAATGGCCGCCATTTCACTCATGAAAATCTTTCGTTCGGCAACCAGTGCCCGGAGCCCGTCACCTTCCCATTCGCCCTTTAATAGCGTTACCAGCTCAGGCCAGGTACAGAAGTAAATATCGCCTTGTTTTTCTATGATACCTCGTGCGCAGAAACGCGAACCCACCTCCTGGGCTATCATCCGGTAAGCCCCCAACACTACGACCATCACTGATTTAGTCTTTTCCCGCACGGCAGCTCCTTCCTGAGCTTCCCTAATTAATTTCTTAATCGAACTATGCATACTAGAGGGTACTTTATTTTCAATTTCCTGCCAAGCTTGTTCGAATTTTCCCTTTTGCTTGGCCCTCAATTTAGCCAGATCAGCAGTTTTTATGGTACTACGTATAATGTCCATCAGGTAAGAAGGATCTTCCTTCCACCTGGGGTTAATGATATCAAACTCGTAGACTGCCCGGTGCCCATATTCTTTTAAAAATTCACGGAAGGCTTGCTTAAAAGGTGATCGTTCAGGTAATACTTCCCAGCCCATCGGGTCAAAGGCTGGGCCGGTTAAAAATTGAACAGCATCATTATCCTGGCGAGCGATTTCGGCCAATTCTACAAGTTTGTAGCCGTGATCTGCGCTAGTTATGTCCACAGTTCCACCAACCATTAAGCCATTGATAATCATCGGGGTTCTGTAAGCGAAATATTCCATTAGGATATTAATTAGTCCCCCTATGGCCATAGAAGCCGCTCCGCTTAAAATGGAGAACTCCCCAGCAAATCCTATGGTAATCTTACCAAGATCGTTATACAGTTGAATAAAATCCTTATCTGATAAATGCCTAAACCCATCTTTTGTTAGGTCGTTGATGGAACCTACAACCCGAGCATGAATTGTCAAGGCATTCTTTTTTGCCTCATTAACTAAATCGTTGTATTTTCCTCCACGCTCTATTCGTTTCAAACCACTAAGCCCTTCAAAAG
>JARLHU010000123.1 GCA_031292095.1 Desulfosporosinus sp.
AAAAAGTCAGTAAAAAAATTATAATACCTCAAACAAGCCCTAATTTCACAACATCATTTTGCCAAAAAGCAAAAGCCCTCTAACCCACGTATTTACTGGGTTAGTAGAGCTTTTTTGTCTCATTTCACTGCAAAACTCAGGTATCATGACAATTAACATGAGTCAAGTGCTCTCAAAATTCTAAGCCAATCGAAAGGAGCGTGATTCCTAGAAACCCTTTAGCTATAAGCCAATAACAAACTTTATTATATGGGTAATTCTCAAATTTACATTTCGCGGTTTTAGTCAAACTTACCCAAAAGGAAAAAATCGTACGCCAACCAAATAATGTAAAACGCTTTAGTTTCCGTACGAAAGTTATAGCTGTTAACATGGGGAAACATACCGGCTAGCACAAAAAAGGCTCCTAGACACAAGCTAGAAGCCTTGATTTTACTGGAGCGGACAACGAGGCTCGAACTCGCAACCCACGGGCCTAAAAGGTTAGTCACCGCTCCCTATCCCGATTTCCGGATTTGGATGGTGTAGGCGAGCCGCGACCTTGAAATCCACCCATTTTTCGCCGTTACCAGTGATACGGTTCTGCGTATCATCTATAGCGGCGAAATTCATTTATACTATAAGGTGAAGCAATAGAACTGAATATTATTCAATAGAACAGCTATCACAGAGCCAGTCACAGGTGAACCGATAAAAATCTACTTTCACAATAACCGTCCCCGCGAGTCCATTTTTATTTTTACGCTTTTAGTAAGTAATTAGGCGACGGCATGGGGGTTAGTAAGTAATTAGCTTCATAATCCATAGCCACGCCATATTCGTTCAATACCTTGCCTTGGTAATGCTTTCCATTAGTTAAAAGGTCAACAATGATCTTGCCACCTTGTGCAAGAGTCTTCATGAATGGTCCTGTCCAATTTCCATTCAAGTCAGTAGTAACCCCGCCCGGCATCACACCAAATATTTCAACTGAGATATTATTTTTTGTATAGTACAGGCCAAAAGCCGCAATCATTGAGTTTAATGGCGCTTTACTAGTCATATAAGCGAAAGGTGCAAAGAAATCACTGGCAACTGTTGGGATGCTCAAATTCAAGATACGTCCATTATTAGCCGCTAATATGGGTGTAAAGGCTTTAATCATTTCAAAGTTTCCAAAGAAATTCACATCAAAAACTTCCCGTAATTCAACGGAAGTGAAATCTAAAGCACCCTTATGCAGGTCACCGGGGATACCGGCATTGTTAATCAAAACATTCAAGTCAGCATGATTGGCTTTAATATATTTCGCAGCAGCATGAATAGTTGACACATCATTCAGATCTACTTTGATCCATTCCGCATTGACACCACCTGCTTTGAGCTCCTCCACGGCTGCTAAGCCACGTTCTTCATTACGTGCTCCCAATAAGATTGACCAACCTTGTTGACCTAATTGACGGGCAGTTTCAAAACCAATCCCCTTATTCGCACCGGAAATTAATACCTTATTCATTATAATAAACTCCTTTAATCATTTATTAATCACTTGAAAATGACTATCTAGTGATTTATATTAATATTAGCACTTAGAGTTATATCTAAGTCAAGCTGGTTTTAATACAAATTAGAGGAGAGTTTAAATTTGATTTATACTATAAATGAAGTAGCAAATATCTTTGACATTTCAGCGCATACAATTCGTTTTTATGACAAAGAGGGTCTTCTGCCATTTGTTGCACGGAATAAATCTGGAAACAGAGAATTCACTGAATCCGACGTAAATTTTTTTAAGATAATTTGTTGTCTAAAGAATACAGGAATGCAAATTAAAGACATTAAGAAATATATAGATTTATGTATGGAAGGTACTGATACTATAGATGTTCGAAAAAAATTACTTATGGAACATCGCAAAGAAATTATAAAACGAATGGGCGTTCTCAAGGGAAACCTTGGTTTAATTGATTCGAAAATTGAAATCTACAAATCTCCTAATGCAGTGGAAATTGTAAATGAGCAATCCAAAAAAGCATCTGATGAAAAACGTAAGAATGGCTTACAATAAGCGGCAAGTTCTGGCTTAGCATAATGAACAACCCCGCAGCAGAGACTGCGGGGTATCGTTGCCAATCCGCAACTCACTGCCTAGAACAATCTTAATTGCTCATCATGCAATTTCTTATACTCTTTTTCGATTCCTTGTTGCTTCACATATGTTGTTATGCTCTTCTCATTCCCATGCTTTCCCACGGTACTAATAAAATATCCATCTGTCCAAAATTCCCCACCCCAAAGCTTCTTCTTTACTTCTGGATGTTTTTCAAATATTACTTTTGCAGTGATACTTTTTATTACTCTTATAATCCCTGACGGTCCATACTTTGGTACAGCTTGGATGAGAAAGTGAACATGATCGTTATCTGTTCCGATTTCTAAAAATTGCATTTCATACCTTTTCGAAATTTCCAGACAAGCATCTTTCAACGTTTGGTCTACTTCTTCACTAAATACTACTCTTCTATACTTTGCCGGACAAACAAAATGGTATATTAGCACTGACACATTGTGTGATCTGTGAATATACTTACTCATCCAAATCACTTTCTTCCGTGTTTTTATACCATTTTATCACCTTTTACGCAGCAGAGCTGCGAGTTGCGACGAGCTCTTGGCTTGTCCTTAACTGGAGGCCGTTCGGCCGACAGTATAGTTAGTGCCGCGGATTGACGAAGCCCTCAAGAAGGATATGTATGTCATACAATCCTATCACAAAGGACGACAGTAAAAAGCGGATGCTCCAGTTGTAGGAGTAACCCCATCCGAAACGGCTGTTGGAGTAATCTGACAGATCGGTTGCAAAAGGAGAAGGCCAAGATTACTGCTAGCCTCAAGGCGGTGTCGGCCCAGGGGTAGACTGGTAGAGTGTCTTACGTAAGCTACATAATCTGCACCTTCAGTAAGAGGCTGTCACTGTTGAAACGCAGGTAGAAAGATGGATTCTCGCAGCCATCGCGCCACAACCAAAACACCTGCTGTAGTACAGGAAGGCACTGACCCAGTCATATCTAACTCATGCCAAACTCGGTAAGCCCTTTGCGCACCCCACGGACGCTTGCCCATTCGCAAACGATCAAAATCAGGGGTAAGAACTCAGTAATGAGAACTATATAGGCCAGAGGGTAGCGGATGTTCGAAGAAGCAAACGCCGTCAGTGGAAATAACCACAAAGCCTGTCAAATCCCAGGCAGGGTGAACCATACACAAGTATGGGACTAGCCCAACGAAATGGAATAACGTCGACGGATATCATACCCGAAAGGAAGCCGACTTCGAACTGGTGAGCAACACGGAATACCTAGCCTAAATAAGCCTCGAAAGGAGGCACCTGCCGTGTTAAACGAGCAACTCCCGTCGGAACCGTCCGCTGTGCCTCCCGTGGCAGACTGGAAAACTGTCAACTGGCAGAAACTCCAACGCCATGTTAGGCGAATTCAGCAACGGATTTACCGTGCAGAGCAACAGGGAAACAAAAGAAAAGTTCGTAACCTTCAGCGATTACTCATGCGTAGCCGAGCGGCGTTACTACTATCAATCAGACAAGTCACACAAATTAACAAAGGCAAACGCACGGCAGGGGTCGATGGGTACAAAGCGTTAGACCAAGAGCAAAGGACTAAGCTCTATCAAGAGATGTGTACCTTAAACCTGGAAGAACACACCCCTCCGCCCGTCCGCAGAGTATACATCGAGAAAGAAGGAAAGCCCGGCAAATTTAGACCATTATCGATCCCCACTATACGGGACCGGGTGGTCCAAAACATAGTCAAACTGGCTCTGGAGCCGCAGTGGGAGGTCCGGTTTGAACCTATCTCCTACGGCTTTCGGCCCAAACGCAGCGCCCATGATGCCCTGACGGCTATCCAAATGAAGCTGTCTAAACGCGAATGGATTTTCGAAGGCGATTTTCGGGGATGCTTCGAACACCTCAACCATGACTACATCCTAGAACAAACCAAAGGATTCCCCGGATACTGCCTTATTCGCAAATGGCTCAAGGCCGGCTATGTAGACAACAAGGTATTTCACCGCACGGAGGATGGCACTCAGCAAGGTTCGGTACTTAGTCCAGTACTTGCAAATATTGCTCTCCACGGTATGGAGGAAGCCATTGGAGTCAAGTATATACAGTATAAAAACTACCCTAAAGACTCCAACGGAATAAGAGGGGCCCCGGAACTGCGGCACAAAGTAATACAAGATAGCGTGACAATGGTAAGATATGCGGACGACTTCGTTATTTTGTGCCACACAAAAGAGGAAGCCAGAAACATGTACGAGGAACTTGCTCCCTACCTCGAAAAACGAGGTCTGACATTGGCTGCGGAAAAAACCAGGATAACCAGCATATACGAAGGATTCGATTTCCTAAGCCACAACTTCAAACGACTTGAACCAGGCAACCACAAGGGAAGCTATCATAGAAATCCCCCGTTAGTTGTCAAACCCAGCAAGAAAAGTGTTAAGAAGGCCCGCAAGAAAATTGCCGAAACATTTAAAAGATGTACTGGGAACAATGTCGGGACACTCATCCATAATCTTAACCCAATTATTCGAGGCACAGTAAACTACTGGCGACACGCCATCACCCGCGATACCAAGGGCAAGGAAACAAGGCACACCATATCGTCCCTCGATAGCTACGTTTGGATCAAGACTCGCAAATTTCTCAGTCGGCTCCACCCCAACAAGAGTTGGAAATGGATCATTGGAAAATACTTCAAACCCGACCACACAGGACAAAGTACCAATCGATGGATACTGACCGACCCTGACAACCACAACTTCCAAACCATCAAAGCCACATGGACAAGCGTCAAACAACACATAATGATCAGATATACCAGCTCACCATTTGACCCAAGTCTAAGGAATTATTTTGAGATGAGGGACCAAGTGGAATTCAACGGCGTAAATCTCGGAACGCGGCAAAAACTAGCCAAAAAACAAAATTACAAGTGTCCACTGTGCGGTATGTCGATCATTGACAGAAATGAGGGTCTGGAATTGCATCGTAAAACTCCAACATGCCAGGGCGGCAAAAACATCATGAACAACTTAGAACTGGTCCACATCTCTTGCCACATTGACCACCATTCCAAACACCCCGTGCGGAGTACCTCCCCGCCCCAAACGAGACTACAAAAAGACCGGGCGAAACGAAAGAAACAACGCTCCAAGGAAACCTGGACCAAAGAAACAATCAGAACTCGACTAAACCCTGCGCTCCGATAAATGCTTGCATGAGCCGGATGTGGTGCCAAGCCACAAGTCCTGGTTCTTAGGGGGGAAAGGGCTAGTAATAGCCCTGACCTACCCGGCGAATTGACCCGAAGAGATTAAATGATCTGAAAAACGGGTCGTAAGCGAGGTTCCTCGCCGTAATCTGTCATTTTCCGTATTCGGGAGTTATATTGAGACTATAGAAACCAGCCGTAATCCTAGTGGGAAAAGAATAGAGATTTACGGTTCTAATTGGGTCATTACAGGCCGTGACTATATGTAGTGTCATTTGAAAGCTCTATGATTAGTCGCTCGCTAATTACCTTAATATCTCCCCCTATCAGAGCAACAGTTTTGCATGGGTGTACCGCAACTCGAACTTATACCTACGATCCATGCCTCGGCTGCATAGCCGCAGTATGTAGTCCAACCTGTCAGAAATACTTCTAATACCTTTTGAAACCAAACACTCCAGAGTAATCAAGATTTTTCTTCCTACTCTTGCAAGAAAGCGTCGTAGCATACAAATAGCATACAAACACAAGAAAACGTCTCCTAGAGCATTCTAGAGAGACGTTTTTTTGCATGAGATTTATATAGGGGTGCGGCAACGATTCGTTCTTTTTGGCACCATTTCAGTTAACATAAACTCCGTGCGTATTCATAGCCGAAATGAATTACCGTCATTTTTGATCGCGGCAATAATTCTGAAGACAATATCGAATTGTTATCGAGTGATGACTTTCCTTTTCATTACGTCGGGGGATTAAAATTTTCGCAATGCAAGGAGCTTTTAGATATACCGGCGTTTGTCAAGCAAGTTGTCGCATGACCTGAAAAATTTTTACCGAGATAGTTCACGTCCAATCTCTTGCCGTAAGCATACATCGAATATCAGTATTTGCCAATGGTAAAGCAAGGTCACTTTAAGCGTTCGACTTAGAGTATTGCAGAACCCCTTTCCTATACATTATTAGCTCGCTGTGAATGAATTAAAAACAAGGTAAGTAGCAGTGCAATCAGGAAGAAAATGATGAAAATTTGAAAGCTGTTGTCGATGGAATGAACCAACATCGTACGCACATGTTGACTCTGTGCCTCCGCTGTTCCCATTAATGCTTGAGAGATAATAACTGGCGGTACGCTGAGCTGCACTGCCGCCAACGCCAACGTTTGGCTTAATGCCCTACCCACGTTATAGATGGTGTAGAACATACCTGAAGCTGATCCCGATTGTTCTCTAGGTACAGCTGAAAGAACTGTTTTAGCCACCGATGACCAAGAAAGGCCATTGGTAATGGAAATGATGATCAGCGGTATGACTACTGCAACCACGGACAGTTGTACTCCTAGGTTTCCCAACATAAATAAGCCGGTAGAAATAAATATTAAACCAATTAACATCATGGGCACTGGTCCGAAACGGTCGGCAAGTATACCGCCCAAGGGTCCCATAATAAGTTGGGGTGCTGATAATGGAATCATCAGCATTCCAGACTCTAGCGGGCTTAACTGCAGTGCCCCTTGCAAATAAAGTGTCAGCAAGAAAGTGATGGCGAAATAACCAATACAATAATTTAGTGTAATCCCCAAACCTGCTGTATAATGCCTGTTGGACAACAGACTAAGATTGAACATCGGGTGCTGAGTCCGTAGTTCAGTTATTACAAAGGCAACCCACATCACCAACACTGCCAGAAATAGTCCGATAATTGATGGCGATAGCCATCCCCATGTTTGCCCTTCTGAAAGGGCAAGTAATAATGCGACTAAGCCTAAACCGAAGGTCAACATGCCTATCCAATCCATCTTTGATTGCACTATAATATCTGTGTCTTCGAGCACGAACCAAGCAGCGATCATACCAATCAGTGCAAAGGGGACTGTTACGAAGAATATGGCTTGCCATCCAAATTCACCAATTAGCGCTCCACCAATTACCGGGCCAGCAATTGATCCAATTACCCACGAGGTAGAGTTGATTCCCACTGCTAAGCCAAGTTGATTGGGTGGAAATGTCCGCACAATGATCGGTGTAGCTGTAGCTAAAGCTAAGGCCGCACCAACTCCCTTTATAAAGCGGAAAAAAATCATAATATCCCCCGAGTTAGCTATGCCACATAACACCGTGGAAATTGTGAAAATTCCAAATCCCAAAATGAAAATACGTTTCGTCCCTACCATATCCGCCCATCGGCCTGCGGGGAGCAAAAATATGGTACTAGTAATAATGTAGGATGTGATTATCCATAGTCCCATTGTCATCGAGAGGTGTAATCCTTCCATCATACTAGGCAGTCCGATAATAACAATAGTGGCATCCACGTTAGTAATAAATGAAACTAAAGTAACAATTGCCAAAATAATCCACTTTCGCGGACATAAGTTTTTCATATAAAATCTCCTCGTATTAAGTACATAAAACTTCTGTTATGAAATTTTGTACAACCAAAGTTAGCAAAATTAATTTGACTGTTATTTTTTATGCTTACACTTAGTTTACAAGAAGAAATCAATCATGTAAAATGAATTAATACGATATCGATATTCACTTTTAGTGATTGTTGTGTTAAGGAGGAATTATCATGGAGAGCAATGAACTACGAATTTTACGAGCAGTTGCATACGAAGGTAGCATAACAAAAGCAGCGAAAACACTAGGTTATGTTCAATCGAATGTGACAGCAAGGATACAGCAGTTGGAAGTTGAGTTGAATACACAACTATTTTATCGTCAGCGCGGTATGGTATTAACTCCAACTGGTAAGAAATTACTATCTTACGCAGAAAAAATCATCCATTTACTTGATGAAGCTCACAAAGCGTTAGATGATTCGATTGAGCCAAATGGACGTTTATCTATCGGAACTAACCAAACAGTTTCAACACTAAATCTCCCACATATCTTAGCTCAATATCACAAAACTTATCCCAAAGTCGATCTGACACTTTTGACCACTCAGACAGATGAACTTATTAATAAAGTACTACATTTTCAACTAGATGGTGCATTTATCAAATCCTCCGTCAATGATGAAAATATTGTAGAAGAACTTGTCTCTGAAGAAAATCTTGTATTAATTACCAGCCCTGCGGATCGTGATATCAAATCTATCTATTCCAAACCCTTTCTAATGAGTCCTGTTGGTTGCCCCAATCGGACCCAGCTCGAAAGTTGGCTTAAGTCAAACTCTATCAGCAATCTACGATTTATGGAATTCAATAATCTTGATACCATTATTGAAGGTGTCATAGCCGGTCTAGGCGTGTCTTTCCTCCCTCAATCTGCAATTATAGAGCACGAAAAAGTTGGACTTCTGCGATCATTTTCAATCCCAAAACAATATAGTTCAACAAAAACATTCTTGATCAGGCATAAGGATGTTTTA
>JARLHU010000124.1 GCA_031292095.1 Desulfosporosinus sp.
AAATTATGCCGTAAACTTAACGAGTTAGAGCCTGTAACACTCGATAAAAACCAATTTCCGATTTTCTACAGTGTAGTTTCCAAGGAGTAATCACCAACAATTATTTTTTTTTAGTGGGTCATGTCCAGAGTTCTGAAGTTAGTATTAAATGGCAATATTTAATGTGTCAAGGTAAAAGGGATTATAAAATTCTTGTCGAATTAAGGTCCTAAGAAACTTTTGTGAGGTGTCATGTGTGTTTGATCAAACGATAGACCCCATTGACTCATGCGGCTGTGGAGATATAGGATATCTGACCACCCGTACTATTCCTATTGACTTGGTCCACGGGGTCGGGCGCATAGATAACGTACCTGTTTATCATTGTCGGTCAACAGCCTGTCAGGAATTCACTTTACCTTCGATCGTTTCGCGCCGCCTCGAAGAGATTGCAGACGAAATGGAAAAGCTCCAAGCAACGGAAACTATGTATACCTGGGAATCCCATCAAGGCTGGTCCGCAGACCTAATTCGACGGACAGATGAACAAACCCATTTACAAGCTTTTACTCTTCAGTTTGGTAGCCGCGAATATGCAGATGCCCATATTGTGCTGATCGTACCCGGCCAGGCAATTTTTTTTCAGAGTACGCTTGAAGACACAGAGTACTATCTCCTACGCTACGAAGCAGAGAGCCGGACAGACGGAATCTGGTTTTCCTTTCTGAAATTTTATTATGAAGAACCAGAATTAACGTACGAAGATTTTCTTGAATGGTCGGAAGACGGACATCTAAAAGAAATAGGGCTCATTACCCTTGATGAGGTAGAAGATACATTAATTGACGAATTTGGAGACTGGGAGTAGGAGGGTCCGCGAGACACGTCCTCGGCCATGCGGCCGTCGTGCCAAACTAGGGCTTTAATCCTTGATGCAAGAGGGCAGGGTACCCGACCAATGCGGCGTCCATGCCGCATGGCCGGCGGGAAACATCCTTGTTTCCCGCACTGCTTTATGAATGCGGATTAAAGCCGAGTTTGGCTACGACGACCGCAAAGGCGTCGGAGCGTGTGATCGCGGACCCTCTGGGCTGAGAAGGCACAAAGGGATGCAAGAAAGAATGCAAGTGGGGACGATTCCTGCTTGCATTCTTTCTTGCATTTAGGACCGTCCCTTAGCCCACTTTATTTCTTATTTCTTCTTGCCCCCGCGATGTTTTCTTTTACCCATATGGATTTGATTATCGGCACCTCGCCAAAAGCGAGCTTTTCCCTTTTCTTGAATACCCTCGCTCGGTGCCTCTTTGCTTTGCGTACCTGTAGGCGCTACTTCGTTGCTCCGTGCACCTTTATACGGTGCTTCCGCACTTCGCGCACCTTTGTAGGGTGCTGCATCTTTACCCCGTGAATCCTTGACTGGGTAAGCTTTGCCCAGAGCAGCTTTATAGGGAGTTACTAGACTCCGCTCAGCTCGAGACCGGCCCACTTCGCTTTTTGCACCCGTGTAGGGTGCTTTTTCTGCACTCCGTACATCCCTGAAGCGTCCCTCTTTTGCGGGCGCGCCCATTGGTGTTTCAATACTCCGCGAATCCTTATAGCGTTCCGTTTTACTTGGAGCACCCTTGAACGACACTTTTTCTGCAGTTCGAGCATCTCTGTAGCCGCCTGCTTTGCCTGGTGCACCTTTATAGGGTGCTTTTTCTACACTCCGCGCGTCCTTGTAGCGTTCTACTTTACCCGGTTCGCCTTTGTATGTTGTTTCTTCTGTACTCCGCGAATCCTTATAGCGACCTGGTTTGCCTTGTGCGCCCTTATACGGCGCTTCCGTGGCTCGTGCGTCCTTGTAGCGCGATTCTTTACCTTGTAAAGCCTTGTGTGGTGCTTCCAAGCTTCGCACACCTTTATAGCGTGGTTCTTTACTCAGAGCGCTTTTAGGTGGTGTTTCTTTACCTTGCACTCCTTTGATTGGTGCTGCTTTGCTCCGTTCATCTTTGTATGGGGCCTCTTTGCCAGCTACGCTCTTACTCTTCATGCCTGATCTTCTCACTCGTCCCTTATTCATCTTACTTGGTTTCCCATCCTTTTCTAACGGATCCGCTCTTACATATTTTCTGGGTCGAATCAGGCATTTAGGTCCATACCCGATTAGATCTTCACGATGAGCTAAACGTAAGGCCTCTTCCACTAACGCATGATTTCTAGGACTCCGATACTGAATTAAAGCCCTCTGCATAGCCTTCTCATGCATGCTATGCGGGACATAAACAGACTCCATGGTGTGGGGATCTAAACCGGTGTAATACATACAGGTGGAGAGTGTTCCTGGCGTTGGGATAAAATCCTGGACTTGTTCAGGATTGACACCCATGTCTCGAACATATTCAGCCAATTCAACGGCTTCTTTCATAGTACTGCCCGGGTGAGAGGAGATCAAATAGGGAACGAGATATTGTTCTTTCCCTAGTTCTTCATTGGCCTCACGAAACCTTTGCACAAATTCTTCATACACGGCTTTTCCAGGTTTGCCCATGCGCCGTAGAACTTCCTCACTGACATGTTCTGGGGCAACCTTCAATTGACCGCTGACATGGTGCTCACAAAGCTCACGTAAAAACCCAGAATTTCGATCCGCTAATACTGCATCATAACGGATACCAGACCGAACGAACACCTTCTTTACTTTCGGCAAATTCCGCAAGCGACGCAAGATATCCAAGTATTCCTCATGATCAATTTCAAGTTTATCGCACGGCTCAGGGAATAGGCACTGTTTATGTGAACAAGCTCCCCTGTTTAATTGCTCCTTGCACGCAGGCCGACGAAAGTTGGCTGTAGGGCCCCCTACATCATGAATATATCCTTTAAAGCGATCGTTCCAAGTCATTTGCTCAGCTTCCCGAATAATCGATTCGGCGCTTCGACTTTGCACAATTCGCCCCTGATGAAACGTTAACGCACAAAAAGAGCAGGCTCCAAAACATCCTCTGACGCTGGTAAGACTAAATTCCACCTCTTCGATCGCCGGGACTCCCCCCCGGTCTTCATAAGACGGATGATACGTCCCCATAAAAGGCAGGGCATAGATAGCATCCATTTCTGCTTGGGTTAAGGGAAGTGAGGGCCGGTTTTGTAGCACACTTTTGCGCCCATGGGATTGAACCATCGCTTTACCACGAAAAGGGTCCTGTTGGTTATATTGCACCCAAAATGCCTCAGCATACTTTTTTTTGTCAGAAGTAACATCCTCAAAACTTGGTAGAATTAAAGTATCTTGAGGCACAACATCCCCGGCCAACGACACCATTGTCCCCCTTACATCCGTTATCTGATCAATCGGTACCCCGTTATTCAGACGTTCGGCGACTTCCACTATCGACTTTTCCCCCATCCCAAAGACAAGCAGGTCGGCCTGACTATCGAGCAAGATAGACCTTCGAACGTCATCACTCCAATAGTCATAATGGGCAAAACGCCTCAAGGAAGCCTCAATTCCCCCTATAATTACAGGAACACCCGGAAGCGCTTCCCTTGCGCGATTTGAATAAGCGATGGTTGTACGATCTGGACGAAGCCCTGACTTTCCTCCTGGTGAATAGGCGTCCTTATGCCGTTTCTTTTTGGCTGCCGTATAGTGATTAACCATGGAATCGAGATTTCCTCCCGAGATCAGACACGCTAAGCGGGGTTTCCCCATCGCTCGAAAATCTCGGAGATCTTTCCAATCGGGCTGCGCCAAAATCCCCACCCGAAAATCGTGTTTTTCCAAAACACGAGCAATAATCGCGACTCCAAAACTGGAATGATCTACATAGGCGTCGCCGGTAATTAGGAGAAAGTCTAATTCATCCCAGCCACGGGCCTCCATATCTGATCTGTTCATAGGTAAAAAGTTCCGTATCCGCATATTCTCACCTTTCTGTTTAAACACAAATATAATCCTTACAAAAGAGAAAAGAGGGGCAACCCCTCTTTATCGATAGTTGATAAACTGTAGTTCGATACCGAAATCTTCCTTCCTTAGTAAGGTAATGACCGCTTGGAGATCATCTTTGTTCTTACCGGTCACCCGAATCTCATCGCCCTGTATGGCACTCGCTACTTTTATTTTATTGTCTTTAAGAACCTTGTTAATGAGCTTTGACTTTTCTTGGGCAATCCCCTGGACCAGTTTAACTTCCTGCTTAACGGTATCCCCTGCAGCCTTTTGAGACTTCCCATACTCCAAAGCTCTCAAGGAAACCCCTCGCTTCACGAGTTTACTTTCCAGAATGTCCACAACGTTGGTCAATTTGAAGTCGTCATCGGAGATCAAAACGATCTTATCTGTCTCAAGCTTAATAGAAGATTTGCTGTTCTTAAAATCGAACCGATTCGCGAGTTCTTTTTGAGCTTGCTGAACGGCATTCTCGACCTCCGGCATATCCACCTTGGAAACAATATCGAATGAACAATCTTTAGCCAAAATAAACGCTCCTTTTAAATACTAAATTATAGTGTTTTTAAAATATCTTGAGTTAGAATGACATTGTTAACAACTTTACCCGAGTTCTCAAAACTTGGCAGTGCCTTGCCGTTTAATTTAACCGAAAGGCCTGCTGCGTTTCCTATTCGAACCAATTCAATTTTGCTTGTTCCTTTGAGCTCTTTCGTCGTGCCAGCATAAAATAGTCCCTGAAAAGGAGGCTGACCATCAATTTTAACCTCAATCCAACAGTCTCCTGTGAAAACCAACTGTGCTGTTAATCCATCCTGTGTGGCAGCTACAACGTTTTCCGGGGTAGCAACTACCGGAGGATTCGGTGCTGGTGCTGGTGTAGCTGCCTCTGTTTTCGGTGCAGTTGGCAAGGCTGACGGGGAGTACGGAGAGCTTGCAACCTTTTTCCCAGGCTGGTACAAACTAGCAATCGCAATAACCAACACTAGGGCCAATACTGCCATACTTCCAAGGATCACCGGCCTTACCCATAAAGAACGGGTTTTTACAAGCCTATGCGGTGACTCAAGAACGGGCTCGGACTCTGGAATAATAGAACCGTTATAGAGTTCAATAATTTCATCAGGGTCCAAACCCAGTTGTTTGGCGTAAGTTCGCAGATACCCCTTGGCATAAGTTGTTCCGGGGAGTTTCCCATAATCCTCCTCTTCAAGTGCCTGAATATAGCGAACACGAATTTTCGTCGTTTCCTCAGTTTCAATGTAACTCCATTTTTTTTCGTTCCGAGCGGCCCGGAGCATTTGCCCTTCTCCTGCCATTGATAAAACCTCCTCGTTTCCGTTTACTCAAATCCGATGCCGCGAACTGATCAGAGCAATCCCGGTTTATTTTGCTGAATATCGTATTCCCGATAAAGCAGATTCTCTGCCTGGTCCGGCCATCTTTGTGCCAAGATAGCCTTCCAACTCCCTTAAGGCCTTCGCAGGCTCTTCATAGTTCAAATAAAACGCATACTCCGAGCTCGGTTCATTCGGATAGGCATAGAGTTTGTCATAGTACTCAATGAGCAGTCGCTCTGTAAATACATCCAGACGGCCTTCGTCTAACAGGATACGTAATTCTTGAACTTTGACATGACCCAAAGTCTTAATTAGTCTCTCCAACGCCGTTCCAATTTCCTGAAGCGCATTAGGTACCGATGTATACTCTTTTAACAGACGTTGAACCCTGTTTTCCAAGGAGTCATAATGGAGGATTTGGATTCCCTCTTGCATTGCTGTATAGAAACTGGTCGGCAAGGTAACCCTTCCAATTCGTTTACTCTCACATTCGACAATAATATAAGGAAATTTGCTTAAGGATAGGAGTTCCTCATACAATAATCCTTCGAATTTCTTTTGAGACGGTGGACTCCCGAGACCCACTGCCCCAAAGACTGACCCTCGATTATTAGCGAGTTTCTCAAGGTCAATCGCAGGATAACCTTCAGACCGTAACTGTCCCAAAAATTCAGTTTTCCCAACCCCTGTATTTCCTCGCAAAACTACGACCTGAAAAGGAAGTTTAGTTTCATAATAATCTACGACTTGACTGCGATACGCTTTAAACCCACCTTGTAAACGGTAAACAGGTATGCCCATTAAATCTACTACTGCAGCCAGAGACTTGCTCCGCATTCCGCCTCTCCAACAAAAAAGAACCAGCGGACCTTTGTTCGAAAGTTCCTCTACCTTTTTAACTATGTCTGGAAGTTTGGGGCTAACTATACGTAGACCCAGTTCACGAGCCAAGCTCGGCGAAGTTTGGGTGTAAGTGGTACCAACCTCAATACGTTCTTCGTTATTAAAAAGAGGTATATTTACAGACCCTGGGATCGTTGCTTCGGCGAATTCCCCTTCAGAGCGTACATCGACAAGGATCCGCTGATCTAGGGTTTTGAGCTCTTCTAAATTTATCTCCGTAATCATGCCTAATTCCTTCCAACTTGGTTCTATTCTATACATCTTATCATAAATCCTGCGGAAGGATAAAGCAACTAGTGCGCAATTTCATCGTCACACTGACCATATTTTAGTTCCAACTGTCCTCTAGTCATTAGGACCTCGCGGGGCTTAGACCCTTCGTACCCTCCCACAACTCCTTTTTCTTCAAGAAAATCCATCAAGCGGGCAGCTCTAGTATACCCAATACGCAAGCGACGTTGCAAAAGAGAAACAGAAGCCGATCCGCTTTCTATGAAAAGCTTGGCAGCCTCATAAAAATGCTCATCTTCAATCTCTTCTTTTTTTGTAGTCACTACATCCATGTTCGGAATTTCTTGGTACTCAGGCTTCGCCTGACTTTGCAGGAAGGTTACAACGTTTTCCACTTCTTTATCCCCTAAATAACAACCCTGTACCCGCATCGGTTTACTCGCCCCCATGGGATAATAAAGCATATCTCCACGACCTAAGAGTTTCTCTGCCCCATTCATATCCAAAATGGTCCTTGAGTCCGTTTGAGACGAAACAGCAAAAGCTATTCTGGAAGGAATGTTTGCTTTAATTAAACCCGTAATCACATCGACCGATGGGCGTTGAGTTGCAACTATCAAGTGAATCCCGGCAGCACGGGCCATTTGAGCCAAGCGACAAATGGCGTCCTCAACCTCACCCGGTGCAACCATCATCAGATCGGCCAACTCATCTATGATCACCACGACATACGGTAACGAAGGGTGCTCACCATTTTTCTCTTGCGTTCGAAGAAAATTGTAACGAACGATGTCTCTAACTCCTGCTCCCGCAAACAATTCATAACGGGTCTCCATTTCTGTCACAATCCATTGTAAAGCGCCCGCCGCTTTCCGAGGGTCTGTCACCACAGGTGCAATCAGATGTGGAATTCCATTATAGTTAGCCAATTCTACCATTTTAGGGTCAACCAATAAAAATTTCACTTCATCCGGGCGAGCTTTAAACAATATGCTGTGAATCAAGGTGTTTATACAAACAGACTTTCCAGAACCCGTGGCTCCCGCAATCAAAAGATGAGGCATTCTTGTTAAATCTGCGATCACTGGGGTCCCCGTAATATCTTTACCCAAACACAGCGCTAACTTACTAGCAACTCCTTGGAATTCTGCAGTTTCTAAAACTTCTCGAAAATGAACCATTGCAATTTCCTTATTTGGTACCTCGATACCTACAACCGATTTACCCGGAATAGGTGCCTCTATACGTACAGCAGCAGACGCCAGGCTTAAAGCGATATCATCCGCTAAATTTGTTATTTTACTCACTTTTACACCCGGAGCCGGTTGCGCCTCATAACGTGTTATGGCAGGTCCTTGAGTTACCTGAGTCACTTTTATTTTTACCCCAAAACTTGCTAATGTTTCTTCCAAAATTTTTACATTATCCGCTAAGTCTTTATTAAGTCTGGGATTTTTCATTTTTAAAGATTTGTGTAACAACGTGACTAGAGGAAGTTGATAATTACCATCTTCGCGAGTCTGACGTGAAATTGGTGTACTGGTCACTTTTCCTGGAGATGTTGTAATGTCTTTCACACCCACGGACATCTTATCAAAGCCTAACTGTCCTTTGGGTATATGTTCAATCCCCTCAGATTTAAAAGGTAATTCATTTTGATCTTCTAACGTTTTTATAACCAATGGCCGTTCTACTACATCCGGGTCAAGCACAAGCGCAATTTCTTTTAAAGGAGTACCCTTTTTCTTAAGTAGATTAGCATTTGCTTTTAAATCCACTCTTGATTCTAGTCCCTTGTCAAGGGGTTTCTCGTCTTCGGAATTCTTTAGAACGGCAATGAAATTGTTCATTTGGTGTGTCAGCCATTGCCCTGATTCCTTCCCAACCTGATTTATTTCTTGTACTCCCTGAACCAACGAACGATTTATGATCAAGAGCGCCCCGATTAGAGAACCCATGCCTAAGACGACGTAACCTCCAGAAATACCAATTGTTGTTTTTAAGAGAGTTGCAATCAAGGCACCAATTAAACCACCGCCATGACCGAGCGTTCCCTCGTTAAGCATGTCTTCCCTTGAAAAAGCCTCTATACCAGGTAATTGAAAGTGGAGTATCCCAAGCAGGACAAGCCAAAGAAGGATAACCCCCACAGCCCTTGATCCTAGACGGGGCGTTTGCCTGTTCATAAAATCAAGACCCCAGGCACCCACCATAAGCGGTATACAAACCCGTCCACCCCCTGCTAGTACTGTTAAGAGGTGTTTTATTTGTCCGCCAACCACGCCACTCCTATCGGAGTAGAGTGCTACCATCCCTAAGCAAGCCATTCCGACCACGAAAACCCCAATGACTTCATTCCGTATAGTCTCTTTTAATGTACTTACTTCCCTATTCGCCTTTGTATTTATCTTGCGGCGTTTTTTCGGCTTCGCCACAGAACAATCCTCCAAACATTAACTTTATAGTCTTCTACTATATATATAAATTCCACAAAAGTATGCGTTCTCCTTTTCATTTGGGACAAATTCGCAAAAAAAGCTCCGTTTCTCCTAACTACAGGCATATACCTAGTTGCCCCTCGCGGATGGTACAACCCTTGTGGCTTAAATTTAACACATTCGTCACTAACAATTTACATAATTATAACAAAAATGGTAATTAAAAATGTTACAATGAGTCGAGGTGTATGAAATGAAGGTTATTGGCCACAGGGGAGCAGCTGGTTCTGCCCCGGAGAATACCCTAATCTCCTTTGCAAAGGGTCTAGAGTATGGGGTCGATGGTTTCGAATTCGACGTACAGCTCTCGAAGGACGGCGAGGTTGTTGTTTGTCACGATGAGCGAGTCAACCGGACCAGTAACGGGATGGGCTGGATTAAGGATCTTACACTTCGAGAGCTGAAGAATCTGGATTTCGGCAGTTGGTTTGCAAAACTTCCGATCTTTCAAGAAATTCCCACCTTACGAGAATTGCTAGATATGTTTGAAGGGATTAATTTAGAGCTTAATGTGGAAATCAAATCCGGACTTGTCCAGTATCCCGGGATTGGCGAAAAAGTAGTCAGTTTGTTAGCTAAGTATAACCGACTTGACAATTCCATTATCTCGTCGTTTGATCACCAGCTCCTCTATGATTTAAAGCAACATTATCCCCTGGTCATTACCGGTATCCTTTATGACTGTGCGCCAATCACGCCTTGGTTATATGCTAAGTTCTTAAAGGCTCAATACTTGCATCCGTCTTGGTATTTTGTCACGCCAGAGTTAGTCACCGCGTCAGCGGATTTTGGAATAGGAATAAATACTTGGACAGTCAATAGTTTTTTTGCTGCCAAAAAAGTTAAAATGGCCCAAGTGTCAAGGATCATAACGGATTACCCTCAGTGTTTCCGTAAAGGGGATAATGGGGAAACGATTTGGCTGGAATAGGTTCACAAAGAACTACCGAAAAATTGTCTAAGGAGGGGTTGCTGAAGAGTTTTTTATTCAATTCGGTCATTAGAGCAGATCTTAAAGCGATAGGGAGGAAAAAACACATGTTTAAGACGGGCAAGAAAACGATCGTTCTGCTGACAATCGGAACAATGTTAGTGAGCAGTATTTTAGCCGGATGTGGAACAAAAGCTACTTCTACATCGGCAACTGTCGATAAAGGGGTCAAGCCGGCAAGCAGTGAGCTGACTGGACAAGCGCTTAAAGACGCTGTGAAAAAGGAAGGAAAGATTGTTTCCTACGGTATGCCTGATGACTGGGCAAACCTAGGGGAGATTTGGACTAATTTCACCAAACAATACGAGATCACGCACTCTGATACTGATATGACCAGCGCCGAAGAAATTGCGAAATTCGATGCTGAGAAAGCCAGTGCAGTCGCCGACGTTGGAGACGTGGGAATTACCTTTGGTAACGTCGCAATATTGAGAGATGTCGTTCAAGCACACAAGGCCCCCACGTGGAATGAAGTCCCGGATTGGGCCAAAGATAAAGATGGACTCTGGACCGGTGAATATGCCGGAACAATAGCCTTCTTGGTGAATACTAAATTGGTCAAGACGGTACCCCAAAGTTGGTCTGATTTACTAAAACCGGAGTACAAAGGCGCTGTTGTCACCGGTGATGTGTTGAAAGCTGCCCAATCACAGGCCGCCGTTTTAGCAGCCGCTTTTGCTAATGGTGGTGATGAAAAAAATTTGAACCCTGGGATTGACTACTTTAAGAAATTGTCTCAGGCCGGTAATCTGAAACCCAGCGACAATATTTTTGCGATATTCCAAAAGGGTGAAATTCCCGTCGGTATTCTTTGGGATTTCAATGCCCTTGGCTATCGCTCCCGTTTAGCGGACAAGGACAATTATCAAGTAGTTATTCCTAGCGACGGTACTGTATCAAGTGCTTATGTTTCTATCATTAATAAATACGCTCCCCACCCCAACGCTGCGAAAGCCTTCCAAGACTACTTACTAAGTGATGAAGGACAAATTCTTCTGGCTAAAGGCTTTGCGCGACCCATTCGTGACAAAGTCCAAATTCCAGCGGAAATTGCTAAAAACATGGTACCCACAGCACAATATGCTTCGGCCAAACCCATCAAAGACTTCAGTGCTTGGGAAAATGATATGAAGACCATTCCTGACCTGTGGCGAAATAATGTGGTAATACAATAATTAGTTTATCCGTCTCCTTTGTTCACTTAGGAAAAGCCTGACCAGATTCGGGGTCCTCCCGATTCTCTAGTCAGGCTTTTAGCCTGATCTTGGTTGTTTAGAGTCGTGGAAGACGAGGAGGCCCATTATGCAAACAAATAAATTAACCCAACTTGAACAAGAGCTTCGGCGAGGCGGGGTTCTCTGGATGCCGTTCCTTCTTTTACTGATATTAGCCCTTGCCTTCGAGATCTTACCAATGGGATATATCATTTACAGCAGTATCCATACGCCAAAAGGTTTTAGTTTACATGCTTATTTCCAAATAATTAACAGCAAGTACTACATAATTTCCTTGCGCAATAGTTTACTTGTCTCCATAGCAGTCGGAATGATTGGTTTGCTGATTGGAACAGTTGGAGCCTTATCCTTACGCTCAATAAGCGAAGCCCGTAGGGAAAAGCTTCTAACCTTAGTTAATATGACCTCTAATTTTTCCGGTGTTCCACTAGCGTTTGCTTATATTGTCCTTTTAGGAGTTAATGGGCTCGTGACGGTCTTGGCAAAAGAAAAGCTCGGGCTGGACTTGTACGGTGCGGGTTTTAACCTATTCAGTTGGACTGGCATAGTCTTAGTGTATATTTATTTTACCGTCCCTTTAGCTTTCATGCTTATGTACCCAGCGGTCTATGCTATCAAACAGGAAATTGTAGAGGCGGCACAGATAATGGGAGCAAGTCGAGCTTATTTTTGGCGCAGAGTCGGATTACCGATTTTGTTGCCTGCTATGTTAGGCAGCTTTACGTTGCTCTTTGCGAATGCTTTGGGAGCCTATGCTACCGCTTACGCCTTAACAAGCTCGAACAATAGTTTAGTTTCTATCACCATAGCCAATCTAGTAACAGGGGACATTTTTCCAGATCCTTCTTTGGCAAGCGCTTTAGCTGTGGTCATGGCTTGCTTTTTGGCGTTATCCATTTTTATTAATGCGTGGCTAAAGAAAAGCAGCGGAGGGATAGGGCTATGAAAAAGAACCTTGTGGCAAAAGTTATTCTAATCATCATTTTTGCCTACTTGTTTTTTCCGATTGTGGCCACCATTTTATTTTCCGTAGCCACAAGGTGGAGTACTACCATCTTACCTGAGGGCTATACCCTTTCTTATTACCATCAATTATTTACCAGTCCAGAGTTTCTTCATTCCTTAGTAAGAACGGTCTATGCGAGTTTTGCAACGATAATCCTATCTATTTTGCTGATTGTACCGTCGCTATATTTGGCCATTGTTTATTATCCTCGTCTCGCAAAGCTTTTTGAGATCCTGTCGATCCTCCCGTTTGCCATGCCAGGAGTGATCTTAGCCATCGGTATGATTCAGATGTATTCAAGCGGTCCGATCCGCATTACGAGTACTCCTTGGATTTTAATTGGCTCTTATTTTATTCTCATCTTACCGTTTATGTACCAGTCTATTAAAAACAGTTTTCGAACCGTTAATGTCAAGGCCTTGACAGAGGCAGCAATCATGTTGGGTTGTGGAAAATTAGAGACGTTTGTGAAAATAATTTTTCCTAATGTGCTCAGAGGGGTTATTTCGGCAGCTTTAATTTCCGTATCCGTTTTGTTTGGTGAATTCGTCTTGGCCAATCTGTTAGTGGGAGATAATTATGAGACAATCCAGATTTATCTCTATAAATTACAGAAAGTCGATGGCCACTTGGCTAATGCCTTAGTGGCGGCGTATTTCCTAGTGATCTTATTTATCTCGTTACTCTTGATTTGGTTGGCCTTCAGAAATCAAGAACAACAGTTACTGGAGAACAAAAGCCATAAGCCAGAAACAGGAAGGCTAACATAAATAATCTGCTAGAACCGGTTATTGCGATGGGGGGTAAGAAAAGTGAGTCATGTTCAAATACTTGATGTAGAAAAGAGCTTTCAGGGCCGTCAAGTCCTGAAAAGGATTAATTTGCAGGTGGAAAAAGGGGAATTCGTTACCCTTTTAGGTCCTAGTGGGTGCGGGAAAACGACCCTTCTGAGAATTATTGCCGGTTTAGAACGAAGCGACGGCGGGAAGGTTTTCGTCGGTGGCAAGAAAATTGTGGAAGGTTTGAATAGGAAGGAACAAACTATTGGGATGGTCTTTCAATCCTATGCTTTGTTTCCCAACCTGACTGCTTATGAGAATATTGCTTTCGGACTTAAAATTAATAAGCTACCTCCCCTACAAATACGGCAGCAAGTCGAGGAAATCATGACCATTCTCAGCATCACAGGTAAAGAGAAAAATTATCCTCACCAGATGTCCGGCGGTCAACAACAACGAGTAGCTTTGGCTCGGGCTTTAGTCACTAAACCTGACCTGCTTCTTCTCGATGAGCCGTTGAGTGCAGTCGATGCGAAGGTCAGAGAAAGTGCCCGAAGTTTAATTCGGGATATTCAGAAGAAAATGGGGATTACAACTATTTTTGTTACTCACGACCAACTTGAGGCCTTAGTGATGTCGGATCGAATTGTCATTCTCGACTCCGGCGAAATTATGCAGCAGGGAAAACCGGCGGAAATCTATAATAAGCCGGCCAACCGATTTGTGGCTAATTTTATAGGTAGTTATAATTTTATTCCCGGTAGCTTGCTTGGATTGCCCGATAAGGAGGTCGAAGTATGCATTCGTCCGGAACATATCAAGATCGTAAAAAAAGATTACCTAGCCCCGGAAGAGGTTGACAGTTCGTTTCAACTACAGGGCAAACTCAACAATTTATATATTTTAGGGAATACGATCCGGGCAGAGATCTTGGTCCAGGGACAGACTCTCTTGGTGGATCGTCTCAATGGTCTTCAAGGATCTGACTTCCTTTTGAATGAAGAAGTGAAATTACTACTTGATAAAAGTGCCCTAAATATCCTTGGGTGAAACTAAAGGACGTTATTGTATTTTCTTTAATGAAATAACAAATAATATCTATACACTTTCCTTTACCCCTCACAAGTGAGGGGATTTTTTTATGTTTACGTTTAGACTAATTAGTTATGTGCAAATGACAATTCTAAGCTTGGTTGGAAAATCTATAGAGGATAGCAATGCAAATTATAAATCCAAAAAGTTACAGTTTATTTTCTTTAGCTTTGATGAACAATAGAATCACTAAAACGTTAACACAAATTTAACTAATATTTAACTTTGAATTAATAGGGGGTATCAAATGCATAATATTCTAGGAATTTCCATATCAATTGGAGTTATAGCAAATTTGGATAATTTAGGTATAGGAATTAGTTACGGATTACAAAAAATCCGTATTCCTTTTTTTTCAAACCTTTTAATTGCCATTATGTCCTTGATTGCTACAATATTTGCTATGGTTATGGGAACATTTTTAAGCAAAGTCTTTCCGTTTGCAAATTTAATAGGTTCTTTATTGCTAATAGCAATAGGACTATGGATTTCATTCGGTAGTTTATTACAGAAAAACATTTTCCCTTTGATTTACAAACGATCTAAAATACTTCGCGTCATATTGGATACGCTAAGTGACTCTTCAAAAGCTGATCGTAATGCGAATGGGGTTATTAGTATTAATGAAGCTGTTTTTTTAGGTATATCTCTTTCGTTAAACTGTATTGTTACTGGTTTAGGAGCAGGCCTAAGCGGGCTTTCTTTAATTCCAGTAACAGCTTCAGTCTTTTTATTTAGCTTATTGACCATAAGTATCGGCTATGTACTTGGTAATAGGGCTAATTTTCTACACTTTGGATATCTCTCCCAAATCATTTCGGGTGCATTACTTATTGCTATAGGTATACACGATCTCATATAATTCTTTACTCAAAAAAGTCAAAAAAGCAGAAAGCAGAAAAAAGATTTTGGATTTTTCTTTCTGCTTTAATTTAAGAATCAACGTAAATTCTATGAGATAACCAACCGCACAATTGCCTTACTCGCATAGTATGAAAATTTTCTTGTTTATTTTCAATACGAAAAAATAGGACTGTCTGCTGATTGTGTATGTATTTCTGGTCAAAAGTGCTTCAATTCCGTAATTAAGCCGCTTAATCTATACTTAAAATCGAAGAAGCGAATACTCAACTACCTGAGTATTCGCTTCTATATTCTAACCCCCGTTACTTGTTTAGTTCGCGTTTCTTGTTCATTGGCCACGACGTGTAAAGGCTCCAGTCCAACGTCGACTAGAATCGCTTCAACGATACACTTTTCTTGTGCTGTCATACTACCCTCCTTGTAATTATTTGCAAGTTTTAAATTAGTCAACTTGCGGTTACTATGAATATATCATAGATATATGAAGTTTAGTTAATGAAGCCGTTAAGATAAAGTTAAACTTCTGTGAAAATATGAAGTATTTTTAATCCAGATGCACTTTGGCATTAACCACAAAAATGTAGCATAAACCAACAAGGTAAATTGAGACTGTTATAATCTGTTTTAACTGTTATGTTTAATCGATCATCAGCAATTGTTCCACACTAACATGATTACGGCCTTCATGTTTTGAATCCATTGACGTTATACATCGCGCCTGTTATGTCGATCTGTCTGTCTTCAGCCAAATACAGTTAATACCAATTAACAATGATTTAACATAATCAATAGGTATTTCTTTACAAATGCATGTTATAATTATACATAAATCTACTGAATTTTAACAATGTAAGGTGCCGTTATTGCTAAAATTAACAATAATCTTTGATTAATGCGCTAGACACCTCCTCATTTCACTTTTAATAAATCTTATCCCCTTACACACTAGCCCCTATTTTTAATTAAGATTGATGAGGTGAATTAGCCTGCATTCATCACACAACTTCAACGATTTCCCCCAGCAACAAGCTAATTTCGAGGATCTTATCAGTTACCTGATTTTTATTCGCGACGACCTATTATCTATAATAACCGAGTCTGAAGAACTCCTAGATCAGTGTCATCCCAAACAACTAGCTAGCGCTCGGAACTTGCTGTACTACCTAGCATTGCGGAGTCGAGACATACGCCCTTTGCAGATGCAACTTGTTCAGATGGGGTTGTCTTCATTAGGAAGGACCGAGTCCAATGTATTAGCCACGCTGGATGCGGTACTCAGATTGCTTCATCAAGTAGTTCAACGCCCTTGGCGTCCTTCTCCACAGGGTCCTCCGATCTTGGACTTTAAAACCTCTCAGCAACTACTGGAAGAACACACAGAAGCTTTACTTGGACCTGAGCCTGCTGATAGAGGAGTGCGCATCATGGTTACAATGCCCAGTGAAGCTGCTGACAACTATATCCTTGTTCACGATCTATTAATAAGTGGCATGAATTGTATGCGAATCAACTGCGCTCATGACGACGTCTCGGTTTGGTCCATGATGATAGATAATCTACGAACGGCTACCAAGGCTACAAATCTTTCTTGTCGTATTATAATGGACCTTGCCGGCCCAAAGCTAAGAACTGGGTCTCTGCAACTAGGCCCGGCAGTACTCAAAATACGACCTCAGCGAAATCTATTCGGTGAAACTACTTTACCTGCTCGCGTTTGGCTGACGTCCCAAGAAGCTCCGACACAACTCTTGTCGACTGCATATGTTTCCCTACCACTAGCAAGTGACTGGTTGGCAGAGCTCTCCAAAGGAGACCGGATTAAATTCAGGGACGCGCGTGGGACTCCGAG
Source organism: Desulfosporosinus sp. (assembly GCA_031292095.1). Classification (GTDB taxonomy): domain Bacteria; phylum Bacillota; class Desulfitobacteriia; order Desulfitobacteriales; family Desulfitobacteriaceae; genus Desulfosporosinus. Next base: position 16,702 of record JARLHU010000124.1, read on the forward strand.
GACCCTTAAGGTAGTTAATGTCACCGAAGAGGGATGTTGGGCGGAGGCCAAAAAAACAGCCTATATTACCCCTGGAACTACACTTAACGTGCAATCTAGAAAGGACCAGGGCAAAGAGCTTAAAACGATTGTAGGTGCTCTCCCTGCACGAGAAATAGCCATACCCCTTAAACTGAAGGATCTTCTCATCTTAGAACAAGAACTAGAATATGGAAGGCCAGCGAAGCTAGATGGTCATGGTCTCGTAATAAGCCCAGCAGAAATCGGGTTCCCATTTCCTGAAATCTTCGAGGATGTACGAGTTGGCGAACCGATTTGGTTTGATGACGGCAGGATTGGAGGCGTTATCGAGAGAGTAGAACCGGGCAAACTGTATGTTCGCATTACACACACACAAGCGGAGGGTATTAAATTGGGTAGCGGTAAAGGTGTCAACTTGCCAGAAAGTAATCTCCGGCTGAGCGCAATGACTGCCAAGGATGTTGAAGATCTCAAATTTATTGCCAGCCATGCCGACATAGTCGCCCTATCCTTTGCCAATAACGTGCGAGATGTACAACTACTTCAGGAGAATCTTATCAAACTCGGAATGCAACAGCTGGGCATTGTATTGAAGATCGAAACACGACGAGGCTTTGAGAATCTACCCTCAATGCTGTTGGAAATTATGAAAGTCCCATGCTGCGGGGTGATGATCGCCCGAGGTGACCTCGCCGTCGAATGTGGCTTCGATAGAATGGCTGAAATGCAGACGGAAATATTATGGATCTGTGAAGCGGCACATGTCCCGGTCATCTGGGCCACCCAAGTTCTGGAGAGTCTAGCTAAGGAAGGAATCCCATCTCGATCAGAAATAACCGACGCAGCGATGGGTCAAGGTGCCGAGTGTGTTATGCTCAACAAAGGAACGCATATCATTGAAGCAGAACTAATGTTGGCCGATATCCTCAAGCGGATGCAGGGCCATCAGAACAAAAAACGCTCCATGATGCGTGAACTGCAGCTCGCCTCTACATTTCGAGGCCGAGATCATGTGAAACAGTAACCTCACCTTAAATCGTGTAATCGACTTCAAGAACAAAAGGCCTATAGAGTTATTTTACTTATACGGAATCCTCAATCTCATCGATTAGCTTGTCAATATCAATCTAGCGTAATCGTGCCAATTTCAGGCTTATATGCAGCACGACGCTCTTCGGGAGAACGGAAGCTAGTGCAGTTCATGATTAATCTGGTTGCAAGTATATATCATCGGCAATATTGACAGCTATACCTATTAATGTATAGCTGTCAATATTTTGCAAATTGTATTAGTTAATCGTTAATTATACTAAATTTGTCTCTTTCCAAGAATAGCTAATAATTGATAAGAGAAACATAAAAAGCCAGACCGTCTAAACGATCTGGAAAATAATTTCAGTAGCAATTTTTCCCTTTACTCTATATAGTAACCAAAACATTTCTCAAAAAAGTATGACTGGCGTTTGACAGTTATACTACCTTCCATCAGCCTCCTTTCTAGGGCTATTTGCCCAAGTCTTTATGTTAGCCAACTTGCGCAGGCGAAGCCTTCGTTTTAACCCGTGTTATCTACGAAGACTCTTGTCTTATATGTTCTTCTATGTAAGTGTAAAATTCTCAACAAGTACTTTGTGGCTACAGATTAGATATTTTGAAAATTATGGGGATGAGAGCTAGGACGATTTCTATTATTATTAGAATAATAATACCCCACTCTAGTCGATTGCCTCGCTTAGCGTGCGCGAGTTCAGAAAAGACATTAGTGATGTCCATGAGCATTTCTGACTTAAGCCTAATGTTTTCACATCGGTCAATCAAATCAAACAGCGTACTAAGTTGGTCAAACAATTTTTCAGCATCTTCGTTCACCCAAGTAATTTCGGGTTTATCCAATAACATGATATATGATATTGTGCTTAATCGAAAACCTAAAATACGTGCCAACATTTTAGCCAGTTTTTTGTCAGAAACTTCCAAATACCCGCGTTGTAAACAATCGACAATATCCTCAATCTCATCGATTAACTTGTCAATATCAACCTCTAAACGGTCCAAAGCGACTGACTTTGCAAGGACAGTTCCTACAATTTCACGTTGATGGCTTTGTTCACTAGAGGTTATCATGCTATCATTATTGATGGCATGGGTTACTTCCTGTGATATTTCTATTTTATAATCATCAAAATAATCTAAAGTAGTGACCATGGAAAGGCTTTTTTCGATTCGTCCTAAGTAGTGTATAAGATCCATGATTTCATGATACTCACAGTTCACAAAGACAACACTACCGAAAGGGAAAACATAGATTGATTTGCCGATCGAATTAGGGATAATACCCTTGAGAGCATCTTCAGTTAGTGTAAGCGATTCTTCCCATCTAAATTTATGCTTAATACCAAAGTGCGTGGCAATCTTATTTAAATTAATTTCAATTGTTAAAGCCACTGCTTTAAAATTAATTATTGACATAAAATCACCCTCACGTTTTCTAGTCGATGTTCTCTGAATAGGTAAACAGCGTGGAAAGTGTACCTGCTTAATTAAGTATGTCTCTCTTGCTGGTTTATGTTACATAGGGGTTATAAAGGTATTCAAAGAGTAAAACTTCATCCTATTAGGAGATAACAGGCACAAATTCAGGACAAGTAGCAGCTACTTCATCTAGGAGCTTATCACTTGAATAAGGGTTAATGAAGATTTCCTGACTATTAATTACTAGTCCCTGTTTATTAATTTTACTATAGGTGCCGTCTAAATTCAGCACTCTTGATTTCGAGGTATCCTGCAAGGCTATGTCTAATATATTCATCACTTTCGCCCGAGCAATCGGGTCCTCAACTGGAAACAAAAGTTCAACCCTTCTATCTAAATTTCGTTTCATCAAATCGGCACTTGAAAGGAATATCAATTCTTCGCCATCTCCATAAAAATAATAGATTCGGCTATGCTCTAGAAACCTTCCGACGATACTCCTAACCTTAATACGCTCGCTAATGAAAGGTATTTTTGGCCGAAGACAACATATGCCACGAACAATTAAATCAATCATAACTCCTGCAGATGAGGCATTATATAGTGCCTCTATAATTTCTGTATCGACTAAAGAATTTAGCTTAGCAATTATTCTAGCTTGTCTGCCTAATTTTGCGTATTCGGTTTCTTTATAGATTAAATTCCCGAGTTTGGCGACATTTATTTCCAAACCCAGTGATAGCAAGGGCTCCAGGTCTTATTCTAAATATTGTAGTCCCAAATAATTAAGAATTTAATACCATTTAAGCCTTATACCATGTGGGTTTGTGGTACAATTGGCGTA
>JARLHU010000125.1 GCA_031292095.1 Desulfosporosinus sp.
GACCCTTGAACATTTGTACTTTCTATCGTTAGCTTTATTCCTTGTGCCACAGGCAGGACATGTCTGACTGGTGAATCTAGGATCAACATATTCGACCTTGATACCTTCCAGAGTTGCCTTGTACTCGATGAATTGTGCCAACCGATAGAATGATCAAGTATGTAGATTCTTTTCGTTTTTACGGCTTGTTCTTGCCGTCTGACGTTTGAACGTGATAGCAAATAGGCCGTTTACATCACTTGTAAACGGCCTATTTGATGAGCGATCAAGATGATAGACATGAACTGGTACTTCCAAATATTAATATGGTGGTACTTGTATAAGCCCTGATTTTCTATAGCATTAGTATAATGACAATCATATGGAGGTTAAATATGTTGATTCTTAGAAACTGTAGACTTATTAAAGAGTTGACTGAAGATTATTCAAAGCAATATGCTGACATTTTAATTGATGGAAAGTATATTATCGCAATCAATGACGTCGGTACCGACTTCAAGGTGCAATGTGAAGAAATAAATATATGCAATAAAACCGTTATTCCAGGACTTTTCGATTTACATGCCCATATTGATTGCCGCAGTCTGGATCCCAGCAGAATGCACTTAAAGGGCGCTGGGACTACAGCATTTGAGGCATATGAATGTGGTCGTGAATATCTAAGGCAAGGATATACGACCGTCAGAGACTGTGGTTGTAGGTTTAATGCTGCTATTGCTTTGAGAGATGCCATCAACGAAGGCATTGTCCAAGGGCCTAGGATGATTGCCTCAGGCCTGATTATTACACCGACTGAGCGAGGGAATAGTACTTTTGAAACACTATATGTTGAAGCTGATGGTCCAGAGGAAGTAAGAAAAGCATGCCGACAAGAATTGCAAAAGGGTGCTGATTTTATCAAAGTCATGGGGACCGGAGCCTTTTACAATGTGGGCGGAGTTCCAGGCGAGACAATATCTTCATTGGAAGAATTTGAAGCGGCAGTGAAAGTTGCAGAAATGAAGAATACATATGTAGCTGCCCATTGTCACGGAACAGGTGCGATCAAACTGGCAATTAACGCCGGGATAAGAACTATTGAGCATGGCTCTTTCATTGATGACGTAGGAATATCCATGCTAAAAGGAAATGATAACTGCTTTATCATACCTACTTTGTCTATATTTATGGTAACGAATGATGACCCATCGCTTATTCCAAATCAAATATTGGACACAATTAAGAGTCTTAAAGAGGCAATGACTAACTGTATTATTAATGCCTATAAGGCAGGATTGAAGCTTGGGTGGGGAACTGATATCGACTTTGAAAATCTGAAGAAGCGCCCCGGTTATGAGTTCATTGTAAGAAAAAAAATTTTGGATTTTGATAATATTGATATGCTTCTACAAGCCACTAAATACAGCGCTGAGATTGTTAGGTTAAACGATAGGCTAGGAACTGTCAAAGCTGGAAAATATGCTGACTTGATCGTTATTGACGGAAATCCAGATGATAACATCTTTGTGATGGAAAAGGATTTGATACATGTCCTTAAGGAAGGTAATTTAATTTACTAACTTTAGGAAGGAGCTCGAAATGGGTAAATATATCATAAAAAGAATAATGATCTTAGTTCCCACTTTGCTGGCGATTATTTTTATTGTCTTCGGCATAATGAATTTAACTCCAGGAAATCCGGCCGAGTTGATGCTCGGGCAACAAGCGACACCAGCTGCGATAGCCGAGCTGAATCACGAACTTGGTCTTGACCGACCGTTCATTGTTAGATATGGGGATTATGTGCTCGAGCTTGTTCAGGGCGATATGGGAAAATCCTACACGACGAATAGGTCAGTGTTTAATACTATCGTTTCACGTTTTCCAACCACTGTTAAGTTGGCTACTATTGCTATCCTGCTGGCAATTTTGATTGGCGTTCCCTTGGGGGTTGTTGCAGCTGTTAGGCAATATAGTATCTTTGATATTTTGGGCACTTCAGCAGCAATGTTTATGGCCTCAATGCCGGCATTCTGGTTTGGATTGTTAGCGATACTATTATTCTCACTGAAACTTAGATGGCTTCCATCCATCGGTGTTGACAAATGGCAGGGCTATATCCTGCCGGCCTTTACATTGGCCATCCCGGTCGCTGCCTCACTCTTGCGAATGACCCGGACCACGATGCTGGAAACGATCAGACAGGACTACATCCGAACTGCCAGGGCTAAGGGACAGACTGAGAATAAGGTTATCTTCCATCATGCCCTAAAAAATGCGCTGCTGCCGGTGGTTACGGTAGCAGGCATGGAATTCGGCTGGCTTTTGGGAGGCGCTGTGGTAATTGAAACGGTCTTCTCGATTAATGGGGTAGGTAAGCTGATCATCGAGGCGATCAGAATGAAAGATGTGCCTCAGGTGACTGGATGTGCTCTGTTTTTGTCATTTTTCTTCATGGTGGTTATGCTGTTCGTCGATATTCTTTACGCCTATATCGACCCCAGAATCAAGGCCCGATATCAAAGAGGGTAGCTCGATGAAAGGAGTATAAATTATGCTTAGGGCACCGGAAATTGATACTAGTATCATCAAGAAAAAGTATAAGAAAAAGAGTCAATTGAAGGAAGTCTGGCTACGAATGAATCGGAATAAAATCGCCATGGTTGGTCTGGTGATGTTTGTAGTGATTGTGTTCTGTACAATTTTTGCCGACTTGATTGTTCCCTACAAGACGGCCCTGGAACAGAACCTTTCCATTCGTCTGCGGCCACCATCGTCTGCAAATTGGTTCGGTACCGATGTTTATGGTCGGGATATCTTCGCCAGGATCATCCATGGGACCAGAAACTCTTTAGTCATGGGGATTGGTGCGGTGATAATCGGAATTTCGCTAGGCGGTGTTTTTGGTGCTATTGCGGGATATTATGGTGGCATAATTGACACGATTGTGATGCGGGTAATGGACACGGTTATGTGTATTCCCTTTATACTGATGGCTTTGGCCATCATTGCTGCCCTCGGGCCTGGGCTGACAAACGTGTTGATCGCCTTAATGTTATCGATGGTGCCTTATTATACAAGAGTCATTCGTTCGGCTATCCTGACGGTTATTGGTCAGGAATTTATCGAAGCCGCTAAGGCCTGTGGCACACCGGACTACTTAATTATTCTCAAGCACATCTTGCCCAATGCTATCGGGCCGGTGATTGTGCAGGCTACGATGTCGGTGGGTAGTATGATCATCTGGGCTGCGGCAATGAGCTTTCTTGGTATGGGCATTCAGCCACCAACTCCGGAATGGGGATCGATGCTCTCCGAAGGTAAAGATTATATGTTGTTAGCACCTCACCTAGTGATCTTTCCTGGAATGGCCATTGTTTTGACGGCGCTTTCGCTTAACCTGATGGGCGACGGTCTCAGAGACGCTCTTGACCCCAGACTAAAGGATTGAGGCGGATAAGATGGATGAGAAGCTTTTAGCGGTCAAGAATCTGAGTGTGGTTTATAAAACGGATGAAGTTGTCTATGCCGTTAATAAAATCAATTTTGATATTGGACGCAAGGAAACCATTGGACTAGTGGGTGAAACCGGAGCAGGGAAGACGACAACGGCTTTGGCCATCCTGCAGCTCCTGCCGGAGAAGACCGGATGCATCACAGAGGGGAAGATTCTCTATCGCGGAGAAGATCTCCTCGGCAAGTCCAAGCGAGAGATGGGACTGATCCGGGGCGCGCACATATCAATGATTTTTCAGGATCCGATGACTTCATTAAATCCAATCATGACCGTTGGAGATCAGATTATGGAATCCTTGGTAATCCACGATCATGAAAGAAAGCATAGAAAAACGCTGGAGGCGCGGGTCGATGAACTGCTTAAGCTCGTCGGGATCCAGTCGCGCAGAAAAGGTGAGTACCCTCACCAGTTTTCAGGCGGGATGAAGCAACGGGTGGTGATTGCCATTGCGTTGGCTTGCGCACCAGAGTTGCTGATCGCCGATGAACCGACGACAGCGCTTGATGTCACAATTCAGGCTCAGGTGCTGGATTTAATGGAAGATCTTAAGGAAAAGTTGGGCACCTCAATGATCATGATTACTCATGATCTGGGCGTTGTGGCCCAGACTTGCGACAAGGTGGCGATTATGTATGCTGGAGAGATCATCGAAAAGGGCACGGTTCAGGATATTTTTGAAGCAGAGAAACATCACCCTTATACCATCGGCCTATTTGGTTCTATTCCGGATCTTCAGGTTGAAACGCGCCGGCTAAATCCTATCGAAGGATTGATGCCTGACCCGACCAATTTGCCCTTAGGCTGTAAGTTTCACCCGCGCTGTAAGTTTTGCATGGAGATTTGTCGGCATGAGCACCCTGAACCAAGGGTTTTTAATGAGCATGCCATAGCATGTCATCTCTTTGAGAAGGAGGTATAAGCTATGGAAACATTAATTAAAACAGTCAACCTAAAAAAGTATTTTAAAGTCAACGGTGGACTACTTCATGCTGTGGATGGCGTGAATATTGAAATCCAAAGAGGACAAACGCTCGGCATTGTTGGCGAGTCAGGCTGCGGAAAATCCACCCTGGGTCGACTAGTGATTCGCCTTTTGGAGGCCACTTCTGGTGAGGTATTTTTTGAAGGTAAAGATATTTTGCAGTATAAACGGCAGCAAATGCACAAGATCAGACGTCAGACACAGATCATCTTTCAAGATCCCTTTTCCAGCCTTAACCCACGGATGTCAGTTTTTGAGCTGATCGCCGAGCCGCTGGTGATGAATCATAGTTACAAAAGCAATCGTGAAATGACGAAAAGAATATTCGGCCTGATGGAGACGGTTGGATTGGCCGAACGATTTGTGAATTCGTTTCCCCATGAGATGGACGGCGGACGCCGTCAACGGGTGGGTGTGGCCCGAGCACTGGCCTTAAATCCCCAATTTATTGTTTGTGATGAGCCAGTATCCGCGCTGGACGTGTCTATTCAGGCCCAAATCTTAAATATGTTAATGGATCTCCAAGAAGAGATGGATCTTACTTATATGTTTATCACCCATGATCTTTCAGTGGTTAAGCATATTTCTAATGAGATCGCTGTGATGTACTTAGGCCAGTGCGTCGAACGCGCGGAGTCAAAAGAGCTTTTTAAAAACCCGCTGCATCCCTATACTAAGGCACTGCTTGCGGCGATACCTGTACCCAGGTTAATCAGCAGACAAGAAAGAGCTATCATTAAAGGTGAGGTATCGGATCCGATCAATCCTCGGCCGGGCTGCCGATTCGCCTCGAGGTGCGACTATTGCCGGAAAAATTGTCTGGGAGAGGATATTCCGCTGGTCGATCAGGGCAACGGACATTTTGTGGCCTGCGTTCTTTACCAAGAATCTAACAGCTTATAGGCTGTGGATAAAGAAAAAAGGGGGATAAAAAATGAAAAGAAAAATTACAGCCCTAGTTTGTGTGATGCTCATTGCTGTCCTAATGGCAGGATGCGGCAAGGCACAAACCAATGAAACGTCTGCGCCTGCCGCAGACAAAGAGATGGTCGTGGGTATTCCTAAAATTGCGGGTAGTTTTGATTTCTACAACGCAACCAGCGGCGCAGAAGGCATTAGCATGGAGCAAATTTACGACACCTTAGTAATTAAAGACAAAAATGGAAAAACAGCTCCTTCCCTGGCAGCAAGCTATGAGATTTCTCCAGACGGAAAGACCTATACCTTCAACTTACGTAAGGGTGTTAAGTTTTCAAACGGACTGGATTTTACATCGGCAGATGCCAAATTCTCCATCGACCAGTCACTGAAATCGACCTATACTTCCTGGTGCTATGCTGATGTTGTAAGCTGTGATGCGGTTGATAACTACACAGTCAAACTTAACTTGAAAAAACCAAATGTCGGGTTTATCGAATATTTGGCCAACTGTTATTATAGTGCAATGGTCAGCAAAGCGACGGTAGAGAAATTCGGCAAAACATACGGAACAACGGTTGAGTCGTCTATTGGAACAGGCCCCTATATTCTCAAGGAGTGGAAACCGGGCGAAGAATGCGTTTTTGTTGCTAATCCCAACTACTTTCTTGGCGCACCCGCCATCAAAACGGTTCGGATGAAAACCATCAGCGATGTCAATGCAGCGGTTATTGCCCTGCAAACAGGGGAAATCCAAGCCTACTTTAATGATATTCCAGGGATAAATTATGATTCGGTAGCAAAGATGGATAATCTTAAAATAGTACCTTACGCTTCGACGATATTATTTCAAACCATGATGAACACTAAAACCGGACCATTTGCTGATCTTCGTATGCGTCAAGCTGTAGCCTATGCAATTGATCGCGAAAAAATGCTGACCGTTGGCGCGGAAGGTAAAGGCGTAATAACTGATTATCCTGGCAATCGTCAGGGTTATACCGAAGGAGACCCAGTCTTAAAAAATACTTGGTATCCAGTGGACCTGGATAAAGCCAAGCAGCTGGTAAAAGATGCTGGCATGGAAGGCAAAGCGATTACTATTAAGACATATTCCTCTGACCCCTATCCTAAATTGGCTACCATCCTCCAGGATACGCTCATCAAAATTGGTCTGAAAGCAGACGTGCAGCAGATGGAGAGAAGCGCCTTCCTTGACGAAGTAACTTCTAAAGGTATTTATGATATAGCCATTTGTCGTTGGGCCGCAGGGACCAAAGATATGGATGAACTCTGGTATGGTAGCTTTGATACCGCCAGTATTGGCCCAGCTGGCAACTGGAGCTTATATTCTAATCCTGCTATGGATAAGCTACTTGAGGAAGCGCGAACTCAAAATGATCCTGAGGCAAGAAAAAGGATATATACTGAAGCAATTAAAATCTTTGACCGAGATGTGCCGATCGTTCCCCTATATTATCCAAACGGCAGCCGTGCCTATTCCAAAGATTTGGTAATTGATAAAGGTAATGTAGAATACGATAGATTATTTTCATATAGTTGGGTGAAATAAAACGATAATCAGACATTAGGCATATGAAAGAAGATGGACTGGCATACTGACTGGTATTTCTAAGAATGTACCTTAATTGTGAATTGCTTTTCTAACTAGGCTGCCCTAATGTTTCATTAGGGCGGCTTAGTTAGTTTAATAATTATAGGCAGAATTAAACCAGGAAACTGAGTGGTAAGTGTCGAAGATATTTCCATAGAACCAGTAATTTCGATGATGGAGATGTCCATGGAAATAGAAATATGTCGTCAGAATAAAACACCATTATTTTTGCAAATCAAAAACCAAATCAAAGCAATGATCATAAATGGAAAGCTAATTAACGGATATAACCTTCCATCCGAGAGAGAGTTGGCAAAAGAACTAGGTGTGCATCGGAACACAATTATTAGTTCTTACCGTGAATTAAAATCGGATGGGTTAATCAATTCAACCAAAGGCCATTATTATTCTGTTACTTATGAGGCTAAACACAGCCAATCAGATTTGACTTCTAAAAAGTCCATATTGACTTGGGGAAATTTGTTCAACTATGATCAAATATCTTCAAAGAATTTTTTTGACCAGATGTATATAGACTCTACAAGCCCAGAAGGCATTTCCTTTGCAAGTGTTAATGCTCCCTCAGATGCGTATTCAAAAGAAGAGTTGAGATCAGTTTTTACAGATTTAGTCCAATCACAGGACATCGACATATTTGAATATTCTCCTGCCCAAGGCGTTTATTCCCTTAGAAATAATATTGCTAAATTATTGAAAGAGCGCCAGATAAAGGCGACTCCCAATGACGTTCATATTGTATCAGAGACAAATCAAGCATTGGATTATATTGCCAAGCTACTAATAAACCCTGGTGACGTTATAATTATTGAAGAGCCCGTCGGTCCAGCCGTCTATCGATTCTTCAAATATTATGGGGCTAAAATCATTACCATTCCCATGGACGAAGATGGAATGATAACCAACTACCTAGAAAAGCTGATCCAAAAGTATCGTCCAAAACTTATTTATACTTTTCCAACCTTTCATAGTCCTACCGGGACTGTAATGAGCCTAAACAGAAGATATGAGCTGCTAAATTGCTCATATAAATATAATGTTCCCATTATCGAAGAAGATTGGTTCTCCGATCTGAGATATGAGGGAAACCGTATGCCATCGTTAAAGGCGCTGGACACACATAAGCATGTGATCTATATCGATTCCTTTGTTTTAGCCTTTGCTCCGGGTGTAACAGCTGGATATGTGGTAGCCAACTCCCAGATCATAGAAAAATTTAAAAGTTTAACTTCTTCCAATATGGCCTTTGTAAACAACATTAATCAGTACTTGATAAGTTCATTCATTGAAAAGGGAATTTATCACAAAAATCTACAGCGACTTCGCAATTATTATATGGAAAAGAGAGATTTGATTTGCCTTGAACTAGATAAGATAAAAGATATTGGGATTAGCTACAATAAACCGGCTGGTAGTGTCTTCTTATGGTGTAAGCTACCGGGTAATATTAATCTGAAGGATCTTATAATAAAATCAACCAGAATAGGTGTGACGTTTGTCCCTGGATTTGTATTTTTCCCTGACGGAACAAAAGGTGATAATTATATCCGATTGTGCTACTGCTCTTCTTCAATTCAGCAGATAAAAGATGGTATTCGGCTACTTATTCAGGCAATTAACGAGTGTCACGAATAAGGGACGGATCATCGGGATGAGAAGAATCGGGTAATAGTAAGTTTAACGGAAGTCTGTAGGACTAAATGAAGGAGTGGTTGAAATGAATAAGTTTATTATTTTTGCTTTTAATGGGAATCCTATGTGTTTTGTCCACGTGCTCTTGAATGCTCTTGACATGGACGGCAAAGGAATGGACGCAAAGATTGTCATTGAGGGAGAAGCGGTAAAATTAGTCAGAGAGATGGAGGAATCAGGAAACATTCTATATAAGAAGGCTAAAGAAAAAGGATTAATTGACTGTATTTGTAAAGCCTGCTCTGCCAAAATGGGTGTACTTGACTACAACAAGACAGTAGGAATTCCTCTTGGAGAGGATATGAACGGACACCCTTCCATGGCAACTTATATGGATAAAGGGTATCAGATTATTACACTATAAGGTTTAAATTCAAGACAAAACTGTTTTGTCTTGAATTTAAACAAAAACAAAAGCAAAAGAGATGGTCATATGACAAATTCATGTGA
>JARLHU010000126.1 GCA_031292095.1 Desulfosporosinus sp.
ATGAAAGAAAATAACAAGTCAAAGATGCCTTGGATATTTTGCGTCAGACAAGGAGGTATGTTCACCTCATAGTGGGGCTATTAGGTGAACATACCGACGCAGTATGACACGAAATAGACTGGCATACTGACTGGTTATTTACTTGAATGTGCCTAACTTGGATTTGTTAGGTTCTGGCGAAAATACTAGACAGCCGTCAAACAATGTAATAGGATATTACAAATGGAGTCAGGGAACGAACAGCATTATGAACTGGAGCAGTTAGCGATGTAAGTAAAACATCCGCCGCCTTGCTCCTATTAATGCGTTCACGCTAGGATTTTGATCGAAATGCACGGTTCAGAAAAAGGAGGTGAGGCTCAAAATAAGCAATTAAATCAAGTAACCTATACATAAAAAAGAGGAGGATAATTAAATGCCAAAAAAGTTTCTTAGTATTGCCGCGGGGACTCTTCTATCCTTAGCGTTGGTAGTCACCGGTTGTGGTACACAGCCTAGCGCACCGACCACTCCAAGCGCGACACCTACAGCCAGCAGCGGAACCATCAAAATTGGTTTACCTTTGCCAATGACCGGCTCAGAAGCGACTTATGGTAAAGATATGGAAAATGCTATCAAAATGGCTGTTGATGAAGTGAATGCTAAAGGCGGAATCAATGGGAAAAATATAGTTACCGTAACGGGTGATGATGCCTGTGATCCCCAACAAGCGACTGCAGCCGCCAATAAGCTAGTATCCGAAGGCGTCGTGGCGATTGTTGGCGGTTATTGTTCAGGCGCAACCATACCAACCCTGACGATTTACAATGAAAAGAACCTACCTTTTGTCATTACCGCTGCTAACTCTTCCAAAATAGCAGCTCAAAATCCTGGCAATACCTTTGAAATTAATGGTACAGCTGTGCACCAAACTCAGAAGGCCATTGAGCTCTTTAAAAAGTTAGGTGCTAAGAATGTAGCGATTGTAGAACAAGGAGATGCCTATTCCTCCGATTTGGCCAAGCAAACCGAAGATTCATGGAAGGCCGCGGGGAACACCGTGGTTTCTCATGATGTCACCAACAAAGGGGAGCAAGACTTTTCTTCGTTGGTCACTAGTTTGAAGTCTAAAAACGCTGACATGGTGTTCTGGACTGCTTATTATGCCGATGGCGCACTATTGATTAAACAGTTGCGTCAAGGTGGTTATAAAGGTGCTATCGTCGTCGGAGACGGAAGCAGTGACCTAAAACTTATCGAGATGGCTGGTGCAGCAGGGGAAGGCACATATGTGTTGTCACCGCCGGTTGCCGAATATTTGCCATCGGCTAAACAGTTTGCTGATGCTTATAAGACAAAGTTTAGTCAAAGTCCCGGAGCCTATGCTCCTCTCGCTTATGATGGTATGAATCTCATGGCAGATGCTCTAAAACGGGCGGGAAGCACTGATGGCAAGGCGACGATTAAGGCCTTGAGTGACACTAAAGATTTCATTGGCTTAGCAGGCAAAATTAACTTTGCTGCGGACAAGACCTTGAAAGAAAGTAATTTCATTGTCTTACAAATTAAGGGCGGCAAATTCGTTTTACAATAAGGCACTTACAAGTAAATATCTAGGGCATCTTTGACTTGTTATTTTCTTTCATATGCCTGGGATCGTTGGCTTCTTATTGAGGGGCTGGGGAATTTTCCCCAGTCGCTCTTTATCTCGAATTCTCATACTTCTTCGGTATCAAAAAGGGTGAAAGGGTGCACTAAATGGCAGTTTTTTATATTGTAGTTCAGCAGATAGTGAACGGGTTAATCCTTGGTTCATTCTACAGTCTGATCGCCCTCGGTTATTCCATGGTTTACGGCATTATTAAACTTTTGAACTTCGCCCATGGTGACATCTACATGGTGGGCGCTTTTGTTGGATATGGGGCACTAGGTATTTTGGGGAGCAGGTTAGGTGTCGGTTGGCTGGGAATTGCTGTGGCTTTATTGATCAGCATGTTCCTAGTGGGGTTGTTGGGAATGCTGGTCCATAGGGTGGCCTATCAACCGCTCATTAATAAACGGGCTCCACGGATGTCGCTATTGATCACGGCAGTGGGGGTATCTTTTACCTTATTTAACGGGGTTATGGTCTTGACAAATGGAGAGTATAAAACGTTCAATACCAGCTTAGGTTATGACGGCATCAGTATCGGACTTATAAATATTACCTATACTCAGATCATCATGGTTGTGGCTACCGCGATTTTAATGCTCACGTTGTATTGGTTTATTAATCGTACTCTGTACGGCAAAGCCATGCGGGCTATAGCTCTAGATCAGGATGCTTGCCGTTTGATGGGAATTAATGTGACCAAGACGATCAGCTTAACCTTCTTTGTCGGTTCGGCCTTAGCTGCAGCGGCCGGCGTCATGGCTGGCGTGTATTATGGCAGCATTCAATTCTATATGGGCTTTGTGATCGGCTTAAAGGCCTTCACGGCTGCAGTTATCGGTGGAATTGGCAGCATTCCCGGAGCGATGCTTGGAGGCCTTGTCTTGGGATTGTTGGAAACTGCCGGGACCCAACTTCCCTTTATTGGTTCTGCCTGGAAAGACGTCTTTTCCTTCGGGATCTTGATTCTTTTGCTGGTTTTTAAACCGACCGGGATACTCGGAAAAAGCGAGATTGAGAGGATGTAGAAGATGGGCAATTCGGTAGCTTTGGCGGATCGTTTACGAGCTAGGTTGGGTAGCAGAAAAACGCAAGGGGTTGCCCTAGTGGTTCTTATTATTGTGATCATCTTGCTCCCCATGTTTGCCAATAACTATATAGAAGAAGTCGCGACTAATACCTTATTCTATATTGTGTTGGCCTTAGGATTGAATATTGTGGTAGGATATGCCGGGTTGGTGGATCTCGGTTATGCTGCTTTTTTTGCGGTAGGAGCTTATACAACGGGTATTTTTATGAAATTTGGCGTAAATTTTTGGCTAACCATACCGATTGCCGTACTTTTCTCAGTCATTGCGGGGATTATCATTGGGGGTCCCACCTTAAGGTTGCGCAGCGATTACTTAGCCATTGTTACGCTAGGTTTTGGGGAAATAACTCGGATTACTGCCCGTAACCTCAAAATTACGGGTGGGGCGAGCGGCTTGGTAGGGATTGAACGGCCCAGTATTTTTGGGCATATCCTTAATCAGATTACGGATTTCTATTACCTGTTTTTTGTCTTGGTCATCTTAGGAGTCATTGTCGCCATGCGGTTGCATAATTCGCGGCTGGGGCGAGCTTGGCAATATATCCGTGAGGACGAAGACGCTGCTGAAGCCATGGGTATTGATCCTGTCATGACAAAACTGTATGCCTATATGATTGGGGCTGCTTTTGGAGGGATAGCGGGTGCCTTCTTCGCCGTTAAGATGACGGCCATCTCGCCGGAGACCTTTGCCTTTACCCAATCGGCTATGATTTTGTTAGCGGTGATCCTTGGTGGGATGGGTAAGATACCCGGTGCAATCTTAGGAGCGGCCTTTTTAGTTCTATTTCCAGAAATTTTCCGGGGAATTGGTCAGACACGGATGCTCTTCTTTGGCATCTTATTAGTAATTATCATGGTCTTCCGTCCTCAGGGGCTTTGGCCGGAACGAAAAGGGTAAGGCACATTCAAAAGCCATTTTTATAAAAAGGATGAGGTAGAATGTCTATTCTAGAAGTGAAAAAGCTAACCCTGCGTTTTGGCGGATTGACCGCAGTGAGCAATCTTAGTTTCGAAATAGCAGAGAATTCAATTACGAGTCTGATCGGGCCCAATGGGGCAGGTAAGACGTCTGCCTTTAATTGTCTGACGGGTTTTTATAAAGGGAGCGAAGGAGAAATCCTTTTCCAAGGGCAAAGTATTTTTCGGCAAAAGCCGTACAAAATAACTAAACTGGGTATGGCCCGAACGTTTCAAAACTTGCGTCTGTTCAAAGATATGACAGTTTTAGAAAATGTCATGTCTGGCATGCATAGTCGGACCACGGCAGGGATTTTCGGGGCCATCTTGCGACTGCCCAGTCAGGTTAAAGAAGAGAAGAAGATCAGGCAAATCAGCGCAGAGTGTCTGGATTTCGTTGGTATTTTAGATAAACAAGGTCGTTTGGCTCGCAATTTAGCCTATGGCGACCAACGACGGGTGGAGTGGGCTAGAGCGTTAGCCACCCAGCCGAAGCTACTTCTGTTGGATGAACCTGCTGCGGGGCTTAACCAAGATGAGAAGGTGCAGTTAGTCGATTTGATTCGCCGAATTCGGAAAAATTTGGGGATTACAGTCTTATTGATTGAACATGATATGGGTCTTGTGATGAAGGTCTCGGAAAAAATTGTGGTCATTGATTATGGGCAGAAAATTGCCGAAGGAACAGCCGAAGAGGTTAAGAATAATCCGAGGGTTATTGAAGCCTATCTGGGAAAGGAGGATGAGGCATGAGTGAGATGGCTCTCGTCCTGCATAACTTAGAGACCTATTACGGTAAAATTCACGCGCTCAAAGGTGTGAGTCTGGAGGTGCCCCGAGGGAAGATCGTTACGTTGCTGGGTTCAAATGGCGCCGGTAAAACCACGACCTTAAAGACGATCTCCGGTTTAATCCAGGCCTCCTCCGGAAAGATAGAGTTTTATGGTAAGGATATTATCAAAGAAAAAGCCCATAACATTGTCAGTATGGGGTTGATCCATGTCCCGGAAGGGCGGCGGATTTTTAAGGATTTAACCGTCAAAGAAAACCTAGAGTTGGGTGGTTTTACTTTAAAGGATGAAAGTCAGCGCCGCAAGGGAATAGAACACGTTTTTGAAGTTTTCCCGCGTCTTAAAGACCGTCAGCGGCAGAGTGGCGGGACTTTGTCCGGTGGAGAGCAGCAAATGCTGGCGATCGGACGCGCCATGATGACCGAACCGAAATTACTCTTATTAGATGAGCCTTCGATGGGGTTAGCACCGCTGGTCGTTCAGGATATTATGAGAATCATTAAGCAGCTAAATGATGAAGGAACAACGATCCTTCTCGTAGAACAAAATGCCAAAATCGCTTTAAAATTGGCTGATTACGGATATGTGTTGGAGACAGGCGAATTAGTCATGGAAGGGGATAGTGCCGAGTTAAGGCAAGATGAAAGAATCATTAAGGCTTATCTCGGAGAGTGAAACGGGCAATGCTGAATGCCTACCTTGAATGTCAACCTTGAAGGTGGACTAATTGTAGAATGAGGCAATATTACAGATCGTTATTTTGGAAACGGTCTGACTTTTTTGTTTTTTCTTGTATAATGTATTTTATCGGAAGGATATCAAAGAAAAGTGTGGAAAGGGTTAAAAAGCAAACTATCTTCTAGTGGAGGAATACGACAATAATGTAAATGCTACAAAGTGGAGGTGACATCGTGGAAATATTTTATAGCGATTCATTTTATAGGTCGACTATTTCAATTAAATAGTAAATGATGATAATAGATATATATTCTAATTTTAATGTTGAAATTGTACTCTATTCATAATAATATGAGATAAAGAAGAGAGATAGACAAACAAATCACTGGAGGGGACTGGATGAATGTCTTTGTGGCTAGACAACCCATATTTGACCGTTTCAAGAAGCTTTTTGGATATGAGCTTCTCTTTCGGGATGGGTCTAAAAACTATTATGAACATGTTGATGGTGATGAGGCCTCAAACACTGTTATTGCAAATAGCTTTTTGACAATGGGGATGCAAACAGTTACAGGGGGTAAAAGAGCTTTCATCAATTTCACCACCAATTTGCTTAAAAATAAAGTTGCCACGAGTCTTCCTAAAGATATGATTGCCGTGGAAATTCTAGAAGATGTGGAACCTGACGAGGAAGTTATTTTTGCTTGCAAAAACCTTAAAGAATTGGGCTATCTCTTAGTGCTGGATGATTTTGTTTATCATCCCCGCTTTCAACCTTTAATTGAATTAGCTGATATTATAAAAATTGATTTTTTAAGTACAAGTTATGAAGAGCGAATCTCGATTCTTCAGCAAATCGGTTCGACAAGAATTAAATTTCTTGCGGAAAAGATTGAAACCCTTGAACAGTATGAAGAAGCATTCCACTTGGGATTTTCTTACTTCCAGGGGTATTATTTTAGCCAACCGGTCATTCTCTCCGCCAAGGAGATTCCAAACAGTAAACTTAATTACCTGCGATTATTATACGAGATCAACCAACCGACAGTTAATTTCGAAGAACTTGAGATGATTTTGAGGGAAGATGTATCGCTGTCATATAAACTCTTAAAGTTTCTCAATTCTGCACACTTTAGTTTTCGTTCTAAAGTGAATTCTATTCGGCAGGCTTTAATATTGCTAGGCACTGATGAGGTTCGCAAATGGGCATCTTTGATCACATTAAAGGGCTTAGGAGAAGATAAACCCGATCAATTAATCTTGAGTTCAATTATTCGTGCCAAGTTTGGAGAAGTCATTGCTCAAAAAATTGGATTAAAGGATCAAGCGTCAAATGCCTTTTTCATGGGAATGTTCTCAATGATTGATGTCTTTCTCGATCGCCCGCTAACTGAAATATTTTTAGAGCTTCCTATTCCGGATCAAGTAAAAAAGGCCTTAGAGGGCGAAGATAATCAATTGCGAGATATTTTTGAACTTATTGTTTCCTATGAAAAGGGTCATTGGAATCAGTTTTCTCTCTATGCCCAAAAACTTCGGATCGATGAATCAATCGTTCCTCAATACTATTTTGACGCACTGGATTCAGCGGAGGGAATTGTATCCCCAGCAGGGGGTTAACTAAAATGGTAAGGAAACGGATCGCTTGAACTAAAGAAACATTGAAAGGTGTGAGCGGTATTCTGTGATGGCTGTAAGAAAGAATTCGTTCGGCACTCTCGAGTGCCATTTTTGATACAAGGGAGGGATGTCTCAAATGGTTCAGGGACAGAAATACATGGAGCGAGTGAATCGTCTAAAGCAGAGAGTGCTGGGAACCCGCCCTGAGATGGATCTTGAGAACGCTAAGCTTCTTACTGAGGGGTTTCGGGAGGCTGAAGGAGATCCGCTCGTTGTTCGGAAAGCCAAGGCATTTCGTAAACAGTGTCGGGAGAAGAACGTCACGATCTGGGACGATGAGCTGATCGTCGGTAGTTCAGGGAGCAAGATGCGGGCTGGTATCTTGTGTGCCGATACCTGCTGGTCCGTGCTGAACGATGAACTGGAAACGATTAACCAACGCCGCTACGATCCGTTTTATTTGAACCCTGAGGATAAAGGTATTTTTGAGAAGGAAATTCGCACTTACTGGAAAGGCCACTCGACTTACGAGGAGTGGTTGGTTCAGATTCCCGACGACACGCGTGAATTACGGGATAATGGCGTGGTATATATAGACCGTAAGGCTGTTCGCGGCTGGGGAGAGACGACGGCTGGCTATGAGTGGCTGATTCGCGAAGGCGTTGCAGGAATCGTCAAGGTGGTGACAAAAAGGAAAGCCGAACTCGATATCACCGTGCCGGGCGATTATGAAAAAGATTATTACTTGAAATCCCTGCTCCTTGTCGCCGAAGGGATGGTGACGTTAGCGGAGCGTTATGCCCTGGAAGCTGATCGCCTAGCTGTCCCAGAAACAGACCCGCAGAGGAAAAAGGAACTATTGGAGATTGCAGAAGTTTGTCGTCAGGTTCCGGCCAATCCGGCACGGACGTTTCGAGAAGCGTTGCAGTCGTTTTATTTTTATCAGGTCTGTTTATTTATGGAACAGAACGCGGCCAGTTATAACCCGGGGCGCATGGATCAATATCTCTGGTCTTACTACAAAGCCGACCTGGAAGCAGGGCGTATTACCTCTGACGAGGCGCAGGAGCTTCTCAACTGTCTCTGGGTTAAATTTAGCGAGCCATGCCTTTTTCAGGACGCAGTTACCGCTGAGTTTGCCGCAGGGTATCCGATGTTTCAAAACGTTTGCGTCGGAGGAGTGGATGATACCGGGAGGGATGCTGTCAATGAGCTTTCCTACATGATGCTTAAGGCGACAATGGAAGTGCAGCTCTACCAACCTTCACTATCCGTGCGCTACAGTTTGGCCAAAAACCCTAACGCTTTTCTGAGGAAAGTTGTGGAGCTAATTGGCCTGGGCACAGGATTCCCCGCGATCCACAATGACGATATTGGTATTAGAATGCTAATGAACAAGGGGATTCCATTGAAGGAGGCTTTCAATTGGAATCCGTGCGGTTGCGTAGAGACCAACCTGGAGGGGCGGTTGCGTCAGTACACGGCGCTAGCGGACATTAACCTCGGGAGCATGATAGAGTTTGCACTTTTAGATGGAATGAATAGGAAAAGCGGTCGATATATATCGGCACGAACGGGAAACCCGGTCGACTTCCAAGTCTATGAAGATTTTGCAGTGGCCGTGAAGAAGCAGATCGAGTATGCGACACGTGCCGTTGTGAAAGGGAGCCATGTCATTGATGAAGTCTGCAGGAATCGCCCGGTCCCTGCGCTTTCGTTGTCCTTCAAGGAATGTATTGAGAAGGCGACCGACTATGCCTGGGGTGGAGCAAAATACAACGCTGGCAACGGAATTATTCTGATCGGTGTGGCGGACCTGATCAACAGTATGGCTGCAGTGCGGCAAATTGTCTACAGGACAAAAAAAGCGACCATGGCTCAACTTCTGGAGGCCCTGAACTCCGATTTTGAAGGGTACGAGGAGCTGCGTAAACTCTGCCTTGACGCACCTAAGTACGGCAACGACGATCCTTTGGTGGACGATATTGCGGGAGATATGTTCACTTTTATTGCCGATGAGATCGAAAAATACAGCAGCAAGTTTGGGCGCATGACTCCCGGAATCCTGCCTGTGTCCGGTAATACGCCGTTTGGGCTGATGGTTGGCGCGCTTCCGTCCGGACGCCAGGCCTGGAAACCACTGGCAGATGGTATTAGTCCCAGCGGAGGTACCGACTTCAATGGTCCGGGTTCTGTGCTGAAGTCGGTGGCGAATATTCCTCACGCTCGCTTTGTCCAGGGAACCCTGCTCAATATGAAAGTGGAGCCCGCCATGCTGTCCACTGAAAATGGCATAACTCAGATGATGGCTTTGCTGAAGAGCATGTGTAGCCTTGGCGTCTATCATGTGCAATTTAATGTCATCGATCAAGAAAAGCTGATCCTAGCCCAGAAAAATCCAGAGGAGTACAAGGGTCTTCTGGTTCGAGTGGCTGGCTATACTGCTTACTTTGTAGAACTGGGAAAAGACGTGCAGGATGAGATTATTGCACGCACCGTTCAACATGGAATTACTGTGGGGTGAGCTAATGGATCACAGTGTTAGGGTGGGTTCTGTGCTAAGGATTGAGAGGACGTCCATCCACGATGGGCAGGGGCTACGAACAGTACTTTTCCTCAAAGGGTGTCCGCTTAGCTGTCGCTGGTGTTCGACCCCTGAGTCACAGCGATCAACTCCGCAAAAAGGGTATGCCCGCGACCGCTGCGTGGGCTGTGGAAGGTGTGTTCGTTCTTGCCCCGAAGGGGCCCTTTTGATGGCAGAGGACGGTCAAAAGGTACTCACAGATGTCTCGAAATGTAAGAATTGCTTTGTCTGTGTTGCAGAATGTTTGCAAAATGCGTGCAAAAAATACGGAAGTTCCATGTCCATCCAAGAAGTGGTACGGGAAATCGCTAAAGACGAGATTTTCTTTTTTCACTCAGGTGGTGGTGTGACAATCAGTGGCGGAGAACCATTGAGCCAGCCCAAGTTCGTCTCTGAAGTCTTGCGGGAGTGTAGACTACTCGGAATTCATACAGCGCTGGAGACCAGTTTGTACGCTCCGTACGAGAACCTCGAAAAGGTCTTACCTTGGCTCAATCTTCTCTATGTCGATCTCAAACATATGGATAAGGAGCTTCATAGACAGTGGGTTGGTCAAGATAACTCCCTCATTCTGGAGAACCTCCGCAAAATTGATCAAGCTAATATTTCGTTGGAGATTATCGTGCGTATTCCTTTGGTTCCCGGCGTAAATGATTCAGATGTTAATCTGTCCGCTACTGCAGAATTCTGCAAATCGCTGGAAAAAATTCAAGAAATTGAGCTGTTGCCCTATCATCGCCTGGGCGTGGAAACCTATAGAAATCTCGCCCTGGATTATGAATTGAAGGAACTAGTCCCGCCGTCGCAAGAGCAGATTTCGGAACGCGCTAGTTTTTTGCTGCAACAAAACCCTGGCGTTCCAATTCGAGTAGAAGGTGCATTTGTGACTCTTGATTGAGCGGAGAATTGAAATAGGTATACGGAGTGGCGAAATTTGGTTGAGGTTGATTAGAGGACAAGTCGTTCCAAAAAGTCTACTTGGAAATGGAGGAAACTATATCAGGTGCGCTACCATGCCAGAAGTAGCGTTACAGCTATTGCCTGATTGTCACCGGAATTATTATATTGGATATTACGAACTGAATTTTCTTATAATTTTGCTTTGGAAGGAATGATTCCTTAATATGAAAAAGAGTGTTCTAATTTTAAGTGGTATTTTTATAATAGCAGTGCTTTTAATATGGTGCAATAACACTGCAATTAAAAGTGCTGAAGAAAACATTTCAATTCAGCAAAATCCTCAAGCAAACAGTACAATAAATGTTATTGAACCTACAGTGACAGTTACTGATAATTCTCAAAAGCAAGACCAGGTTGAGAATGTGCAGCTTGTTTCAACTAATCAAGTCAAACAGATTATCTTGACCAATGAGAATGATGCTCATAAAAAACAGGTAAGGATTAATTTCCAGACAGATTGGAAGATAGTTGAGTGTACATATAGCAATGGTTATAAAGATTACTATTTTCAAAATAAGCTTAAAAAAGAGATTGGAACACTTGGAAAAATAGGTAGAACTGATGATGGTGCCAATGAAATTGGATTTTTGCCAAATCATTCTAGTGTAATGGAGGTTTATACGGCCAATACAATTCTTGGTAGTGGGCGTCTCTATGTTTTGGATTCTGATTATCTTGATGAGAACGGTAATAGAGTTTTAACAACGATTGATGGGAAAAAAGGTGGGACTACTTTTAAAAGAATATATGTACTTGTGCCAATTAACGACCCTTCTTCAAAGTATAAGGAATCATACCTTCTTGATATTGATGTCCCGGTTGAAGAGACAAATTATAATTTGTATAAAAATATTGCCATACAAGCGTTAGAAATGAAGGAACTTATCAAAGTTGTTTCAATACAGGATCTAAGGGTTATTATTGAAAGTAAATTAGATGCAATTTGTAATAACTCTAACCCTAAAATTCAATTATCCTCAAATCCATACGATTCTACAAAAGATAGCAAAGATTTCAAAGATATTGTTAATTTAGGTGACGATGCTCTAAGATATATGTTGACAAAGTTTGAAAATAGTAAGGAAAATGGATTGAAGGAATATGTTATGGCAATTGCATGTTCAGAAATACTTAAAGAAAATCCCGAAACTAAAAAATGGGCTTCAGGTAGAGAATGGTACAATAGTTTTATAAAAGCAAATAGAAAATGAAGGTACTTAAATAGTATTATCTATAATCGGTTAAGCCGCATTTCTTATATGCTGTGACGTATTCGAAGGATATTGCGGAGTAAAGGTCCAGTCAAGACAACTTCAAATCATCTTGACTGGACCATTTTTTCTGACAACTAGAGGCTTATCCCACTCTCATAATTGGAATAGAATAAATAAGGATAGAGGAAAAGCCTTTGAAAAATATTTAAGATCTGGTGTAAACTTTTATAAAACCGGGGATTCTAATTTTTTATGTCCTTGGAATAGTGGGAACATGAGCTCAAGGCATTAGGTGTACTGGTATGCAAAGCAAAATTCCAGCTAATGAAGTTAAGATGCAAACTCACCAAAAACTAATGGCCAAATTCAAGTCCAAGGACCAATGACTGTTTCTGATAATATAATTAATAACAATATGATATTAAAATTAAGAATGTACAAGGGTCGTTATTATGAGGACTGGAACCCAGGGGCGATTCCGGGGACAATATAGGAAGGGCAGTTTGTCGCAGAACTTACAGATAAAAACGGCAAAATAGTAAATCAAACCGACTTAAGTGAATTTTATAAAAGGCCGCCACTAACTTTTACCTCAATGTTCAACTTAGAGTTTAGCGATTATAACAATGATGGGGATATGGATTTTACTCTAGGGCAAGATGGTTCAAGCAATGGAAATATTCAGTTTAACGTGGTTGATGCTCAGACACTCAGGGCTGCGCAGGCCGAGCCGGAAAAACACCGAGATTTGATCGTGCGGGTCGCCGGGTATAGCGATTATTTCTGCGATCTGAGTGAGGCCTTGCAGGAGGAAATTATTGCTCGGACTGAGCATACAGCGTTTTAGCCTGAAGCTGTCTTGACTTCTCGGTCATATTAAAAGATGTTAACATTCAGAAGCCATAAGGAAAAATATTTCAAACCCTTTCCTTAACCATTTTGTAACTATTATTAATATCTTTGTAACAAACGCTGGAGCTATTTAGTGTATTCTAAAAGCAACGCGAAAAGGCGGTTATTGTAAGACTGGGACGAGATGTAGGGAGAGGAAGAAAGAATTATGTCCAAAAAGAAAATCATAGGTGGTCTGATCTTTATGGTGTGCTTTATAAGTTCGAGCATTTTTTGGGTAGGGGCCAATCCGCAGTGGAGTATGGCGGCTCAATCAGTCTTTCAACGGTATAATCCACCGATGTTGAACGAGGCTTTAATTCCTCTGCCTAATAAGATGGTACTCTTGCCGTGGTCTCGGGTTAGCGACAGGGGTGAAGCCCCGTCAACGACCGTTAAAGAGGCGGCAACGACGACATTTCCAGGTTCTGTACAGTCCGATCAAATATCAAACCCAAAAATTTCAGATCAAGAAAAAGACGATTGGGAGCTGGCGGCTACTCCATCAACTGGGTCACCGGATACACCAATTCATTCCTATTATGATCAGCTAGGCAACCCACCGACGGCTCCTGGTTTAGCCATGCGCCAGCGTAATTTCCAGCTCGAAAATGGAAAAATGGCTTATTTAACCTTCGATGATGGTCCGTATCCCAGTACAACCCCCAAAATCCTCGCTATTTTGGCCAAAGAAACTATCCCGGCCACTTTTTTTGATATCGGCTATCAAGTGGAGCTTTATCCGGATTTACTCAAAGCAGAGTATGAGCAGGGTAATGCGATCGGCAATCATACTTACTCACATAATATGGCTACGTTGTATAAGAGCCCGCAGGCGTTTCTAGCCGATGTGAAGAAATCTGAGGAGATAATTTATCAGACTCTTGGTATACGCCCGCAAATAGTTCGAGCTCCCGGAGGAACAGTTGACAATTTTAAGGTTAGCTATTTTAATACTATGGACGCAGCAGGTTATTTGATGGAGGACTGGAATGTTGATTCAGGAGACACAAATGCTCATTTAGTTCCGGTGAAGACGCTAATTCAGCATGTTGAGCAGCAGATTCAGGGCAAGACGCGTGTGGTTATCTTGTTACATGATCTGGTAGGTAAGACCACAACGATTGAGGCTTTGCCAGAGATTATTGATGTATTAAAAAAACAAGGATTTTCGTTTGGGGAGTTAGGTCCACATGTGTTGCCTATAGTATTTCCAGAGGGATTGCATAATTAAGACGAGCAAAAAATACCATCGCCAGAGGTTTGAAATGCTTTATAATAGAACGATAGGAACACATTAAGCATGTGATCGAGAGGCTGAGTGGTCAGGGGTGGTCAGATGAAGGATATAAAAGTGAAGGTATTAGTTGTAGAAGATGAAGAGTCGATCCGGCGCTTTATTACTCTTAACTTAAGTGCGGCGGGTTATTTAGTGGGTGATACGGCGACCGGAGAGGAAGCCCTTATCATGTTGAAGACCTTTGTGCCGAAGGTTGTCGTACTTGATCTCATGTTACCTGGTATCAGCGGTCTGGAAGTTTGTCAGAAAATCCGCGAGACTAGGCAAGAAACCTTCGTGATTATGCTGACAGCTAGGGGCCAGGATACGGATAAAATTCTCGGTTTGGAACTGGGCGCTGATGATTATATGGTAAAACCGTTTAATCCATTAGAATTAATTGCTCGAGTTAAAGCCGTTTTACGGCGCGGCGTGGGTTTTCGAGACCCTCAAGAGATTTTTAGCTGCAGGGATCTATGTCTGGATATTACCGCTAATAAATTTTTCAAAGCTAATCATGAAATTGAGTTAACTCCCATCGAATTTGCTTTAATCAAAGTATTTATGAAAAACTCTGGGAGGGCCCTTAAACGGGAAGAGATGCTGAATACTGTTTGGGGTGACGATTATTTTGGGGATACTAAAACATTGGATGTCCATATTAGGCGCTTACGGGAAAAGATCGAGGACAATCCTTCACAACCAGAGTATATTAAAACGGTTTGGGGTTCAGGCTACCGATGGCAGCAAGAACCTTAAAATGAAAGGCATTCGAGCTAGGTTGACAGCCAATTTTATGATCGTCATCATTATTACAGTTACTATTCTTGAAGTGCTCCTGATCTACACCGTGCGGCAAAATTACTATGGAAGTTTAGAAGGAAGCCTTACTAACCAGATTAAGATTTCGGCTGATTTATATGCCAAGTACTTCTCAGACACCTCCCTTCAGGAAAATGTCTTATATAATGTCGATGCTTTCTGGAACCAAAGCAATGCCGAAGTGGAGATTGTTGCTCAGGACGGTAATATTGTCATGGATTCGTTGGGCGTGATTCCCCCCGGAAATGTAGCGATCAACGATATTAAAGACGCCTTAAACGGAGAAACAGGGAAATGGATCGGGAGATTAAATGGCCAAAAAGTTATGGCCGTGGCCTACCCGTTAAAGGCCAACAATGAAATAGTGGGGGCCTTGCGGTTTATCACGTCCTTAAATGCAGTTGATGAGGATATTAAAAACACGGCTTATATCTTTATTGCCATCGGTCTAGCAGTGGTTTTTATGGCCGGCTTGATTAGTGTTTTTTTAGCCAATACGATTATTTTGCCTTTACAAGAGGTTACGGAAGCAGCCCAGAAAATGGCGGCCGGGAATTTCCAAGCGCGTAGTAAGAAAACTCATTCCGACGAGATCGGGAAGCTCTCTGACACTCTAAATTATATGGCGGATGAGATCGTGAAAAAGGAACAGCTCAAGAATGATTTTATCTCTTCGGTTTCGCATGAGTTACGCACACCGTTAACCTCGATCATGGGCTGGGCAATCACTTTGCAAAATGTAAAATTCCAAGACAAAGAAATGTTGGCAGATGGGTTGGGGATTATCGCCAAAGAGAGTGAACGACTTACCTTAATGGTCGAAGAACTTCTGGATTTCTCTAAGTTTGTCTCTGGGCGGATAATACTGCAAAAAACGGAAATTAATTTGGCTTTGTTGCTGGAGCATATTCAGAAACAATTAACCCCACGGGCCGTGCGAGAGAATATCAACTTCCTTGTTCAATATCCTGAAGAGT
The DNA here is from genome assembly GCA_031292095.1 of Desulfosporosinus sp. GTDB lineage: Bacteria > Bacillota > Desulfitobacteriia > Desulfitobacteriales > Desulfitobacteriaceae > Desulfosporosinus. Next base: position 15,494 of record JARLHU010000126.1, read on the forward strand.
TGCCGAATTTTTGCACAGATGCCAATCGACTCAAGCAATTGTTTATCAATATTCTGGATAATGCCTTCAATTTTACGACGACAGGCGGACAGGTTAGGTTTAACATCGAGCTGCAAAACGAGGAATTGTTATTCACTATTTTGGATACCGGCTGTGGAATTGCAGCGGAGGAGTTGCCTATGGTCAAAGAAAAATTCTATAAGGGAAAAAGTTCACGCTCGAAAAATGGAATCGGGCTATCAATTTGTGAGGAGATTGTAAATCTCATGGGTGGTAAGTTGGAGATTACCAGTGAGCTTAATCAAGGGACAAAAGTGTTTATCACCCTACCTAAAGGGGAGCGCTTCTATGTTTAAGGTGTATAAAGTGTTGCTGGTCGGCTTGATTACGCTTTTGTTAGGAGGCTGTGCTAATCTTTCCTGGACGACAGCGGGGAGGTTCATTCCACCAGCTTATACTCTCTGCCCTCTGGAGGGGAAATGGACGGTCATTGAAGACTTGCAGACCAGTGGGAATTCTGGAGGGAGTCAACAAAACTGGGTAGGGGATAGTGCTCAGTTCAGCTGTAAGGTTGCTATGCTGGGGGATTATGTCTGGAGTAATCCTACCTATAAGATAAAAAAAGTGAATTCCCGAGATTACCTAATGACCAAATATCTTAATCTCTCAAATACCTTAATACCGGATAGTAAAGAAGTTAGTGTCGTTACCGTATCCTCTGCCGAGAATTTCCTGAGCGAATTTATGAAAATCGATGATACAAAGGTCATTGCCTTTGTCCAGAATAAGGCACTCTACCTTCAGAAGGTCTCGGATCAAGTGGACAGTTCTTTTGCTGCGGTTAACCTCAACGATTTTAAAACGAACGATCAGAGCAATCCGAGAACCTCCGGTGTTCTGGTAGGGCTTAAAATTCCGTCTGAGTCAGATGGTAACGGCGGGCAAAATGATGACTTTACATATCAGACGCTATGGTTAGCTTCGGACGATAAGAAGCTACATCCGATTTTAACAGGTAACGATATCTTTTTTCCGCGCAGTAGTGGCTTTTGGGAGCTTCAGGTGCGTAATCTCCAGGTAGGGGCCAAAGCGGAAAATTTATTAACGGCTAATGATGTTTCAACGAAGATTCCGATAAGTCAACCGCGATCTGCGGCAATAAATCAACTTCAAGCTGGAAAAGGAATTTTTAAAAGGATCATCGATTATGTGGGTAATGATTACGTGGCCGTAGAAAACGTTGCCGATGGCACCAATCATTTGCAGGTACTACCGGTGGATAAAATCTCTGCACCTGAAGGGATTAAGTTGTCCGATTTGCTAGGAAACAGTGGCTTAACTGCGTTTAACAGCGCCAGGACTCAGGCAAGCCTGGCTTTATACAATCAAGGGATTACAGTGCTGGATGATGCCGGGTTTGAACAAAATTTTGGGCTCACGCGCAAAAATGGACATTGGTATCTCCGTGGCAGAATCAATTATCAAGAGGGCACTACGCCAAACTATAGGGATTTCAATGTCAATTCAATTCCACCAGCCAAATTGATTTTTTATGACACTCTGTGTCTTAGCTGGCAGAACATCAAAGACCGAGTTCCAGAGGCCGTGGATGCTTTTAGCTCTCCCAATCGGGATATTGCCCTTGTTATAACCAAGACCAAACTCTATGTTTACGCGTGTAATGCCGGTCAATTGGATAGCGAACCTTTGGCTAAAATCGGGCTGAAAGAGGGAGAAACTGTAATTATGGCCGAGTGGGCGACAGGGTTTTATGTCGATAATTGGGAAAAAGCGTTTCTGGCTAACGGTGCCCAAGTAATGACAAAGGAAAATCTAAAATGAAATGAAATAGTTGATATTTGCATCTTTTTGCATCTTTTTGTAACTATTTTGTAACTCAAAGTGCGAAAGATTAGGGTATTATATAACTATCGGTACTGAAAGTCTGATTAAATCATGAAAAATAACACGGAAGGAGGTATAATCAATTGAGCTTAAACTTTTTTGTTATGGCCTCCTTCTTTTCAATGTTAGGTTATGGGCTTTGCTATATTACTATAGCTGTTAAAAAGGAAGTAAGCGATAAAAAATAAACTTACCTCTTGCAGAATTAACTATGAGCATAAAATAGAAAACCGCTTGCTTGCATAGTAGATTCACTGAGCGGTGACGTCGAGAAGATAAGGTCAGACGAACGGTAGACAGGATTCTGAGCGTTGTTCAAGATAAAGGGGGAAAGCGATTTGCCAAGACAGATTAGTAAAGCGAATTTCTCCGTTATAAGTACAGAACTGGAACACTATGCCGGTGACGGACTTATCACAGCAGAGCAAAAAAATGGGATCATGGCGATCTATGAGATAAAGGGTGGCCTCAACTTTATTCGAGTGGTCGTTACGATCGGTGCAATTATGGTGGGTCTCGGGATTCTGAGCTTTATCGCCAGCAACTGGGACGGGATCAGTCATTTAGCCAAACTCTTAATCATCTTCGGAGTTTTCGGCGGAGTAAATATTGTCGGTTACCTGCTGGCCGAGAAAAATCCCAAGACAGGTCGGAGTCTTATCTATCTGGGCACATTGGTTTATGGAGCAGGTATTTTTCTAATCGGACAAATGTATAACTTCGGAGGGGAATTTCCCACTGCTTTTCTACTCTGGGCTTTAGGGGTAGTTCCGATGGCGTTCCAGCTTAAGGACAAATATCTAATGCTTTTTGCCAACATCCTGTTTGGTGTCTATCTTAACGGCTCATATAATCTGGGTTTTCCTTATGCTGGGTGGGTTGGGCTACCAATCGTGTATCTAGCGTTCAACTATTTTGAAAGATCAAAACTCCTCTTGTTCTTCGCCAATCTGACGACCTTGAGTTTTATCTTGCAAATCACCCTGAGCTATGAAATGAAGGGTTTATATGTAACTCTGATCTTTTTCTTAATCGGACTTTTGATGTATGGGATAAAATATGGTTTAGAGCCTGATATTTTCCGTGTTCAGGGCAATATTTTGTTTGGGGTAACCGGTGTGATTCTAACAGTTCCCGAACTATGGGACGTGCTTGTAAGTGTTCAATCGACACGTTTGGTCAGTATTCTTTTCGCACTTGTCTTTATTGTCTTGCTGTTTGTCCTGATTCGAAAGGGGAGTCTGATAAGCTTAATCTTTGTGTGTATTACTATATTTAGATATTATACGGATACCTTTGCGTTTTTACCTAAATCACTGTTCTTTATTGTTGGGGGTCTGCTTCTACTGGGCTTCGGTTACTATTTTGAGCGGATGATGAAAACGCCCAAAGGAGGGGCACTGGCATGAAGAAGGAAAAGACGTTTTTACTAGCCGTATTGATTCCTCTATTCATTCTTCTGGCAATGACGGTTAAACCTCAAGCGACGGTGCTCTTCGGTCAAGAAATAGTCCTCGAAACTAAGGCCTTCGACCCAACGGACCTCTTCAGGGGGGACTATGTTTCCGTAAGCTTCGCGATTTCGGATATACCCAAGTCTAAGGTGACCCTACCGAGCAACAAAGTCAGCAATCAGAATCTGTATGTAAGTCTTAAAAAGGAAGGCAATTATTATGTTGTCGATCAGGTGAGCGAGAATAAACCCCAGCAGGGTGTATATCTGAGAGGAAAGTTTCAGGATCGGTACAATCAAAACGGCGACGAGGATCACTATAGCGTGGATTATAATCTGGATAAGTATTTTCTAGAACAAGGCAGTGGGAAGGATCTACAGCAGGAATCCCGTAGTGGAGGGCTTATAGGTACCGTTAAGGTCCTTGGCGGGTACGGTGTGTTGACTGGAATTTCGCTCCGATAGAAAGGACGAGTATAGTTTGTTGCTTTATTCGTTAAAAATAATTAAAGAGTTATAGAAGGAAATCACTTCATGGTGATAGAATATAAATAAGGGTTATATTCTTATTCTATTATGAGGAGTGATTATTTATGGAGAATAGAGAGTTATGGGAACGTCTTAATATGGACCTAGATAAACATGATGAGTTTTTAGCTCCGCTGCCGCAGGTCTATACGGAACTTTTCTTGAATCGGAAAAACCGTCCAGCAGCCATGGGGTATTTTGACTTTGTGGTCGGAGATGTCCATGGGATTCGAGTGCATGAACTTTATGCCATGAAAGAAGCCGGAGCGAAGGTATTTTCCACATTTTGTGTCTATGTTCCGGAGGAAATTGTCGTGGCGACGGGGAGCGCCAGTATCGGATTATGTGCTGGGGCCCAGTTTACGGTTTCTTCCGGAGAAAAGCTCTTACCTCGCAATCTTTGTCCGTTGATTAAGTCGACCATGGGCTTTAAACTTGATCGAATTTGTCCGTATTTTCAAGTTTCCGATTGGGTTATCGGAGAAACGACGTGTGATGGCAAGAAGAAAGCTTGGGAGATTCTTAATGAATATATCCCGACGTATGTGATGGATCTCCCGCAAAAGAAAGACTCGAAAGATGCCCGTCTTTGGGAAGAAGAAGTGCGGGAATTCGCCGCCTTTATTGAGCGCGAGACCAAGGTGGAGTTAACCGCCGAGAATCTTGCCTTGGGAATTCAAAAGATTAATAATAAGCGCCAAGCGCTCAAGAGGTTAGCAGATTTAAGAAAACATAGCCCGTCGCCTATTCATGGCCTAGATGTTCTGGTGATCAATCAGCTCGCTTTCTTTGATGATCCAGTCCGCTTTGCGGCCAAGGTCAATGATCTGTGTGACGAACTCGACCTTCGTGTCAAAGAAGGAGTTGGAGTCGCACCTGCTGATGCGCCACGAATTCTGGTGACGGGAACACCTCAACCGTTACCGGCCTGGAAACTTCATGCCTTAATTGAACAAACGGGTGCCGTTGTCGTCGGTGAGGAAACCTGTACGGGAGAGCGCTATTTTAAGGATATGACGGAACCTGCCGACAATGTGACGGATATGCTCGCCAATATTGCCCAGCGTCCCCTAAAGGTGAATTGTGCTTGCTTTACCCCCAATCAAGGACGCCTGGAAGATATAATCTACATGGCGAAAAATTTAAAAGCAGACGCTGTGATTGATTTTTCCCTCCAGTTTTGTCAGCCCTATGGTGTGGAAAGTTATTTCGTTGGTAGAGAGATGGAAAAAGGGAGTATTCCCTTTCTTCGCTTGGAAAGTGATTTTTCCTCTGAAGATGAAGGGCAACTCTTGACTCGGATTGAGGCTTTAATCGAGATGGTTCGTGCGTGAAGCAAGCCGGTTTAGATCTGGGCTCGGTTAACACGAAGTTGGTTGTCTTAAAAAATGGGGAACGGATATACTCTCAGGTGGTACCTTCACGCTTTGATTCTGTCCAAGCGGGTATCAATTTGTTAAAGGCCTATAGTGAAGAACATGAACAGAAACCCGAAAAGCTCGTAGTGACAGGGTATGGACGAGTCAATTTTCCGGAAGGACGAGTTGTTACGGAGATTACCTGTCAGGGTAGAGGCTGTCATGAGTATTTCCCTGATTATGCGTATATCTTAGACCTCGGTGGACAAGATGCTAAGGTTATTAAGAAAAACGCCCAAGGTAAAATTATTCAGTTTATTATGAACGACAAATGTGCTGCCGGTACTGGGCGGTTTCTGGATATTATCCTCAAAGGATTAGACCTAACCGCTGAGGAACTGAATATGGCGGCAGAGGCCAAACCAATGCCCATCAATTCAATGTGTACGGTGTTTGCTGAATCTGAAGTCATCACAATGCTGGCGAAGGGGATTCCTAAACCTGAAGTGGTGGCAGGCCTCTTCAAAAGCACGGCCAAACGCTTAGCAAATTTTGTTGAGTCTGTTGGACATCCGGAATGTCTGATATTTACAGGAGGAGGTGCCCATTACAGCCTCCTCGTCCGCGTTCTCGAACGAGAGTTGAAAGGGAACGTCGTGATCCCGCCGGAGCCTGAATTAACGGCTGCTTATGGCGCGGCTTTATTGGCCTAACTGAGTGGAACATGGCAGGTTCATTGTTAAGTTATTTCTTCAGAATAGAGTAAAATGCTTAAATAGATAGCCCTGCCAGATCGTATTTAAGCGGTCTGGCTTTTTTGGTACGCGACGTGGACATATTTCTCAGCTAAATCAATTTATAAACAAGTGATAGCCCAAACATTACTAACGAATTAATAATGAGCATGGACAAATAACTGGCCTGCATGTTATGCTGAGAATACCAATAATTGGGGATATTGAGGCATAACTGAATACCTACGAACTGGAGTCGTGAAAAATGGATAGTGTTATAGAGCAAATATTTGTCAAAGAGAGCTTTACAGATGAACTGATGGAAAGTATTAAGCGGGATGGTGTAATCATCTATGAGTAAGTTGGAAACTAAACTCAGTAATTTTGATAATGCATTGCAAAGACTTAAAGAAGCAGATAAAAAGTTTAATAAGCAAGGTGCTAGCGATGTGGTCTGTGTGTATAAAGGCCTAAGATATAAAATTATCTCGGGCCTTTTACTGCTTCTGAGTGAAAAAGAAAAAGCCCTTCCAAGCTATTAAGCTTGGAAGGGCTCTACTATAAACGATTTACCAGTTGCTACGGGTGCGGGGTTGATAGCACTCGCGGCAATATACAGGTTTGTCGCCAGAAGGTTGAAAAGGAACCGTAGTTTCTTTTCCGCAAGTAGCGCAAACGGCAGGGAACATTTCGCGTTGTTGACGAGCATAGCCGCCACCGCCGCCTTGGTTCCTGGTTTGTTCTTTCTTAGCTGCACGGCACTCAGGGCAACGACCAGGTTCATTAGTGAACCCTTTTTCTGCGTAGAACTCTTGTTCAGACGCTGAAAAATCAAAATCCCGACCACAGTCTTTGCAACTTAGCACTTTGTCATTAAACATTAAAAAAACCTCCACTACTATATTACCCGCTACATGGTAAGTTCATCAGCTTCTTCCCAGAGCCGGAGCAATAGAGAAGGTTTGCGTAAATCCATTAGTATTAACGAGCTTTCTTCAGTATATTCCAAAAATCGGGGGATGTCAAATATTAATCAGATTAACAAAAATTTCTTCTCATTAATAAAGGCTGAGTTAAGAATACATCGTTTCTAACAAAACTCTAACATCTTCGTTTTCTATATATTCATCGAAAGTCATCACCCGATCGAGTAGTCCCTTAGGTGTAATTTCAATGATACGGTTAGCAATGGTTTGGACAAACTGGTGATCTTGGGATACGAAAAGAATATTTCCATTAAGATTTGTCAAGGAATTATTGAGTGCTGTGATGGACTCCATATCCAAGTGGTTGGTGGGTTCATCCAATATTTGTACATTCGAGCCGCTGAGCATCATTCGGGAGAGCATACAGCGCACTTTTTCCCCCCCAGAAAGAATGTTAACTGGTTTCAGCGATTCATCTCCGGAGAAAAGCATTCTCCCTAAGAATCCTCGCACAAAGGATTCCTCAGGGTCTTTGGAATATTGTCTCAGCCAATCAACTAGATTCAGGCTCGTCTCAAAATAAGGTGAGTTATCGAGCGGGAGATAAGCTTGTGTCGTTGTAATTCCCCAACTAAATTCTCCGCTATCTGGAGTAATTTCGCCCATTAGAACTTTAAATAAGGTTGTCTTAGCATTGCCGTTGGGGCCGACGAAGGCAATCTTGTCTCCTTTATTGACTATAAACGAGATATCATCAAGCACCTTTTCGCCACCAACAATGACCGTTAGGTTCTGTACGGTCAAGATATTATTGCCGGCTTCTCTGTCCGGGGTGAAAGCAATATAAGGATATTTACGGGAGGAAGGCTTAATATCGTCCAGAGTTAACTTTTCTAACTGCTTTTTACGGGAGGTTGCTTGCTTGGCTTTAGAAGCGTTGGAGCTAAACCTTTGAATAAATTTCTGTAAATCTTCAATTTTATCTTCTTTTTTCTTATTAGACTCTCTCATCAATCTTAGCGCCAATTGGCTTGATTCATACCAAAAATCATAGTTACCCACGTATAATTGGATCTTACCAAAATCAATATCGGCGATGTGCGTACAGACCTTGTTTAAGAAATGCCTGTCATGAGAGACCACAATGACGGTATTTTCATAATTGTACAGAAAGTTTTCTAACCAAGAGATCGAATGCAGGTCTAAATGGTTAGTCGGTTCATCGAGTAACAGGATATGAGGATTACCAAATAGAGCTTGAGCGAGTAACACGCGAACTTTTTCGCTCCCGTTAAGGTCTTTCATTTTGCTGCTTTGGAGTTCTTTACCAATTCCTAACCCCATTAATAATTCCGAGGCCTCTGCCTCTGCTTGCCATCCGTTGAGTTCAGCGAAATCGCCCTCGAGTATGGAGGCCTTAATTCCGTCCTCCTCAGAAAAGTCCGGTTTAGAATAGAGAGCATCTTTCTCTATCATGATCTGATATAACCTAGAGTGCCCCATTATTACGGTATTCAGCACTTCGGATTCTTCAAATTCAAAGTGATCTTGTTTTAAGACGCCAATGCGTTCGCCAGGCGTTAGAATGACATCACCACTGCTGGAGTCTACTTCACCAGAAAGTATTTTTAAGAAAGTAGATTTTCCTGCGCCATTGGCTCCAATTAACCCGTAACAGTTTCCAGGGAGAAATTTCACATTAACGTCTTCAAATAATGCTCTCTTGCCGAATCTTAACGTTATCCCACTAGTACTAATCATTATTAAATCTTTCCTTTATAATAAATTTATTTTTACTCAAGGATATATTATATCATTCTATCATGAGAAGATATAGATGGCTAGATTTAGAAAGATTAGTTACAATTAGGAACACAGTGAATTTCAGTGAATCTGATCCCTTTCTGCTTCATCTAATATAGTTCTCAGAACCAAAATGCCAGACATAGTTTTAGGAAATCCAGCGCTGGGTCCCACTAGGAGAATAGCGTGTTCAATTTCCTCCTTAGTGCAACCGCTGTAGAAAGCTTTTAAAATATGCGTTCTTAGCGCCCGGGGATATTGGCACTCTGTGGACAGTGCTACTTTGATTAGCCAACATGTCTTTTCATCTAAAGGGCCCCCTTCCTGATGGACTAGCTGACCGTATTTTTCATAGGCCTTATAGATATTCTCGTGGTGTTCAGTGAAATATTTCAAGTTAAGTTCTGTACTGTCAAGATTGTCAAAATAATCATCCATGATGGTTTCTCCTTTAGGCAGTTTTCTATATTATTCTCCAAGTATATAATTTCTATTCTAACCTAACCTCGAACATCCATGTTCGAGTCATGGCCAGTGGTCCCTTCTCACCATCACGGCGCCTAGCCATCCATGGCCAGCGCTTCACTAGTGGTGTCGACTTTACTCATTTTCAGGGTATAATTGTGATACTGATCCCAACTATGAACCATATGACTCATGGTATATTTAACAAAAGGAGAGATTAACTTTGCCAAAAATGGAGATGGATCTCACGAAAGAAGTAAGAAAGGTTCTCGTTGAGAGTTTAAAGAGATACTATTGGAATGAGAGGAATGAAGAACTTAATTGCTTAGGTGCGGAGTTACTGCTTGATTTTATTGTTAACGAGATAGGACCGTATATTTATAATAAAGCTATAGAAGATTCGTATGCTTATATGAATGAACGCATCGAGGATATGCTCGGCCTTGAGAAACGCCTTAGGTAGGAGGGTCCTGATTGAATCTGCTGACTTCATTTCAGCCCATCATTGATGAGCATTCACGCCTCTTGATACTGGGGTCCATGCCAGGGGTAGAATCCCTGAGATTACAACAATATTATGCAAATCCTAGGAACCAATTCTGGAAAATCCTCTATACCTTATTCAATTCGGAACCCAATCCGGACTACGAAGAAAGGGTGTCCTTTGTTAAAAGTAAGAAAATTGCTGTTTGGGATGTCATAGGAAGTTGTTATCGGGAAGGTAGTCTGGATTCAAATATTAGAGAAGAGAAAGTGAACAACTTTAGTGCTTTGTTTAAGACATATCCTGACCTAAAAACCATTCTGTTCAATGGCGGTAAAGCATACGAAACTTATAAAAAGTGGATTGGCTTCGGTACGATACCAAATTTAACGTTTCATAAGCTAACCTCTTCAAGCCCAGCGAATACTAAGCGATATGAAGAGAAACTGAGGGAATGGAGCGCACATTTCAAGATTCCCGATTATTAATCGGGAATCTTTGTTGCATCATGTCCTTCAATCCAATCGACAAATTGTCTTGCCGTCCGTGCGGAACGGCCGTTGTACCAAAGCGCCCATTGCAGTGCCTCTTTTTGGAGCCATTCTTTGTCGAATTTTAAATTTCTATTGGCAGCGATTCCAGCGACTATTTTCAGATACCGGTTTTGATCCGGTGATGAGAACACCACATTAATGCCAAATCTATCTGCGAGCGAAAGTTTTTCCTGCATGCTGTCTCTAGCATGTACTTCTTCATTTGAGTTGCCTGAATGCAAGCCCGCTCTCTCACTAAAATATTCCTTTACCAAATGTCTGCGGTTGGAAGTGGCATAGATTACAATGTTGGGGGTTTTACTTTCAAGGCCACCCTCAAGCATCGCTTTCAGCGAGGTATAGTTCTCCTCATTGTCCCCAAAGACCAGATCATCGACGAAAATAATAAATTTTTGGGCTCTATTTTTTAAAAGCCTAATAATCAGGGGGAAATCAGCAAGATAGGCCTTGGGAATCTCGAGCATCCGCAGTCCGTGACTGTGGTATTCATTGAGTATGGCTTTGACAGTCGATGATTTTCCAGTGCCCCGATCTCCATAAAGAAGAACATTGTTGGCCGGAAAGCCTTTTAAAAACTGAAGTGTATTTTCAATTACCCTCGAACGTTCACTTTGGTAATCCACCAGTTCGTTTAAGGTGATCGGATCAGGACTATCGATTCCTTTGAGGTAGCCCGGTCCATCAGATTTCTCCCAGACAAAAGCATGATAATGAGCAAAGAGGCCACTTCCGTAGGTCTTGTGGAATTTTTTGAGCTCTTCTAGACTGTCCTGCCAGACGTGGCAGGCATTTATGCGTTCGGTTATGTAATTGAGATGGTTTGAAGGACTGAAAGAATGACTTTCCAATACCCACTCTGGAAGTTTTTCAATGAGGGCATGATGGGGATCATTTTTGAAGAGCTCGGAGAGGTGGGCCTTAACTAAAGCAGGATCCAGCTGAGCTACAAGTTGAAGCCCGTTCAGATCTTGGGCAGCAGCTTTCTCAATCACACGATTGGAGCCGTTAATCTGCACAGCTTGCTGTTGAAACGTGAAGGGATTTTCATCAAAAATTATTTTTTCGAGGACATAATCTTGGAGTGACATTGTGTCGCTTTCTTGAGCAAGTTCAAAGTAAAATTCATGATAAGAGTTGATAACCTCTCTAAAGACTACGTCCGTTTTGTTTAAGGAAATAAGCAGTGCTGTCAACTTACTAAAGACCCTATTCTCTAAGAGTCCCCTGTAAATAGAAAGAGAATCTAATGCCAGTAATGCGGAAGCTAATTTGCTGTGTTCCATAATAATCCCTCCCCTAAGCAAGTATAGCATTCGAGTGATTATTAGGAAAGAAAGGAAGAGGAAATTCGCTGAATATGTCAATTTCTCAGACATCCATCCGTCAGCAGATTATAGATCTGCGGAATTGATAGGAAACCATGAAAGTAGTATAGAAATAGCAATTCCAAGATGTGGTAATGGTTGTCCGCGTGGTGTATAATCCTCTATAGATGAAGTAATCAAGATTGGAATATTTGACGATTTATCAATTTCTTTGGTCGGGGTATTTGGGGGTTAAGTATTTGTTAGAGCCAAAAGAACAGTATGAAAAACGAAAAACGTATTATGCTCGGCGGTTAGAAAGCCTAACCCAAACGATTAACCACTTAAGTAATGTCAGACTCGTTACGTTCCTGGCGGGGTGTGTGCTGACTGTATTTTTCTATATGACCCAAAGATTTTCTTCGGGTTTGGAAATGTTTATCTTGACGTTGGTTATTTTTACTGGCTTAGTCCTGTGGCACCAGAGCTTAAGAACTAAACAAAACTATATTCGGGCCCTTTTTGAAAACTATGATCAGGCTTTGAAGCGGTTAGCGGGAGAATGGAGATCCTTCATAGATAATGGAGACGACTTTAAAGACCCGGCGCATCCTTATTCAGACGATCTCGACCTTTTTGGTTTCGGTTCACTCTTTCAATGGATTAATGTTGGGAAGACTTTTAGAGGAAGAGCAAAGTTGAAAGAAGCCTTGACTAAGCCCCCTGAAGAGATCGAAACAATTAAGAAGAAGCAGGAAGCTATCAAGGAACTTGCTAAAAATCTTGCTTGGCGGCAGCGCTTTTTAGCAGAGGCTAAGCTGACGAAGCGACCGCTGAATTCTCCGGAGCTAATTATTGAGTGGGCTAAGACTTATGACCCGACCTACCTGCGCTTGAGTGTTTTAATTCTAACTCGCGCACTCCCGATCATCACGAGTGCATTTTTGTTATATTACCTTCTCACTGCGAGAATTTCCTTCTGGTTTCCACTGACAGGTCTCATAATTCAGACGGGTATACTGTTTTTAGGAAAACAAAGGGGCAAAGTGCTTAATGCTGTCTATACGTATAAAGACAGTATTAAGGTTTATGAAAAAATGCTTGAGCGGTTTGAAAAACGAACCTTTCAAGCGGATTACCTGCAAACTCTGAAAAAGGGCCTATATAACCGTGACGGCAAAACGGCTTTTGAACAGATTAGAAAGCTAGCGGGTTTGGCTGAGCTGATTGCCAATAGAGGCAATGCGATGTTTCTAATCATTAATATCCTCACCCTCTGGGATATTCAGTGCATGATTGCCTTAGAGTCTTGGAAGGAGAAGTCGGGACGCTCTCTTGGTTGTTGGGTAGAGACCCTTGCTGAGCTGGAGGCCCTAGCTAGCCTGGCGATTATTCATGCTGACCATCCAGACTGGGGAAGGCCAGACATCTCTGGAGAAAATCGAGATATTGTTCCCGTTAAAATGGGGCATCCGCTATTGAGAGAATCCGTTTGCAATGATTTATCTATGACAAAAGGCGCTGGAATTTTGTTAATTACCGGTTCGAACATGTCTGGGAAAAGTACTTTACTCCGGACGATGGGGATTAATCTTGTCTTGGCCTATGCAGGGGCCCCCGTGTGTGCTCAACGTTTTAGCTGTTCGTTGCTAAGAATATATACTTGTATGCGAGTGAGTGATAATCTCGGAGAAAATATTTCTTCCTTTTACGCCGAATTACTGCGAATTAAAGAGATTGTCAGTGCCTCAAAAACAGGAGAGAAGATTTTCTTCCTATTGGATGAGATTTTCAAAGGAACGAATTCACAGGATCGACACGCCGGGGCGAAGGTCTTGATTCGGCAATTAAGCAAGGTCGGAGCTATGGGTATGGTCTCCACGCACGATTTGGAATTAGGGGACCTAGAATACGAAAGTGATCGTAAAGTTCGAAACTACCATTTTCGTGAGTATTATAAAGATGATCAGATTCATTTTGACTATAAACTTCGGTCAGGGATTTCAACCACGCGCAATGCCATGTATCTGATCAAAATGGCCGGTATTGAGGTGGAGGGAACGTTTTAAGCAAACGAATCAAAAATGTAATAAGATTGTATATAGGGCTTGAAAGAGCTAGTTTTCTACATTATAATTGAGAAGAACTGGCTTATGCTGGAATTTCATTATAGGTTTGAAGGGGGAGATATCTTGAGTGAAATGAAGCAAATCCTTGATCGACTGACTGAGATGGGACAGGACATAAAAGATATTAAGACAGACGTAGCAGGGCTTAAAACCGATGTAGCAGGGCTTAAGACAAGAATGGGAAACTTGGAGAGTTCTGTGGAACAAATTAAAACACGGCAAGAAGTTATTATTGAACAAACGGCAGGGTTGCTGGAGTTTCGAACAGAAACAAAGGCTGCTCTGGAAGAACTTCAAGAAGACCAATTATCCATTAAGCATATTTTAGGTAAACATGAAGTTGACATTCAGGGTTTACGTCGGAGACTTGCTTAGTATAGATAGTATAGAGGTTTTGCTTTGTTGCCCTCTCCACAACGGAGAGGGCGTTTTACTCGATTCATTTGATGAGATTCGCTTTGACTATAAACTTCGGTCTGTAATTTCGAATAAGACAAAGTGATGGATAAAAATATCAGGTATTGAGGTAGTTGATTTCGTTCAGTTAGAGGGTGGATGGATCGATGATTATAGTCAGCGCGTGTTTGCTTGGCCTAAATACGAGATATGACGGTTCGACGAATGTTCAGGCATTGCTAAAGAAATATAGCTCTTCGGGAAAGTTTATCCCGGTCTGCCCAGAACAATTGGGTGGATTGCCAACTCCGCGTGTTCCTGTTGAGATTATCGGTGGAACAGGCCAAGATGTTCTTAGTGGGCGATGCGAAGTTCAGGGAAAGCGGGGAGAAATAGTCACCTCGGAGTTTATTCTGGGGGCAAAAGAGGTTATTAAAATCGTAGAGATGGTTACTGTCACAGCGGCGATTCTCAAGGAACGTAGTCCTTCCTGTGGGGTGAATTTTATTTACGATGGTAGCTTTTCACATCGGATAAAGTCCGGTCAGGGAGTCATGGCGGCAATATTAAAAGGGCATAATATTACCATTTATTCAGAAGATGACCTGACCGAGGGGAAGTTAATAGAACTGTTAAATGATCGCATATGATGGCAATCAATCAGATTAGCGTTGATGGATTGTACACTTCTGCTGATTACTTAACTTGGCTTGGGTGAGTTCTCAATAAGGGGATACGCAATAAATTATGGTTAATATTATTATAGAAGAAGATTAGGAGTGGGACTTGTGAATAAAGTTTATATTGACCCCAATAAATGTGATCGTTCAGTCATGTGTCGGCCGAGAAGGTCTTGTCCTGAAAAAGCAATTACTCAAGAAAAACTCGGTCTTATAAAACGAGGCGTGGCAGTTATTGATTTGGAGAAATGTGTTGCTTGTGGAGAGTGTATCAAATTGTGCCCACATGGAGCTATCCTGATGAAAGAAGCATCGGTAGGTCAAAGGAAAAAGAAAAAGAAAAAATAGTGGATTAGTTTCCCCGTAACAACGAAACATGCAAAAGGAACATATTGTGCTATTCTGTGGAATTTGAAGTTGGGATTTTAATCGGGTATAATTTAAAATCAGGAAATTCTTAAACCTCAAGGGAATATATTCAGGAGGATTAACATGAAATCGGTAACAGTTAAGGAAATTTACAGAGAGACGGACAGATTCCTCAATCAGAAAGTAGAACTATCTGGATGGGTACGCACCGTGCGTTCCTCCAAAGCGTTTGGCTTTATTGAAATCAATGACGGAAGTTTCTTCGAGAACCTTCAAGTTGTTTTTGAAGAAAGTCTTGCCAACTTTATGGAGATCGGGAAGCTTACGATCAGCTCTGCCCTGCGTATCCAGGGAACCCTCGTTCTTTCACCTGGAGCAAAGCAACCGTTTGAATTGAAAGCGGAACTCATCGAGGTTCTCTCACTCTCCGCAGCGGACTATCCCCTGCAAAAGAAACGGCATACGTTCGAGTATTTACGATCGATAGCGCATTTGCGCCCCAGAACGAATACTTTTGCTGCCGTCTTTCGAGTGCGTTCTGTTGTTGCCTACGCGATTCACAAGTTCTTTCAGGAAAAGGGATACGTTTATGTGCATACTCCAATTATTACAGGGAGTGACGCTGAGGGTGCAGGGGAAATGTTTAGAGTAACGGCCCTCGAAATGGCTAAACCTCCACAGGATGAAGCCGGAGGCGTTGATTTTAGCAAAGACTTTTTTGGTCGTGCTGCGAGCCTAACGGTGAGTGGTCAGCTCAATGTTGAGACATACTGTATGGCTTTCCGCAACGTCTATACGTTTGGACCCACATTTCGAGCGGAAAATTCAAATACGGCAAGACATGCTGCCGAATTTTGGATGATCGAGCCGGAAATCGCTTTCGCCGATCTTGCGGACAACATGAACCTAGCCGAAGAGATGATGAAATTCATAATTCAGTATGCCATGGACAATGCTCCAGAGGAAATGGCTTTCTTTAATAACTTTGTCGATAAGACCTTATTTGAGCGGCTAGAAAATATTTTGGGCTCCGAATTCGGGCATATTACTTATACTGAGGCCGTGGCACTGCTTGAAAAGGAAAATGCTAACTTCGAGTATCCCGTGCATTGGGGCACAGATTTGCAAACTGAGCATGAGCGTTATCTGACGGAAAAAGTCTTCAAAAAGCCGGTCTTCGTTTCGGATTATCCGAAAGGAATTAAGGCGTTCTATATGCGGCTTAATGATGATAATAAGACTGTAGCAGCCATGGATCTGCTAGTACCTGGAGTCGGAGAAATTATTGGGGGAAGCCAACGGGAAGAACGTCTTGAGGTATTGAAAAATCGGATGAAGGAATCGGGACTAAACGAAGAAGATTACGGATGGTATCTTGACCTTCGGAGGTATGGCGGTGTGAAACATGCCGGGAATGGACGAGGTTTTGAACCCGTTATAAGGAATTTGACGGGAATGTCCAATATCCGAGATGTAATTTCTTTTCCGAGAACAGCCAACTCTTGTGAATTTTAAGGATTTTGTGAGGTTAACTATGCAAAATAAAGCGGCCTAGGCCGCTTTATTTTCTAACGACCATTAATTTTTCATATGCCAGTCATAGCAACAGTGGAACGTACAGGTATGTTATAATATGGACAAGAAGTGAGGTGGAGTGGTTAATGTATCGGTTGGACGATTTGAATCCAGTGCAACGCGAAGCTGCTGAGCATAAAGAAGGGCCGCTTCTAATTCTTGCGGGTGCTGGATCGGGGAAGACTCGCGTGCTCACCTACAGAATTGCTCACTTAATTGCTCAGGGGATAGAACCTAGTGCGATCTTAGCGATCACGTTTACGAATAAAGCGGCCAAAGAGATGCGGGAGCGGGTAACGACACTAGTAGGTAGCGAAGGGTATGGGTTATGGGTGACCACGTTTCACTCGGCCTGTGTCCGTATTCTGCGTCGTGAAATCGATAATATGTCAGGGTATAATAGAAATTTTGTTATTTATGATACTGGGGACCAACAGTCATTACTTAAAGCGTGCTTAAAAGAACATAATTACGATGAAAAGAAATTCCCAGTGCGCAGCGTGGCGGCGGTTATTAGTGAGGCCAAAAACAAACTGATAGACCCGGAGGAATTTTCCTATAAAGCTACGGATTATTTTCAGCAAAAAGTCGTGGACATCTACAGATCGTACCAGAAGAAGCTTAAGAGCAATAATGCTCTAGACTTTGATGATATTATTATGCTTACAGTGCAACTTTTTCAGCAAAACACGGAAGTCTTTCGCTACTATCAAGATAAATTCCGCTACATAATGGTAGATGAGTATCAAGATACCAATCACGCTCAGTATATGTTAATCAAACTTTTAGCGAGTCAGTATCGTAATCTCTGCGTGGTTGGGGATGATGATCAATGCATTCTTCAAGGGATGCGGGTAAGTACTCCTAATGGGACTATGCCCATCGAGGACGTCGAAGTGAATCAAACTCTGGTCTGCGCTGCAGGTCAGGGAGAAACGATCCATGGAACCGTCGATCATGTATCCAAGAAACACTACCAGGGACCTGTTATCAAAATTACGACCCAAACAGGTAATGTGATTAAAGCCACCCCTAATCATATTGGCTTTGCTAGAATTATTGAGGAATACCCGCACCATTTCAGTAGCGCGGTGATTAGGGGGCAATCCGTGAGACGGATTGTTAATGTGAATTTTTTTGCGGGTAGAAAGTCAGGTGCGACTAATTATTGTAGCCACAGAATTGCGCTGATCACCTCAGGAGAGGAACTTAGACGTCAGGCAGTCGGATGCGGTTTTCCGGTTCGTAATGGACAGAGAAATACATGGCGAACGGAAACGGAAAGACTAGTCTACGATGAAGCAGACGAGTATGCAAAAAAGCTCTCTCAAATAGAAGATGGGTTGGAAATTCATAAAAAAGCGAAGTTAACTGAAGGTGATAGTTTTCGATTTATGCCTTTTGCCCATTTTAGACCTACGATGAGTGTACCCATTTTTGAGAATGGCAAGATTGTTGAAGATATTATTGAAGAAGTCGAAGTAGAAGAGTATGACGGGTATGTCTATGATCTTTCTGTTCCAGACCTTAGACAGTTTATATGTGAAGGGGTAGTGGTGCACAATTCTGTCTATGGATGGCGCGGGGCAGATATTCAAAATATCCTTGACTTTGAGAGAGATTATCCGGAAGCAAAGGTCATCAAACTCGAACAAAATTACCGTTCCACGCAAAAGATCCTCGATGCTGCCAATGCAGTGGTAAGAAACAACGAAACGCGTAAAGAAAAGTCACTGTGGACCGAAAATTCAGAGGGTCAGCCGGTGGTATGTTACCTTGGAAATGATGAGCGGGATGAGGCCAGCTATGTCGTAGAGCGCATCAAACGTTTACATGAGTTGGAAGGACGACCTTTTAATGAGTTTGTTGTTCTTTACCGAACGAATGCTCAGTCGAGAGCCATTGAGGAGCGTTTAATGAAGGCTGCTACCCCTTATCGCGTTTTCTCAGGGCTGAAATTTTACCAGCGTATGGAAATCAAAGACATCTTAGCGTATTTAAGAGTCCTATATAACCCCGCTGATCAAGTGAGTTTTGCCCGTGTCTTAGGCGTGCCTAAACGCGGTTTGGGGGATAGTGCGCTCGAGAAGATCTTGGAGTATGCGGAGGAACAGGGAATGCCAGTGCTGGAAGCAATTTTGGAGGCGGAGTATATTCCAGATCTGCCGGCACGGGCCAAGAAACCCTTAGTCGCGTTTGCACACTTGATGCAGGAATTAGTGGTGTTTTCTAAGGAAGCGTCGGTTACAGATTTAGTAGAAGCAATTTTAGGTAAGACGGGATACAAAACGCTGCTTGAGGCAGACAACACGCCGGAAGCGGAAACTAGGCTGGAGAACCTGTTGGAGTTTCTTTCCGTAACGGCTGAGTATGATGCCAAAGCGGCTCAATATGAGCAAAATGCACTGAACGAGGGAGTCGATCCGGAGGAGGCCGTTGTCGGTCTGAACGGATTCTTAGAACAAGTTTCTTTGGTCGCTGATATTGATGATCTGGACCAAGCGGAAGAAGCCGTAGCCTTAATGACGATGCACAGCGCGAAGGGTTTGGAATTCCCAGTGGTTTTTGTAGTGGGAATGGAGGAAGGTATTTTTCCCAGTAGCCGCTCACTGATGGATCCGGTCGTTTTAGAGGAAGAAAGGCGACTCTGCTATGTCGCTATCACTCGAGCGAGAGAGAAACTTTACCTGTGCAATGCAGAAATGCGAATGCTTTATGGCAAAACGCAATACAATCGAGCTTCCCGCTTTATAGAGGAAATTCCAGCAGTTTTAATGACGGATATTGACCCTCTCGATCCGCCCAAACGTCATCCTAATACTCCGCCTAAACCGGCTCGGAGGCAGGATGTCACGTCAGATCGAACGATTCCCTTGGGTTCAGGTTCGTGGGAAAAAAAACCAAGCAGTACACTTATTATTAAAGGAGGTGAGGCACATACTATAGGAGAAAAAGTGGAACATGCGACGTTTGGAAGAGGGATTATCGTCTCCATCAAGGGAGAAGGCGACCAGGCAGAGCTGACCATTGTTTTCAACGATGGCATAAAAAAACTTATGGCTGAATATGCCAAGTTAACGAAGCTGTAACATTTTTTCTATTTTTCATTTTTTGATTATTGGTCATTTCAAAAATTTCGGTAAAAAGAAAGGTTTAGGTGTAACTATGTCTGATAAAATTTATATTGTTGGTCACAAAAGCCCAGATACAGATTCAGTTTGCTCAGCGATCGCTTTAGCTAAATTGAAAGAACTTATGGGAGAGACCAATGTTGTACCTTGCTCCGCAGGAAAATTGAACAAAGAGACTGAATATGTACTTAACTTTTATGGAGTTGCTATTCCTGAAGTATTGGAGTCCGTAGAAGCTAAACAAAAATTGATCCTCGTCGACCATAATGAGTATGGACAAGCAGTTGCTGGTGCAGATCAAGCTACGCTCGTCCAAATTGTTGACCATCACAAAGTAGGCGGATTTCAAACTGCAGAACCTCTCTATGTTCGTATTGAGCCCGTAGGTTCTACTTGTACCATCGTGGCGGAATGTTATAAAGAGAAGGGCTTCACTCCGGATAAAGCTATGGCGGGCATTTTACTTGCCGCTATTCTTTCTGACACAGTAATCTTCAAATCCCCAACCTGTACTGAGTTAGATAAGACGATCGCTGCTGAACTTGCTGCTATTGCCGGAGTTGAGCCTATGGCTTGGGGTATTGGAATGTTTCAAGCATCTTCCAGCTTAGCTGACCGTACGAATCAAAGCATGATCGAAGAAGACCTCAAGGCCTTCACCATGGGTCCCCACAAGGTTGGAGTTGGCCAAGTTAGTCTGATGGGTCTGGCTGGTTTTGAAGATGTTCGGGCGTCCTTAACAGCCGCTATCGAAGCACATCGTGTCGCTCAAGAAATGCGTTATCTCTGTCTCATGATCACAGACATCTTGACAGACGCTACAGAACTGATCGTGACTGGTGATAATCCTGAAGAAGTGGCTAAAGCTTTCGGAAAAGAACTCGTTGCTGGCAGTGTTGATCTCCCAGGCGTGCTTTCTCGTAAAAAACAAGTTGTCCCACAAATGACAACCTACTTCTCAGCTTAAGTTTGAACTAGGTCAACGTGACGGAGATCGGAGGGATTTCAGTGCAGGATGAATTCGAGCGCGTAGTAACGCTGCGTAAAGAAATTGAAGACGCCAACAAGCAGTATTACGAGCTTGACCAGCCCCGTATAACGGATGCGGAATACGATGCTCTCCTGCGGGAGTTGCTGGATTTGGAAGCAAACCATCCGAACTGGGTTACTCCGGATTCTCCGACTCTGCGTGTTGGTGGAGAGGTAACCAAAGAGTATGCTAAAGTACGGCATTTGGAACCTCTCCTCAGCTTGGACAATGCTTTCGCGGCAGGTGATTTGCGAGAGTTTGACCGACGTGTCCGTCAGGTAGCCCCTGCGGCGGACTATGTCGTCGAGCTTAAAATAGATGGTTTGACGGTCGCCTTATCCTATGAAGATGGGTTTATGGTGCGTGGGGCAACTCGAGGTGATGGCGAGGTTGGCGAGGATATTACCGTCAATGTTAAAACGGTTGGATCCATTCCTCTACGTTTGAACGATATAGTTTCGAAATTAAGTGTTCGAGGAGAAGGGTATATGCCTAAAGCGTCGTTTGCACGCTTGAATCAAGAACGTGAAGACGAAGGGCAACCCCCGTTTGCCAATCCCCGCAATGCAGCAGCCGGATCTTTACGTCAGCTCAACTCTCGAATCACAGCCCAGCGCAAGCTGGACTATTTTGCGTACCAGGTCTTAGCAACGAAAGAATTAGGACTACATAAACAAACAGAGGTCCTCACATATTTACAACGGCAAGGGTTTGTCGTAAATCCTGAGTATAAGTTATTTAAGGACATGGAAGAAATCATCGCCTACTGTCAAGCAATGGTTTCAGAGCGTCACCGTTTCCCATATGATATTGACGGTCTCGTGATTAAAGTGAATGAGTTTGCTCTGCAAGAGGAGCTTGGCTTTACCGCGAAAAGCCCCCGCTGGGCAATTGCTTATAAATTTCCGGCGGAGCAGGTGGAAACGGTGGTTGAGGATATCATTATCCGAGTGGGGCGTACAGGGGTTTTGACGCCCACCGCTGTCCTCAAAGCAGTTTCCGTTGCCGGATCCACTGTCAGTCGAGCAACACTACATAATCTGGATAACATCCGGGAAAAGGATATTCGCCTCGGAGATCATGTGCTCTTGCAAAAAGCGGGGGACGTGATTCCAGAGGTTGTTCGGGTGTTACCTGAAAAGCGCACCGGTGAAGAGAGGCTTTTTGAAATGCCGGATGTCTGCCCGGAATGTCAGAGCCCGGTCAGGCAAGACGAAGGGGAAGTCGCGTATCGCTGTCAGAGTATCACCTGCCCGGCAAGGCAACGGGAGGGGATTATTCATTTCGTCTCTCGCGATGCCATGGCTATTGACGGGTTAGGTCCTGCTGTGATTCAACAACTCCTCGATGTTGGGTTGATCAAGGATGCTGCTGATCTCTATTCGTTGACGTTCGAGGATTTAACGCCTGTGGATCGAATGGGGAAAAAATCGGCTGAGAATTTACTTAAAGGGATCCAAGACAGTAAAGAGCGGGGACTGGCTCCGTTGATTTTTGCGATGGGAATCCGCCATACTGGAGAAAAATCAGGGAAAATCTTGGCCCAGACGTTGTGGTCTATGGACAAATTACTGAGTGCGACGGTGGAAGAACTGCAAGCGATTCCGGACGTCGGACCGACCATGGCGGAAAGTTTAGTCCAGTTTTTTAGTCTGGAAAGTACCCGCTGTTTCCTGGCTAAATTGCGTGACGCCGGCGTAGCGATGACGGCAGAAAAATCCCCTCAGCCGCAGATTTTCGCTGGCAAAAGCATTGTCGTCACCGGTTCATTAGAGCGTTGGGAGCGGCGGGAGATTGAGAAACTGATCGAAGACTATGGTGGAAAAGCGGCAAGCGCTGTCAGCAAAAAAACGGCCTTTGTCATTGCCGGAGAGAGAGCCGGTTCAAAGCTTCTGAAGGCACAAGGATTGGGAGTGCCAATTATGACAGAAGAGGAATTTGAATTGTTGCTCAAGCAACCTCTCCTCCAGATTTAATCATGGAGGAGACTATGGCAGTCAGTAATTTGGGGGTCAGGCTTGAATTATTCCCTTGAGCAAATTTGGGGTTCTTGCGTGCAAACGGGGACGGTTCTTTCTTGCATTTGATGCATGAAAGAACCGCCCCCGTTTGCACTATGGTCTGACCGACTTTCATTTGTCCTGTGTTTGCAACCTGATTAGCTCGTTTAGCTTTTGTAAAAGCATTTGATCAGAAGTAGCTTTATGTTTGAAAAATTTTATAGCACTTACCATCAAGTAAACAAAAAACGAAAAGAATATTAGAGAAATGATTACAGGTAACATTATCGTCAATATTAAAGTGTAATCAAATTGTATTGGATTGCCCCCCATTTGCACTCACCTCCATGTTAAGAGTATATCATGCTTTTCTTGAAAATTTTCTGCACATAAAGTATTTTAAATACTCATTAATTTGTTGCCTCTAGAAATCCATAAGTTTGATATTAGTTATTGTTCTAGAGTGAGATGCGAGTAGAAAACTTAGTAAAAATTTAGTAAAAATTTAGGGTCAGGCTTGGATTATTCCTTTAATTGTATAATACACTTTTTTAAAAAGTGATCAGCCAAGGATTTGTGTTGATAAATTGTATAGCACTTATTACTACGTAGACAACGAATGAAATAATATTAGGGAGAGGAACACTGGTAACATTACTATTGATATAATTTAAAATCAATTTTTTGCTCCTTGTAAGCTCCGATATTAGCTAATATTCTTCTAGGAACTGTCTTTACTTTTAGAAAGTGAATAATTCAAGCCTGACCCTATCTCTTGCTACCTCTTGTCATTTTCTACATAAATTAGTCACAGAACGGTAACAAATAGGGTTTATGATAAAGACAGTAGATGACTACCCGCTAGTTTAGCGGTTTACATATTGGTTTTTTTCATTTTTCCTCTCCTCCTCACTCCCCCTCCTTGCGAGGGGATTTTTTTTGAGGAAGGGGACACACGGGGAGGGGGAACTCGGTTCGAGGGGAAGAAGAACCGTCCCCCGTCCCTCCGTTCTCCGTCTCTTGACCCCTTCCTCACATGCTTTTTTCGTTTATATTGCCCCTTTCTTCCATTTTTGCTATGATAGAGGTTAAAGCAACAAACTATCTAAAGGGAAGGTGAATAGGGTGACAATTTCACGTGAAGACGTTGAATACGTGGCAGCCTTGGCGCGCCTAGAGTTGACCGAGCAGGAAACTCAAGAGTATACCGAACAACTCAACTCTATTTTAGGCTATGCAGCTATGTTGGAGCGCTTAGACACGGATGGGGTGCTGCCTACCGCTCATGCCGTTCCGTTGCACAATGTATTGCGCGAGGATCAAGTGGGCCCATCGATTCCTCAAGAAAAGGCACTTCAGAATGCTCCGGATGCCGATGAAGGTTTTTTTAGGGTACCGAAAATAAGTCTGACTTAGAAAGGAGACTCACGGGACAATGGGTATAGAAAAATCAGTCAGTGAACTGCATGAGCTTCTCGTTGATAAAGACATCAGCTCTATCGAGTTGACAAAAGCTTACATAAAGCGGATTCAAACAGTGGATCCGGAGTTAAAAGCATATTTAACGGTCCTTGAGGATCAGGCTTTGGCCCAGGCGGCGGAGGTTGACCGGAAAATTGCCCACGGAGAGGTCTTAGGCGCTTTAGAGGGGATTCCAATGGCCTTGAAGGATAACATGTGCACGGAAGGGGTTCGCACAAGCTGCGCTTCAAAGATGTTGGAAAACTTTATGCCACCCTATAATGCGACAGTGACAGATCGACTAAGGGCTGCGGGAACAATTTTGCTCGGCAAAGTAAATATGGATGAGTTTGCGATGGGTTCCTCAACCGAGAACTCTTATTTCGCGAAGACGCGTAATCCCTGGGATTTAGGGTGTGTTCCTGGAGGGTCTTCGGGAGGGTCTGCTGTAGCTGTAGCAGCGGATGAGGCTGCTTTTGCCCTGGGCTCGGATACTGGGGGATCCATCCGCCAACCGGCTGCGTTCTGCGGAGTGGTCGGAATGAAGCCAACTTATGGAGTAGTCTCTCGATATGGCCTGATTGCGTTCGCATCTTCACTCGATCAGATCGGTCCATTGACCAAAACTGTGCGGGATAATGCCTTGGTGATGAATGCCATCTCAGGCTATGATGCCCTGGATTCGACGTCGGTCTCTTATGAGAAACCGGATTATACAAAATTCTTGGTAAATGACATAAAAGGCTTAAGGATCGGGATTCCTCGGGAGTATTTTGGTGAAGGGATTGATCCGGACGTGGCTCGAGGGATTCAAGCTGGGATTCAAACTCTCATCGATTTAGGTGCGGAAGTCGCTGAATGCTCTCTTCCCCATACGGAGTATGCGATACCAGCTTATTACTTAATTGCCACTGCCGAGGCGAGCTCAAATCTGGCTCGTTATGATGGCGTGCGCTATGGATTTCGGACGGAGGCAGAGGATGTCCTGGGTATGTTTAAAAAGACCCGGGCCGCAGGATTTGGGCAAGAAGTGAAACGTAGGATTATGCTTGGCACCTATGCCTTAAGTTCGGGGTATTATGATGCCTATTATCTGAAAGCCCAGAAGGTCAGAACTCTGATTAAACAGGATTTTGATAAGGCCTTTGAGAGGTTCGATGTTTTACTCTCCCCAACGGCCCCGACTGCGGCGTTTAAATTTGGCGAAAAATCGGCCAACCCTCTAGCCATGTACTTATCGGATATTACGACCGTCCCGATTAATCTGGCAGGCATCCCGGCAATTTCCATTCCAGCGGGCTTTGTGAAGGGTTTGCCGATTGGCATGCAACTCATGGGCAAAGCATTAGATGAAGGGACGTTGTATCGAGCAGCCTATACTTTTGAGCAAAACACGAATTATCACACGTTAAAACCGAATCTTTCCAAGGAGGTGCTGGCTTGTGGTAGTCGCTAATCAATACGAAATGGTCTGTGGTTTGGAGGTTCATGTCGAACTTCAAACAAAGACGAAAATTTTCTGTGGATGCACAACCGAGTTTGGAGGAGAGCAAAACACGCATGTTTGCCCGGTGTGTCTTGGTATGCCTGGCGCGCTCCCCGTTCTTAACCGTGAGGTTGTAAATTATGCGATTAAAGCTGGTCTCGCGTTGGATTGCGAAATAGCGGAGTTTTCCAAGTTTGACCGTAAAAACTACTTTTATCCGGATTTATCTAAAAATTATCAGACCTCCCAATTTGATTTACCCATTTGTGGCAAGGGTGGCTTGGAGATAGAAGTCGAGGGAGAGAAAAAGTGGATCGGGATCACTCGGGCCCACATGGAGGAAGATGCCGGTAAGCTCGTACACAGCGGAGAAACCATCTCCACGTCGAACGAGTCGTCTGTCGATTATAACCGAGCTGGAGTCCCGCTTTTGGAAATCGTTTCTGAACCAGATATGCGCTCGATTCCGGAGGTCCTAGCCTACCTTGAAAAATTGGTGCAGATTCTTGAGTATACGGAAGTATCGGACTGCCGTTTGGAGCAAGGCTCAGTACGCTTTGATGTTAATGTTTCGCTCCGGCCAATTGGTACGACAACTTTGGGAACCCGTACGGAGACAAAAAACTTAAATTCCTTCAGCTCTGTCCGGAGGTGCATGGAATATGAAATAGCTCGTCAAGCCCGAGTGCTAAATGCGGGCGAAAACGTGGTTCAGGAGACTCGCACTTGGGATGAGGGTCAGGGGATCACGTTAACGCTTCGTTCTAAAGAAGAAGCGCATGATTATCGGTATTTCCCCGAACCTGACCTTGTCCCCCTGGTTATAGACCGGGAATGGGTGGAGAACATCCGTAAAACCCTGCCTGAGCTCCCGGCAGCTCGCCGAACCCGCTTGCAGGCGTTGGGGCTGTCAGCTTATGATGCAAACGTTATCACGCAAGCCAAAGCTATGGCGGACTTCTTTGATGCGGCCTTGGCTAGCTATGGAGATGCCAAAACATTGGCGAACTGGGTTATGGGCGACTTTACGCGTTTGCTAAACACAAATCAGTGTAGTGTGGCCGATTCACCGCTTTCCGCACAACAATTGGCGCAACTCCTAATACTCATAGACAAAGGAACCCTCAGCGGCAAGATTGCTAAGAGCGTTTTGGAAGAAATGTATAGTACGGGTAAGGATCCCGACACAATTGTTAAGGAAAAAGGGCTCGCCCAAATAAGTGACGAAGGTGCACTGCTGGGGATTATCGACAGTGTGATCGCCGCCAACCCCCAATCGGTAGAGGATTATCGAGCAGGCAAAGATCGAGCGATCGGTTTCCTCGTCGGGCAAATCATGAAGGCTACCAAAGGGCAGGCTAATCCGGGTCTGGTTAATCAGTTACTCAAGGAAAAATTAGTTTAATAGTGAGTGGGCTTCCCTGAAGAGGGAAGCCTTTTTCGTACTTTCAGAAAGTATAAGGGCAACTAGGCAGCCGCCTTCGTAAAGGGTCACTTCTCGCTATCACGACACCTCGCCATCCATGGCGGTGTCTAATCTCGAACATCCTTGTTCGAGTCCTGGCGGTGTCTAATCTTGAACATCCTTGTTCGAGAGTCCTGGCCAGCGCTTGGTGCCAACCAAGTTTTCTTTAACGGCTTGTAGGGGCAATTCATGTCGCGCCAACAGATTGAGAAGAGGCAAGAAACTTTTGTCTATCTAAATACCATCAGCCTACAAAGGTTAACAATAAAAAATGCTTGCTATAGAGTATAGTCTATGGGTTATATTACAAAAGGTAGGTGTTAACTATGAGCTATTCAACAAAAGCAATAACAGAGAAGTTAAATCTGTCTATGCACACTCTACGTTATTATGAAAAAGAAGAATTACTTCCACCAATCGCGCGTGACAAAAACGGAGCACGTGAATATAGCGATTTGAATTTGGAGCAGTTGATATTAATACGATGTATGCGTACAGCAGGCATGTCTATTTCGTATATCAGAGATTATATGAATCTGTGTATGGAAGGACCCTCAAGTATTTCAAAAAGAAAGGAGATCATATTATTACAAAAGAATATTCTTGAGGAACAAAAGAAGAAATTAAATGACAATCTAAAAGTAATAAATTGGAAACTAAAGTATTATCAAAAGCTGGAGGATAAAGAGCCGGAGGAATATGCCAGTATTATTGCTGAGGAACGTGCTACTGCTGCTTATGGGAGGATGATTAAATTATTGAAGACAAAACAATAAAGTGTATGCTTATATGAAATAATTTATAAGAATGGATGTGTCATAATGAAGTTTATGAAAGCAGTTCAAGTAAGTACACCGGGAGGAGAATTTGAATTAGTACAAAGAGAAATTCCAGAACCAGCTAAAGGTCAAGTGAGAATTAAGGTTTCAGCTTGTGGAGTTTGCCATGGTGATGATGTTGTAAAAAGTGGGGGACATTATCCTGGCATTGAATACCCTCGTATTCCTGGACACGAGATTATCGGAGTTATTGAAAAAATAGGCGCAGGTGTAGAAGGATATGAAATTGGACAACGTGTTGGAGTAGGCTGGCCTGCAGGTATAACTTATGACGGCGGTTTTGCTGAATACATGATAACGAGTGCCCAAGAATTAGTACAGATACCAGAAGATTTAAATTCAATTGAAGCCGCACCACTGCTTTGTGCAGGTGTAACAACCTTTGATGCTTTAAAAAATTCTGGTGCAAAACCTGGAGATATAGTAGCCATTCAAGGTGTTGGTGGTTTAGGCCATTTAGCTATTCAATATGCTAAAAAAATGGGCTTGAAGACGGTTGCTATTTCAAGAGGAACGGATAAAAGAGAACTTGCTGAAAAGTTAGGAGCTCAAGTGTATATAGATACAGAGAGTACAGATGTTGCTAAAGAACTTCAAAAACTAGGTGGAGCTAAAGTTATTCTTGCAACAGCACCGAACAATAAAGCCATATCAGTCTTAGTAGACGGACTTGGGTTTGATGGAAAGTTAGTAATTGTTGCAGGGATAGAGGGACCAATTCAAGTTTATGGTAATCAATTACTAATGGGAAGACGAAGCATACAAGGCTGGATACCTACGGGACATAATCAATCTAAAGAAGATACTCTGAAGTTTAGTTTGCTTGCAAATGTACGTCCACTAATTGAAACATTTCCACTTGAACAAGCAGCTTTAGCATATGAAAAAATGATGACGGCGAAAATTCGCTTTAGAGCCGTTTTAACTATTTGATGCGTTACTAATTAGTTAATTATCTAGACAAGCTAAAATAAGTACTAAAATATTACGTTGATGCTGTCAACAAAAAAGTTATATAATCTAGATGGATTAAAATAGTTATTGCAAAATCTATTATTTTGTTTGGAGGTAAGTATGAAATATTTAGGTGAAACCATTCCGAAACTCGGTTTCGGCTTTATGCGGCTTCCGATGATCGGTGAAGAAATTGATATTGAACAGACAAAGGAAATGGTCGATCTGTATATGTCCAAAGGATTCAGTTATTTTGATTCGTCCTGGGGCTATATCGGCGGCAAATCCGAAGAGGCGATGAAAGCCGCAATCGTTGACCGCTATCCGCGCGAGAGCTTTCAAATCGCGACAAAGTGCCCTGCATGGATTGTGAAAACTGAAGAAGAAGCCAAGAACATGATCTGGACTTCACTGAAGCGCACCGGAGCTGGTTATATAGATTATTACCTGCTTCACAACTTAGGCGAAGGCCGTACGAAAACGTTTGATGACTTCGGTATATGGGATTATGTTCGGGATCTGAAGGAAAAAGGACTGATACGTCATATAGGCTTTTCAATTCATGATAAGGCGGATGCGATAGACAAAATTCTGACCGAGCATCCTGAAATGGAATTCGTCCAGTTTCAATTGAACTATGCCGATTGGGAGAGCGACTCAATCCAAGCGCGCAAATGCTATGAGGTGGCGCTGAAACATAACAAACCCATCGTCGTTATGGAACCGGTCAAAGGAGGCGCTCTGGCAAACCCGGTTGACAGTGTTAAAAAAATATTCGAAGAAGCGAATCCTAAAACGTCTGTTGCCTCATGGGCAATCCGGTATGCGGCATCTCTGGACAATATCGTCACCGTACTGAGCGGAATGTCCTCAATCGAGCAGGTCAGAGACAATGTTTCATATATGGAAAATTTCCAACCACTAAATGAAGATGAGAGAGCCGTTGTTGAGAAGGCGCGGAAGGTATTCAGTGAAATACCGTGTATTCCTTGCACCTCCTGCGAATATTGTGTAGAAGGTTGCCCTCAGAAAATACACATCCCTAATATTTTTGCTGCGTATAACCGCAAAATGATCTACGACGATTTTCCCAGCGCAAAGAACTTTTATCGGTTTGCAGTTATGGCGGGAGGCAAGGCTTCAGACTGCATCGCCTGCGGCAACTGTGAAGGAGTCTGTCCTCAGCATATTAATATTATTGAAAACTTAAAAACTATAGCGGAAGAGCTGGAAAAATAAAAATGGCATGATTGTATTAAGTACATTCATGCATCTATCCACTTGCGCTAATTGATCCTTCAATTTAACAGATTAAAGATAGTATTCGGTTGCTTATTTAGGCGATTAAGGAGTGCCGCGAATCGTAATGATGTCAAAATATTAGAAGAGACCAATGGCCAATAATTATTTACGGAGGTACTGATTTCGAGAATCGGTGCCTTTTTGTTATTCTGCAGAAGAATGTGCTCGGAGAAAATTTCCAACCTAATTGCTAACAATTACTGGCAGGGTTTAGCGGAAAAACGCAGAATAAGGTCATTGGTAGATTATTGTACAGAACAGAAAAGTCTTGTTCGGCTTACTTAAAAAATGGGGAAAATAGGGGGAAGTTTAATGAGAGCTGTGTGTATAGATTTTGAAACAGCAAACAGTTTCATTGGCAGTGCCTGCTCAGTGGGAATTGCCGTTATCGAAGAGAAAAAGATCATCGATAAACGAATTCGCTGCTCTTGTAGGAATGCGGCTTGGAAAACTGTACGCTGGGGGATATAGACCATGTAGTATAGCGAAGAGAACAAGTAAAAGGGGAGGGTAGAAGAGTTTATGAGAATATTCATTGGGGTTGATCTGCCTGCTGAGATCAAACAAACTCTACTTAGGTTCCAGTCTGAGCTAAGACATCTTGGAGTCGATGGATTATGAAAATTAATGGATAATTTTTCACATAACATTAGAATTTTTAGGGGAATTAGGACCTGATCAGGTTTCGGTACTTATGGAATCTCTGACGAAAATTGCCAGCACATACAAACCGTTCGGGTTAACTATTGGCGGACTAGGGGGATTTCCCTCTCTTAATCAGGCTCATACCTTATGGACGGCGGTAAGCGGAAATTTAGCTGAACTGAATCAACTAAACCACGATCTACACATGAACTTAAAATTAAAGGATTGAATTAGATGAACGACAGTTTATGCCTCATGTAACCTTGGCCTCTCGTCCTAAACTCGGAAATAAGGATCTTTCAGTTGTGCAAACAAAAAGTTTAGGTAAGTACAAGGTTGTTGAGGTTGTATTATTTGAGAGCAGGGTCATAGGTGGCCAAAGAGTCCACACGGATTTTTGAATATACCCGCTTTTCATCTCCAGGCGAGTCAATTAGCGATGGTTTTGCAGGTCTCTTTTTTAACAAACGCAATACTTGGAGTCCCCGCAGGGATATTGGCCGATCGTTTTGGCGTCAAAAGTGTAGTAGCCGCTGGATTAGTACTGACTGTAATAAGTAGTTTTGGACGTTTAACTGCAAGTAGTTTTGGAATTCTTTTTGTTTGGATGTTTATACTGGGTGTTGGTCCGGCTTTTCTTAATGCTAATGCAGCTAAAATATTAGGTGATTGGTTTCCGCCTCAACAAATGGGAATGGCGATGGGTATTTATATCGCAGGTGCCAATACCGGTATCACCATTGCCTTGGCAACTTCAGCGTTTTTCTCGTCCCTAAAAGGGGCATTTATGACCTCTGCAGTTATTATCTTAGTCGCCTCTTCTCTGACGATATCTTTTATCATTGGGACAATCATCGGCCCTATAATTTCTGAGAAAGTCGGCTTAATGAAGCCCTTTCTGGCTCCCATAGCAATTATTGCTGCAATTTGTTCCTACCTGGCTTGAATTGTGCCCTTCGGAACACTTACTTGGATATTGCTCATAATTACCGGTATTATGTTAGGAACATCCGTGCCACTTATCATGTCTCTGCCGATGATAAACGTATATTTGAAAGTCAGGACTATCGGCAATCGGCAACTCGGCAACCGCTTTGGTACAGGGTGTAAAATAGAACAATGATGTTCATGCTGCCTAACGGATGCGGAGAAGTGTTAAAACGGTAGTATCGTGAAGCAGTTTATTTCAGTATGATCCCGATCTATTTTACAATAA
Source organism: Desulfosporosinus sp. (assembly GCA_031292095.1). Classification (GTDB taxonomy): domain Bacteria; phylum Bacillota; class Desulfitobacteriia; order Desulfitobacteriales; family Desulfitobacteriaceae; genus Desulfosporosinus. The sequence goes on from JARLHU010000126.1 coordinate 47,686, forward strand.
AAAAGGATGGAGCATGACGTTCACCGTATGGACTGGATGGGTGATTTACAATCTGGTCGTGATAATAGAGGACGGTTGAAGCGCCACCATCAAGATTGGCAACGTTGTATGCGCCATATTTAAGCATGATATCCTGAACATCTTTTAGGGTAGCGCCCAAGGACCCGATCTGGCGTCCGTCGATGACCAGCATCAAGATAGTACCGTCCTTCGTTTGCCCAATGGCCGTTCTAGGGGCAATCCCCCATGCTCCATCTCCATGGGTAATGGCTGGCTTACCATTAACGACAAGTAAAGGGCCAAATGTGACTGCATCGCGTATGCCCATCCGTTTGATGTTGGTTAAGGTATAATGTCCCAGGACAAGAACATTTCTTTGGTTTATGCCAATGATATCATAACTTGAAACTCCTGAATCCCTGTATAAGACGTTACCGCGTGAGATGAGGATGCCTTGAGGGTGCCCTCCGTTTCCGTTACCCTGCGGGTCACTAAACATTCCCCCATTAATAACTGCAACAGCCCCAGTTTCTTTGGCAATGTCCTCTGCTCTTTCTCCGATTTTACCAAGATAATGTGTCGCTGCCACTCTGACGCTTCCAGGATTATTGACCTTAAGTAAGTATCCATTAAATCCATTTTGACTGATGTCGATTAGTTCCGTGTTATTATTCGTACTGTGCGTATTAATCAAGGCCGGATCGGAGTTTCCAAGATCTTTAGCCTGATTACTGTCCAATATTTTTTGAATCTGGGCATCGGTAAAAAACCATTTCGCCAAGTACTGATGGCTCATTGTCGTCATTGCACTTTCTACCCACAAATCACGTAGAGTCTCGAAGGGTTGAAGAGAGGAATAAAGAAACCCCATGAATAGCAGAAATATCGTGAGAAAACTAACGGTCCATGCAATGATCCTAGGCAGTAACCTTTTCTTCCGGCTGTAATGGTGGACCCCTACAGGAGGTTTTCTTCCATCGAGCCGCGGCTGCATCGTTGATTGTGAGGGCTTAGGGATACATGTACTGTCCATATTTTATCTTCAACTCCAAATATATTTGCAATTTCACAGAGTTTGCATGGAAACGATCCTAATAATATTGAAATATGGACTTGCAATAGCCAGAGCAGATGTGTGGTGAGAAATGGGTGAAGATCAGGACGCTGTTAAAGGTTTGCTGTTTCATTTTATCATGTATTTGAAGAAATGTTATAATTAAGGTTAGGTAAAGGTCTTTGCAAATAAGAACATGAGGTGATTGGTTTGGCAGTACTCGGAGGGCGTGCACATTTTAACGGGATTACATTTGCAACCAGCACGCATGTGGCGCGTGGCAAACTAAAAAATGGGGTAGTGTCACTTCATGTCCGAAAACTGCCGGAGGGCCGTCTGCTTGAGGCGATGGATAGGGTTCCCTTTGTCCGAGGAATCTCCAAACTGGCCAAGATCAATTGGAATTTGTTTCTGGTCGTTGTTTTGCTACTGGCGATCCCGTGGAACTGGTTCTTTCCGGCTAACCAAGCGAATACTACCATATCGGTTTGGTCTGTATTCGCTGAATATGGCGTCGTTCTGATAACTGCAATATTTTTGTTCAAACGACTATGGCAATTTCATGGGGCGGAGCACAAGGCCTTTAATGTTTATACCAGCGGGGGGCAACTCTTACTAGAATCGGTACAGGCGGCTGACCGGGTGTGTGGTCGGTGCGGCACTAATTTAGTCGTCATAGTGTTCCCGATCTATTATTTACTGTCCTACGTGTTATATCAAATCCCGTTGCTTCTGTATTTAGTGTCCATGTCGGTTGGCTATGAGATCTTCAACTGGGGTTCACGGCGAAACCGCCTGAAGGTAGTCTTCAAGATTGCTGCACTCATCCAAAAATACATTGTGACAAAAGAACCGAATGAAGCACAAATACGGATGGCTATCGCTGTATTGTCTAAGGCCATAGAACTTGATCAGGATAGAGCAGTAAAGTTATGATTGTGTGATCGTGGCGTACCAATCACATAGAAAGCGAGGGAGAAATTAGTGAAGATAGCCGTAATCGCAGATGTTCATGGTAATAGTTGTGCGCTCGATAAAGTATTAACAGATATAAAGGGTCGCTCAATTGACCAATTCATAATCTTGGGTGACTTGTTAATGAAGGGGCCAGACCCTGCTTCAGTTATCCATATGGTCAAAGGTATCAAACCTTTGTGCTGGATCAATGGAAATACTGACTTGTGGTTCAAAGAATTAGCAAATAACTGGGAACCAAAAACAGAACGAGTAAAAGGGTGGTTAGTATATTATCTGTTTGCAAAACAAAGACTTTCCGAAGAAGATATTGAGTTTATAATTGCTTTGCCCACTGAACACGCTGTTGATTTAATGGGAACAAGTATATTATGCGTTCACGGTTCGCCAGGTTCTGTTGTCAATGGGATGGACTATCGAACATCAGAACATGAACTTGAATTAATGGTAGAAGGGGTCTGCGAATCAATCATCCTTTCTGGTCATACCCATATACCCTTTGTTGGAGAAGTTAAAGGCAAGTATATATTCAATGTTGGAAGTGTTGGATTATCTTCTGACGGTAGTAATCTGGCTTCTTATGGGATTGTAGAACTTTGCACAGGTGTTGCTCCAAAATTTGAAATTATAAGGGTACCTTATCCAATCAGCGAGACGATAAGAATTGCACAGGAACTTAAGTTTCCAAATATGTATCGGTATGAACAATCTTTAGTTACCGGACTATCTGTGTACTAATCGTAAATCGAGTCAATCCAGGCCATGACATACCCTTCAAGGTAACGTGAGACTATATAGATATAAGATCGCTTAAAACTTGAGCGACGTGCCCCTTCACTTTCACTTTAGGATAGATTTTGAGGATTACCCCGTTTTCGTCAATTAGAAAAGTAGTGCGCTCAACCCCCATATACTTTTTCCCATACATTGCCTTTTCTTTCAACACGTCGTACTTGTTAATAATTTCAAGTTCTTGGTCGCTAACTAACATAAAGGGCAGTTCGAATTTTTCAATAAATTTATGGTGACTTGACATGGGGTCTTTGCTTACGCCTATGATAATGGCCTTTGACTCTTCGAAATTGGGATGGTATTGGCGGAAGTCATATCTTTAGAATAAAAGTACAAGATAACTTTCTTACCCTCAGCCTGGAATTCAGATAAAGTAATAGTTCTACCATTACTTGCTTCGGCCTTGAAATCAGGCGCTTTGTCCCCAACCTTTAGCATAGTGAGTTCCTCCCATGTGAAAATTCGTTAAAA
>JARLHU010000127.1 GCA_031292095.1 Desulfosporosinus sp.
ATCAATACGGTATGGGATACGAAATCGATCACCTTACCCAGCTTAATGAATCCATAAAGTATCTGTAAGACGCCCACTAGAAAGGTCATGAGGAAGAGCATTTGATAGGCATTCGGAAGTCCCATATAGCGGATCATGGCGCTGGCGGTGAGCAAACAAATAGCATTGGTCGGTCCAGTGATCAGTTGATTCGAGCAACCGAATATTGAACCCATTATAGCGGCGACGATACCCGTATAGAGACCATAAACTGGGCTCACACCCGCGATAAGTGCATACGCCATATACTGAGGAATTCCCACGACTGTCACTGTCAAAGCAGCGATAATGTCTTTCCTGATATATTCCTTTTTGTACCCTCTAATAGTTTCGATGATAGGGATATATTTACTAATTGCGAAGCTAGACAAATGAATCCCACCTTTCATCCAAAATGCCAGGAGATCAATCTCCGGCGACGATCAGTTTTCGTTGAGGCTTTTTCACAGTAATTACTTGGTCAATGGTTTTATAAAAATACGACTACAATTTCATGAATTTGTGATATAATAGCAGATGATATACCTTCTTAGCGGCCTTTAGAGGCTGCTTTTTTTATTTGATAAGTTTGAGGTGCTGAAGGGTGCGAACATACTCGCGTCCTCCTTCAAGTTGTTTTTGCTCTGAATCACCAAAGACAATTCCAAAAACGGCGACCATTGCCATGATAGAGATGAATCCCATATCCATTCACTCCCTTTCCAATTGAATTCTTTGATTATCACAAGTAAAGCATAGCATGGTGAAAATACTGTGTCTATAGGGTATCGGTATAGTCATAATCAATATTACATATGATAAAATCTCTGATTTAGTGACATCCTGTCACCTTTTCTTAACGAACATAAAAGACAATAATATAAGGAAAGGACAAAGGTACGCCAGGGATCATCCGCATTCAGATGATCCCTGACGTACCTGGCATTTTGTTTAACAAACGTATTTCTTTTTGACAAACAATGGCTTATAGAGTAATATATTTCGTAGGCGAAGTATTCGTAGACGTAATATTCGTAGACGTAATATTCGTAAACGAAATATAATGACAGGGCGGTGAAGAAATGGAAAACTCAAATGATAGCGCAAAAGTCGCAAAACTTTTTCGAGAAGTAATGCACCTTTTCAAGCAAAGTATGAGTAAAGTGTTTGAGGATATTGGTATTACAGCCCCTCAAGGTATGGTAATTGGAATTCTAAGTAAAGAGAAAACGCTTAAGATCACAGAATTAAGTACGAAACTAAGCTTATCTAATAGTACTGTATCAGGTATTGTCGACAGACTTGAGAAGCAAGGAATGGTAATAAGAAAAAGAAGTGAGCAAGATAAGAGAGTTGTCTTTGTCAGCATATCCTCTGATTTCAAGGAAATGAACCAGAATTTTCATCAACGGATAGAGGAAAAAATTGAAGATGTGATGAGCAAAGGGACTCCCGAAGAGCTTGCTAAAGCGTTTGAGGGCTTAGAGGCTCTAAAGAAGCTTCTCAATGGTTGCGAAGAATAATTGGCACTCATTAAGAGCACTGAAGATTGGAGATGGATAGTTAATGATAAAATTGTATAGATTTCTAAAACAATATAAGGCATATATAGCAGTCATTATCGTACTTCTTTTTGCCCAGGTACTTTCAGATCTCTATTTACCCACTTTAATGGCTGATATTGTTGACAAGGGTTTAGCTAACAAAGATGTTAATTATATTATAAAAATTGGTGGTTTCATGTTACTTATTGCAGCAGGAGGAACGTTGTGCGCAATCCTAGCGACCTATCTCTCCTCAAAAACAGCTGTGGGTTTTGGAAGAATATTACGTGAAAAGATTTTTGCTAAAGTTGAAAGCTTTTCCTTGCATGAGTTTGATAAATTAGGCACTGCGACACTGATTACCAGAACGACGAATGACGTAACTCAAATTCAGCAAGTGTCGGTTTTGATCCTTAGTATGATGGTCACTGCGCCTTTAACTTGTATCGGCGGGGTTATAATGGCCTTGCAGCAGGATAAATCTTTAGCCTGGGTGCTTGTGGTTGCCATTCCAATCCTGTTCATTGTTATTGGTGTTACGTTGAAACGAGGATTGCCGTTATTTAAGGTAATGCAAGAGAAAATTGATAAATTAAATCTTGTTTTACGGGAGAAGCTTACGGGTATCAGGGTCGTACGGGCTTTTAACCGCATTGAAAAAGAAAGAGTGCGCTTTGACGATGCCAACTCAGACCTCATGGACAACGCAATTAAGGTCAATATAATCATGGCGGTCTTAATGCCGGCCATGATGCTGATTATGAACTTAACGACTGTGGCACTTATTTGGTTTGGTGCTCTAAAAATAGATGATGGAACCATGCAGATCGGATCACTTTTAGCCTTTATTCAATATGCTACGCAAATATTGTTCTCGTTACTCATGCTGGTCATGTTATTTATCATGGTTCCTCGTGCTCAGGTTTCGGCCGTAAGAATCAATGAAGTACTTGAAATAGAGCTCGACATCATTGATCCCGAAAAAGCAAAACCAGCCAATAGTGAACGAGGTTTTGTTGAATTTAGGGACGTTTCCTTTAGATACCCTGGTGCAGACCAAACAGCTCTTAATAATATATCCTTTAGCGCAAAACCAGGTGAACTGACGGCAATTATTGGAGGTACTGGTTCGGGTAAATCCACGTTGATTAATTTGATAACCCGTTTCTACGATGTTGAAAGCGGTTGTGTTTTAGTTGATGGCGTTGATGTTCGAGAAATGAGTCAGAAAGCACTGCGCGCTAAGATTGGTTTTGTTCCTCAAAAAACCGTGCTTTTTTCGGGTAGTATTGCTGAAAATATAAGATACGGCAAAGATAATGCGACTCAGGAAGAGATTGAACATGCAATTCAAATTGCTCAAGCAACAGAGTTTGTCTTAGGCTTAGAAGCAGGCTTTGATCATCAGATTGCCCAGGGAGGAACCAATGTCTCGGGAGGGCAGAAGCAACGTCTCTCGATTGCACGTGCTTTAATCAGAAAAGCTGAAATATATATTTTTGACGATAGCTTCTCCGCCTTAGATTTTAAGACAGATGCTAAGCTGAGGGCAGCCCTTAAACCTGAAATTGCGGGGGCTACGGTCTTTATTATTGCTCAAAGTGTTTCAACCGTTAGGGATGCTGATCGAATCATAGTCTTAGATGAGGGGCAGATATCTGGGATTGGAACTCATAAAGAACTGTTAAAGACTTGTAAGGTCTATCGAGAAATTGTAGCTTCACAGCTTTCAGAGGAGGAATTAGCATGAGTGAAGAACGTAAAGTTGATAAACCTCAAGCAGGGGTTTTCGGTGGCAGAGCAGGGGGCCCAGCGGGATCCCTTGGTAAACCGGTTGAAAAAGCCAAGAATTTCAAGGGGACACTTTTCAGGTTGCTTAGTTATTTAAAGCCACAGAGAACTAAATTTCTCACAGTGTTCATCTTTGCAATTCTGAGCACAATTTTCAGTATTGTCGGCCCTAAAATTATGGGTAAGGCGATAACCAAAATAGCAGATGGCTTTGGAGCCAAAATGATGGCTCTGCAGATGCATCAGCCTATTCCAAGCATGGATTTCACGTATATTGGTCAGATCGTGTTAATCCTCTTAGGCTTATATCTTATTAGTACGGCATTTAGTTATTTGCAACAGTATATTATGGCCGGAGTGGCCCAAAAAACAGTTTATAATATGCGTAAGGAAGTTGATGAGAAGCTTTCACGCTTGCCGCTTAAGTTTTTTGATGCCAGAACACATGGCGAAATATTGAGTCGTGTTACTAACGACTTTGATAATATCTCAACGACGCTCCAGCAAAGTCTTACCCAACTGGTAACTTCTATTGTAACCATTCTTGGGGTAGTGGTTATGATGCTTTCCATAAGCCCGCTTTTAACCGTAATTGTTATATTAACCCTTCCACTTTATGTTGTAGTAACCATGAATATTGCCAAACACTCTCAAAAATATTTTGCCTCCCAGCAGAAATCACTGGGGGAACTTAATGGGCATGTTGAAGAAATGTACACTGGGCACAAAATTGTTAAGGCCTTTGGACGTGAAGAGGAATCCATCAGAACCTTCAATTCTATTAATGCTAACCTCTATACTGCTGGTTATAAAGCTCAGTTTATTTCAGGTATAATCATGCCTTTAATGAGATTTGTCGGCAATTTAGGCTATGTGATCATCTGTGTCGTCGGTGGTATTTTCGCAACTCAAGGTACCATTACAATTGGTGACATTTTGGCATTTATTCAGTATTCGAGACAATTCACTATGCCGATCGTTCAGACTGCCAATATAGCTAATATTATCCAATCGACTGTGGCATCGGCTGAGCGTGTCTTTGAACTGCTAGATGAGGTCGAAGAATTACCGGATCATGCTGATGCTAAAGTTATCGCTTTTCCTAAGGGAGAAGTAAGCTTTGAAAACGTAGATTTTAGTTATAAAAAGGATGAACCACTTATCAAGAACATGAATATTGACGTCAAACAGGGACATACAATTGCTATTGTTGGGCCAACGGGTGCAGGTAAAACGACGCTTGTTAATCTATTGATGAGGTTCTATGAGATAGATGCCGGCAAAATCACTGTCGATGGAGTCGACATCAAAGATATAAAGCGTGGTGCTTTACGCAATATATTTGGGATGGTGCTCCAAGATACCTGGCTCTTTAACGGTACCATCATGGAGAATATTGCCTACGGTCGGGAAGGTGCAACGGAAGAAGAAGTAATGCAGGCAACACGAGCCGCTCACGCCCATCACTTCATTAAAACACTTCCTGAGGGCTACAATACAATCTTAAATGAAGAAGCCTCGAATATTTCACAAGGTCAAAAACAATTGCTCACGATTGCTCGAGCAATCCTGGCCGATCCTGCAATCCTAATTCTGGATGAAGCGACAAGTAGTGTGGACTCGAGAACTGAGGTTTACATTCAAAGAGCCATGACGGAACTAATGAAGGGCAGAACGAGCTTCGTCATTGCTCATAGACTTTCAACGATTAGAGATGCAGAATTGATATTGGTTATGAACAAAGGAAGTATTATTGAAATGGGTAACCATAATGAGCTGCTCGCACAGAACGGTTTCTATGCAGACCTGTATAATAGTCAATTCACTGGAGCCAACTTGAATAAGGATGTAGGATAAGGAAAAGGGGCGCGAGAATAAACTCGTGCCCCTTCGATCAATCATTATGTTCAGGATGATACTTAGTGTGGTTATGATCATGGCTATGGGTGTGCTCAGGACCGTGATCGTGGCTGTCATGACCGTCCTCGTAGGACGTGCGGTCGTGGCAACTGTGGCTGTGTTGGTTGTGATCGTGATTATCATCATGGTCATGATGGTGGTGTTCGTGTTCGTGATGATGGTGTTTATGTTCGTGCTCATGCTCATGCTCATGCTCATGCTTATGCTCATGTCCGTGTTCATGCGAAAGTCCGAGGGCATGGGCCATTGTATGCTCTTTATTAGGTAGGGTATCGAACCAGCCATTATTGGCATCTTTTTTACTGTCTAGGAAATGCACATACGGTTTGATGTCTATTAAAGGAGTTCCGTTATAGGCATCAATCCCTGAAATGACGAGTTCGTTACCCTTTATTTCTTTCAATTTGACAATGCTTAGGCCGATGGGGTTAGGTCTATTGGGGGAGCGACTAGCAAAGAGGCCAATTTCAAGCTCGGGAGCCCAGGGGGAGTGAGTTAGCAACTCGACAGAGGGACCTGCTTGATCTAGGTGATAGAGGACATAAATGTAATTGGAATTATCTAAGGCCTTTAGAGCGCTTGTATACTCGGGATTAAGTGTGATCCAAAAATCTCCAGGTGCGTCAGGAATCGGCTGATGAGGGGTATTAAAGTCAAAATAAGGTGTATGGATTGTTCCGATTGATTGAAATGTAATGTCCATAACAATCTCCTTTCACTTAACCATGTTCTTTAGCTCCACCGATATGGAAATGAGAGCGCTCGTGAATGAGGTTCACATCTAAAAGAAGGCTACGGTTACTTAGAATTTCGTAGGCTGTGCCGTCTGCAGCGACTGTGTGGTTTTCGCGCAAGACGACTACTCGCTGAGCAATATCTTCCACAATGGAAAGGTCGTGGGTTGCGGTAATGATCGTTTTTCCTGCGCTTTGGAGGGCTGAAAGAAATTCTACAAGCCAAAACTGGGTGCGCGGGTCGAGGCCATTTGTAGGTTCATCGAGAAATAAAACTTCGGGGTTAGCGGTAAGAACACAGGCTAAGGCGACTTTTTTCTTCTCCCCACCGCTTAGTTTATAGGGAGGACGATCTAACATAGGTGTGATGCCCAGCAGATCAGCAGTTTCAACAATCCGTTGTTCCACCTGTTCTGTAGAAAGGCCAAGCTGCAGTGGGGCAAAGGATAATTCATCCCGAACGGTAGCCGAAAATAGTTGGGCATCAGAATTTTGAAAAATAAAGCCCACGCGTTGGCGAAACTCGGATAAGAAGGCAGGTTCTTGTAGCTTCTTTTCTGTAAGGTCCTGACCAAAGGCCAAGATTTGGCCGGAGGTGGGATGAACAAGTCCCGCCAGAATCTTGAGTAGGGTGGACTTTCCACTGCCATTGGCTCCGAGAATAACGAGACTTTGCGTGGGGTAGAGCTGAAGATGAATATCGGACAGAACAGGATGATCGGGAATATAGGCGTACGAAACGGCAGTTAATTGGAAAAGCGGAGAGGTTTGTTTTGACAAGCTATTATCCTCCTAAGACTTTGTCGGCAGCATAAAACGATAAACTTAACATAAGGCTGATTCCTATACTAAAAACGTCCATCCAGCGCATTTGGAAACGCTGAAGGGTATAAATTTCACCAGTATATCCTCGTGCGATCATAGAGGTATAGACATCCTCGCTCATTTTCAGAGATTTGCCGAATAGGGTAGCGATAGAGGAACCAACAAATCGCCGTTGTTCAGCTCCGGAAGAATGCCCTGAGTCACGTGCCTTCCGCGCTAAGAACATGTCTTCAAGGAGGGTGATGAGCACAAAAATATAACGGTAGGTCATTTCCAGAGTCACAATGAATATCTTAGGGACAAAAAAGGTCCGTAATGCCCGCAGTAAGTTGTTCCAGCGTGTCGTCAGGGTGAGGAGAACAGCGAGAGTGACAGAGACACCTACCCGGCTGATCAGGAGTAGTGCTCCCCAAAAGCCCTGTCGAGTGAGGATTAATTCACGGGGAAAATGAATCGGCCCGAGGTGCGGTGGGGTCGAGAAAGTCCAAATGATCCAGAGGGGGTCGCCGGGGCGTACCCAATTAAATAAGGCTGGGAGAACCATAATTCCTGTAAATAATGGGATGACCAACCAAACACGCTGAATAAGGAACCGAGTAGGAACCTTCGATAATGCGGCGAAGATCAGAATAACCAGATAGACCCCCCAAAGTAAGGGGAGATGGCGCAGGAGATTGACGGTTATGAGGAGTGAAAAAACAGCGAGCAGTTTTATTCTAGGATCCATAGCTTGCAGGAACCCTGCGCGGAGAGCGATCTCCTCAGAATAGACGGACTCTCTAAGAATACCAATAATACCTTGAAGGGTTTTTTGAATAAAGTTGGATTGCTTTAATTTTGAAGGGCAAGGCTCAAGTGGGCTATTGCTTTGAAGCCAAAGAGGAAGATCCATGTTGACTATCTCTCTTTCATTATCAAATGTCGGTTCTTTCTAAAATAATACGGTGGTTGAGAAGGGTCATGTCTTTAATTTTGGCTTGAATAAACATTTGTTTACCAAAAATATCCATGAGTTTAAGGCCGTTTTCATAGGGCTCGATGGTATCGACTGATTCCATAAACAACACTTCGTTATCTCCATCTTTAAGATAGGCATTTGCTTCACACATTCTAGTTTGCTCCTTTTTTTAAAAATTAAAAAGCTGCAGATTACCCTTAGGGATCAGACCTTTGAGGCCCTAATTTGGTATATATCCTCCTTGTCTATCACCGCCTTAAGATAAGAAAAAAGACCATGGAAAATATGACCAGACATAACGTCCAGATCAAGACCTCCATGGTCTTTTTTATCATAATGAATAGTTCCTATGTTAAATAGGATTCTACACAAATGTGTTAATCCCTTCTTCGTCTGATATTTTTTTGCGGATGATATATTAAGAGTATTATAGGTTTAATAAGGATAATTGTCAATAATAGTCAGAGTATTGCAGAGCAATTTAAGAGGGTCAATAACAAACACAGCTCTTACGGCTTGGGTATTTGATTGCCCCGGCCGGATCATTCCGTACTTATTGGCTATGTCCATTCATATCGGTCATATCCGAAATGAGTGGACATTTGAAAACTATGACTCAGTTATTGACATATGTTCAAAAGTGAGTATAATGAGAAACATAAAGGACATATGTCAATAACTGATAAGGAGGTAAGCGATATGCCAGGAAGAGATGGAACAGGTGTTATGGGAAATGGAGCGAGGAGTGGAAGAGGTTTAGGGAATTGCAAGGGAGCAAATGCTGTACGCAATGGTTCTGGTTTAGGGCTAGGACTAGGGTACAGAAGGGGTATGCCAAATTGTGTATTAGGTCCAACAGCTTCTAAAACACAAAAAGAATTACTGCAAGAGCAAAAAGAGTTGCTTGCAAGTAAGCTTGATAGCATAAATAAGCAATTAGATAATTTATAGAAGAAAGTTAAAGTGGCAGGGGTTTGCGGGAAACAGATGAAAAAACGATGGCAAATTTAAAGGAGGATGACCAATGAAAATTGCAGTTGCAAGTGTAAATGGAATGGTTACGGAGCATTTTGGATATTGTGAGAGTTTTAATATTTATGATGCAGAAAACAATCAAATTGCTAAAAAAGAATCCATACCGAATCCCGGACATAAGCCAGGCTTTTTACCTAATTTCTTAAACGATATGGGTGTCAATGTGATTATTGCCGGTGGGATGGGTGGCGGCGCTGTCACAATCTTCAACGAGAAAGGTATTGAGGTTATTACCGGTGCTAAAGGGAGTGCCGAGGCTGCAGCAAATAGCTATTTGCAAGGTGTGCTTAAATCGACAGGCTCTATTTGTCACGAGCACCAGCATCATGATGAATGTGGGAACTAGATGATATGTACAAATTGTACGACAACGACTTAAAATAATGAGCCTTGAACAATTTATTTTTTAGTGAGGAACTATTTAGCAGGATTATCTGAATATTTGTAGAATTATATCTACATCAGAAAGTAATATTTATATTGCAGAAGCAAAACCATGAAGGTGTTTGCAAAGACCATGGAGGTTTGACTTGTTCGAGTCAGCTTTGTGGTCTTTTTTATTTATTTGAAAGGAAGTTGCTCGATTGCTTTAATCAAACCGCCTAGGGTTAAACTAATCATACTTCAAAATATCGAAAAAAGAGGAGTGTTAGTATGCATATTCCTGACGGATATCTTAGTCCCCAAACAGATGCAGTCCTTGGTTTTGTAAGTGCAATCACAGCCGCAGTAGCCGCCTCAAAAACAGCCAGTACGGTTCGAGCGAAGTACATTCCGATGCTTTCAGTCGGTGCAGCGTTTTCCTTCACCCTTATGATGTTCAATGTTCCTATTCCGGACGGAACGACCGCCCACGCCGTAGGGGGATCGTTGCTAGCTGTTATTTTAGGACCTTGGGCTGCCATGATTTCTGTGTCTATCGCCTTAATTATTCAAGCACTCTTCTTCGGGGACGGTGGTATTCTTGCCTTAGGTGCCAATATTTTTAATATGGCGGTGGTACTACCCTTTGTCAGTTATGCAATCTTTCAACTCATCGCAGGGAATAGCGATTCGCTTTCCAAACGCCGCATGATTGGATCAGGAATTGCTGGCTACATCGGACTCAATATGGCGGCACTTTGTGCGGGAATTGAGTTTGGGCTACAGCCCCTGCTCTTCCACGCTGCTAATGGAACCCCGCTCTACAGCCCATATGGACTTGGGGTAGCAATTCCGGCGATGCTCTTTGCGCATCTTACCATTGCAGGACCGGTTGAAGGAGTTGTGACAGGTTTGGTCATTGCCTACTTGCAACGTTCTAATCCCGTGTTGCTTCAGATGCGCACTGATTCAGGAAAATCTACCTCTCACATCCCTTATGTTCGCTATATTGGAGGGTTGCTCGTTGTTGCTTTGCTCACGCCCCTGGGCTTGTTGGCCTCTGGAACGGCTTGGGGGGAATGGGGCGGAGTAGATTTACAAGCTAGACTTGGATTTGTTCCTACCGGTATTGAAAAATTAGGGGATTTCTGGAATCATATCTTATTTAAGGACTACGGTATCTCTGGGTTTGATCAAACATTCTGGAAACAAGCCCTGGGCTATATAATATCGGCTTTTTTCGCTTTGTTGGTGATTGGGATCATTGGGTTTGGCATTCAACGTATGGTCCGTAAGCCCGAGCGGCATACTTAAATAAGTGTATTATTCTGAACTTATTTAAGCAACGTGTTTCGGACATGGTTTACAAAACTTTGTAGTTCAGGTTATAATGGTAGCAATTCAATATTGAGGAATGAGTGATTCTTTTCTGAGGAAAAGAATTGAAAAGGGAAGTCAGTTGAACTGACGCGGTGCCCGCCACTGTAAAAGGGAGTCTGCTTACAAAATGTCACTGGGGTTCTGTTCCCGGGAAGACGTGAGTAGATGAAGATCTTCAGCCAGGAGACCTGCTTATTCCGAAGTCAAACTACCTACGGGAATGTTAGGGGGTGTATTAACTGTACCTTGAGGACGATCGTTGTCAGATGCCAGTTAAACCTTTTACCTTTGTATGTGGTAAAAGGTTTATTTTTTTTTAACCTAGTCAGGAGGTAAAGACGTTGTCAACTATTAAAGCAAGGACTTCCTCAGAACAATTTAAATTGTTCGATTCCTATACTTAAAACTACACCACTGGGAGAAAATATTTGGGAAACCAGTCGCAGAGGAAGAGGAAGCAGTGAAGGTGGAATAAGCAATGGAAATCTCAGTTTTAGACAAAATGGCCAGAGCAGATAGTCCTTTACATCTTTGGGACGGACGGGTTAAGACCGTAATATTTTTAGGTGCCATTATCCTTTCAACAGCTTTTCAACACTGGTACTTTGCAGCGGTATTGTGGATAGGCAGTATTTTATTTTTCAGAACACTTCATCTGCCCTGGCATAATCTTTTGATTCGTTTGTCGATGCCTTTCGGTATAGCCTGGTTGGTCTTCCTTAGTCTGCTCTTCACAACCGGAAGCCACACGTTAATTGTTTTACATATAGGAAGGTTTGCCTTTCCAGTTTATCTTGAGGGCATGCAACTCGGTTTTCTAATACTATTGAGGATCATGACGGCCGTTACGCTGGGCAGTTTGCTCTCTTTTTCAACACCGATGATTGAAATTTTGGAAACCCTGCGCCTCTGCAAAGTCCCCGATATAATCATTGATCTGGCGGCCATGATGTACCGCTACGTTTTTATTATTGAAGAAACAGCACGCAGTATGCGTCGTGCTCAACTTAGTCGGATGGGTGATCAGATGACCTGGTTACGACAAGCTCGCGATGTTGGCAAAGTTGCGGGGCATGTGTTAATAAAATCTCTTGACCGTAGCACCAGGATCTACAAAGCAATGTTGTCTAGGGGGTATAGTGAAACCAGTACGGGAGCTGAATTCTTTACGAACTCGATACCCTCAGCGGATTGGAAAAATGGACTGCTTCTTGCGTCTTTGCTTATGAGCTTATTGCTCTTTGATATTTTGACCTAAAGGAAGGATGCTTAATGGGACTTATCGACATCTCGGAGGTAGGCTATACATATAGTGATGGGTGCTCGGCCCTCAAAAACATCAATCTATCCATAAAAAAAGGGGAAAGAGTGGCGATACTCGGACCCAACGGAGCGGGTAAGTCAACTCTCTTCCAACTTTTTAATGGTCTCTTACAAGCCACATCAGGTTCGGTTACTGTGAATGGATTATCAGTTTGTAAAGAACATTTGTCGGAAATTCGCAGCAAAATCGGGATGGTTTTTCAAGACCCCGATGACCAACTCTTTAATTCTACGGTTCGTCAAGAGATTGCATATGGTCTAATGAATATGCGTATCTCGGGCAAGGCCCTCGATGAGGCTATTGCTTGGGCTCTTCGAGTTGTGGACATGCAGGACTATAGTGCTAAAAGTCCCCATAATTTGAGCGGTGGCGAAAAAAAAAGAGTGGCGTTGGCAAGCGTATTGGCGATGCGACCAGAAGTTTTGGTCTTAGATGAGCCAACCGCTGCCCTTGATCCCCGTGGGGTCAGTAAATTAATCAGGTTGCTCAATTCGATTAACCGTGATCAAGGGATTACCCTGATTTTTGCGACCCACGATGTTGATATTGTTCCCTTACTCGCCGACAAGGTTTATCTATTGAGTAAAGGAGAAATCGTCTTGGGAGGATCGACAGCAGAAGTTTTCAAACATAAAGAGGTAATTCGTAAGATCGATTTGCGTCTACCAAGGGTAGCTCATTTAGCGGAACTGCTGGCACGCGATGGTAGCTTAAATATGGATAACCTGCCCTTGACTATTGGTCAGGCCAAGAATCTTTTTGAAACAAGATAATTGACCTACTGGGCGAGAACCACAAGAATTCTTCTCAACAGCTATGGAGGGTGACTGACAAAAATGATCATACTTTTGGGAGAAACGACCGCGGCACGTGAGATAGCTGCAGGTCTTGAAAATAGGGGGCTTACGTTTCAACGCCCGCAAATCTGGACAGAAAAGGATTGTGCTCAGGCTCCGTCTGCCATTCTTGATGCGAGTCATCCTACCTGTAGTGGTAAGTTTACTTCGTTAAAGCTCTGGTGTGAACAAAGGGGCATTCCCTATCTCAGGTTAGAAAGACCTGAAACTAAGATTCCGGTTAGCTCCTTAATTTATCCGGTTTATCATTGGGAGGAAGCCTTACACCGCCTAAAACAACGCGTGTCTACCTTATATCAAGAAAAAGAACGACTGATGACGATCTTCGTTACGACAGGTACCCATCAACTAGAAAGCATTGTAGGTAGCTCCTTTACTCGCGCTGCTCGTTTGGTTGTGAGAGTGCTGCCAGAAGGACGTTTAGTGCAAAAATGTAAAGACATGGGTATTAGCCCGAGGGATATCATTGCTATGCAGGGACCTTTTTCTAAAGAGATCAATAAAGCATTATTTAAGTTTTATGGAGCAGATATCCTTTTGACTCGGGACAGTGGTCTTGATGGTGGAACAGATACGAAGATATCGGCGGCCTTAGAACTGGGGTTAGAAATTGTACTTGTCAAAAAAACCAAAGATAGTATCGGTTTGACTGCGAATAATGTTAAAGAGTTACTGAATTGGGTAGATGGATATTTTACGACCTAACTGGGAATTTTAATGAGAGTAAGGAATGATATTTAGCGGAGGTGCTATGTAAATGCCAATGATTAACTTTGATGGGCCTACCCTGACTATTGACCAAAAGAGGAGCTTAATTCACGGAATGAGTCAAGCTGCTTCTCAGGCTTTAGGAATTCCCATGGCAGCGTTTACTGTAACCCTGGATGAACATGATTACAGTAACATGGGTATTGGTGGTGAAGTGTTGACCGAATCAGTTTATTGGAATAAATACAAAGAACTTAAAGACTAAGGAGATTTAACTGTTATCGCTTTAGGCGGTCCCTTTTTCGGGGCCGTTTTTTTATTACATCCTAAAATCCCGCATTTTTTTATACCTACAAGGAGAAACACTGTAAATACGGGAAAAAATAAGTGACTATTCAGATCCTTGGGGAATTCTGAACGGGGAACCACAGATTACACATGAAAAGAACGATAAGAGAAACCACAGATTAACACAGATTTCACAGATTAAGAAGGATTAAGTATAGAAAAATGGCGAAGATGGGAGTCATTGAAGAAGTGATAATTATCAATTATCTCAAAGCTACAGGATTAAATCACCTTTTATCAGCTTTGGCGAATATCAATTGGTTACAAGCGATTTATATTTTAGAGCTAAAAACATGTTATTTTTTAAATCTGTGTTAATCTGTGTAATCTGTGGTTGATTAACTGAGTACCTGAATAGTCACAAAAATAATGATTC
>JARLHU010000128.1 GCA_031292095.1 Desulfosporosinus sp.
GGGGCTATTAGGTGAACATGCCGACGCAGTATGACACAAAATAGACTGGCAGACTGACTGGTTATTTTCTTGAATGTGCCTTAGTCCTTCTTAGTTATTGTCGGCAGTATCCTAAGTCTAGTCTTACCGTTAACTTGAGCCTCCGTTTTAAGCTTATCGTAGAGATCATGCAGTCTACTTAAGCCCTGAACTACCTGAGCTATCGTGCAATTGCTTGCAACATACTCACCTCCATCAGCAAAACCCACCATAACAAAGTATGGAAATTCAAGTTCTTCATTTGTGCCAGGGTTTATGACGACTGATGCCCCGTCAGTGTGGGTGTGGGTGTTGACATTAATAGTAACTGGGCCCTTAATTTCAGGCACTTGCGTATTCCTCCTTTATTCTTTGCTGCTTTCTCCAGAAGAAAAACGGGCCTTCCTCAGAAGCGCCCACTTTCATATCTATAGTAAATTCGCGAGTTATACCTATTAGACTTGATTGGTAAGCGAGTTGATTTTTTCCACAATATTGCCTAGACCTAAGAATTCAGCCCACGTAACCTGAATAAACTCACCATCTTGATTGATGAAAGGCATGTCTGTTCGTTCGGGATTGAACCTAAGATCAGAACCTATACGACCTTTAAGGCAAAGCGGTCGTCCATTTGCGGGTGATTTAGCAGTGACTCCAATAACTTTACCATTTTTAGAGTTAATAACAAATTTGCAGCCCGAATCACAGAAACTGCAGGTCACTTCTTCTTTTTTAAACTCCCAGGCTCTGCCTTTACCGATCATGTTTTTGTCCATAAGAGCACCAACTGGACAAATAGCCACACACCGGTTGCAATAAACACAGGTTGAGTCCTTCAGGTCAGTGTCCATAAAGGTTGAAACCTTAGCCTTAAAGCCACGATAAGCAAACCCAATCACGTTGCGTTCTGATACCAGCTCACAAGTGGCAATACATTTGCCACATAATATACACTTGTTAAGATCCCTTAAAATATAAGGATTTGCGTTATCTATAGGAAGGTGACGTTTTTCTCCTTCGTAATTTTTTCCTTTTACACCATACTGGTATGCATACTCCGCCAGGGAGCAGTCACCCAATTTTTGACAAGTCATACAATCTAACGGGTGATTGGCGATCAACAATTCCAGAATTGTTTTACGCGCATTCCTAACTTTTGGATTCTGCGTCTCTACCTTCATGCCTTGCATAACTTGAGTGACGCAAGACGGAGGAAGATTGCGCATGCCTTCAATTTGGACGATACACAAACGGCAAGCGCCTGCAGGGGTAAGCGCTGGATCATGACACAAGGTGGGAATCGGGATATTATTCATACGACAGGCTTCCAGCACAGTCGTCCCCTTTGGAACGCTGACTTCGCTCCCATCAATCGTTAATGTAAGCCACTCCAATGTGTTTCGCTCCTCTCCTATTTCCGAATTATAGCTTAGGTCGGATTTCCGATAAAATCGTTTCCATTTGAGTTCCATTAGGTTTATGCCCGATTAGAAAATTAAAGTAAGAACAAGCTGAAAATGACTGACATGAGGTTCTTACCGTTCCACCTTCTTTCTTCTCACAATTAATTCAGAAATCATCGATATTGTTCAGTTATGTTTGTCAATGTTAGTTTTTTAGGGGTAAGATCCTCTATTGTAGCCATATAATTTAAACATAACCTAATAAAACTAAACTACAATATCATTATAAGCCAAGCTGTAAGAAAATTGCAATAGGTTATACTTGTACTTATTTTACTAAAGAAAACTCCCGATTCCATCAGGGAAAAGACCGTTGTCCTGTTGAAACTGGATAACGGCGGAAGCTGTTTTCGTTCCAAAGATACCGTCGATTCCCACGGGGTTATAGCCTAAGATAAGTAAAGCAGACTGAAGTTCAATAACATCATCTCCGGTTGCTCCTCTGCCTAAGATACGCAAACTAGTCACCCACTATCATATTTTTATTCCTGTATACTCTATGCAATTTGTTTAAGTATGGATGTTGTTAAGTTTTGTTAGTTATTGTTAGCAAGTAATTGACAATATCCTTTGTAATTCTAATATAAACAAACGTTAGCAAACTATATGAATAAATATCTTTCCTACGGAAAAGACTAAGAACAGTTGAATAACTGATTTATTTCGCTCCACTAAAGAACTATTGGGAATCCCATTCCTCAGTAGTTCTTCTTTTTGTCCTTGAAATCTTAATACTGATCATCATAAATGCCCTAAAACTAAAAAGCACCCAAGTGGGTGCTTTTTAGTTTTAGGGCATTTAATTGATTACGAACATGTTTCTAAACGGTTTGATCACTTGCCGAAAGAACAACGCGGGTAAGTACAAACCGGGCATTCCAGACAAAGACCACCCATTCCTAACTTGACAATATCAAGGCGCGATAGTCGTTCGCCCGTTAGCATCCGAGGAGCGAGCAAATCAAAGATGGATTTCTTTGAATACATAACGCACCCAGGTAGGCCTATGATCGGAACAGTCCCGAGGTAAGCTAACATAAACATGGCTCCCGGTAGAACCGGTGCGCCGTAGGTGATAAGTTTCGCTCCCATTCCTTTAATCGCAGCTGGGGTGACGTCATCAGGATCTACGGACATGCCACCACAAACTAAAACCATTTCTGCCCCCTTACTTAGTTGATTTTGTATGCAACTTTGGATCTGGGGAACATCATCGCTAGCCACTGCTTTCTCTAAAACGACAGATCCCCAGTCTTCAACTTTTGCCTGTAGTATCGCGCCGAATTTATCTTGAATACGTCCACGATAGATTTCACTGCCCGTGACGACGATGCCAACCTTCAAGCGTTTTAAGGGCCGGACCTCCAGAATAGGCTCTGAAAATTGTCGGACGATTTCCTCTGCTTCAATAATTACTTTCTCATCAATCATCAGCGGGACGACACGGGTTCCAGCAACCTTATCTCCCTTATTAACTGGGTAGTGATTATGAAGCGTGGCAAGGATGACTCCCTCCAAAGTATTCAACGCTAAAATTCCGTCTTCTGAAGCATAGAGAAGGCCGTCGTATTCTGCGGTTAGCGTAATTTTTCCTTCTTTCGGCTTGTCTAGGATTAGCCCTGAACCAGACACTGCATGGGCAAGTCGCTCAGCCGCTTCATTTTCATGAATGAGACCGGGTATTGGATCCCATACGAAAACATGTTCCTTACCCATGCTTAGGAGCACCGGAATATCCTCTTCCCTAATAATGTCCCCCTTACGAAAACGGGGACCTTTAACGACGCCGAGGATAATTTGGGTCATGTCATGGATTAAAACTGTACCGACAGCATCCTGAACTTTAATTTTTATCACAGGGATAGCCTCCTATGCATCATGGAAGTAGGTTCATTTTTCAAACGTACCCTGGCGGGTTTAAGGTCATCAGAGTTTTATAATCCCTTTTTCGATAATCAGGAAAGTCTCTTTTGATATGTATCTACCTTTTTGAATTAAACCACTATATATACTAAACCTTAGACTAACCCCTTGCATTTTCTGATCTAACGAGGTTCGACCAACCTTTACTTTAAAATTGTTTATATCATGGGTGTTTAGCTCGTAGACATCAAACGTTCCATCCCATTTGCCTTCTCTATAAAAATCCGCAAAAAATATTCGATCCCATTGCGAATTTGGACCGAATGAAGTTAAATCCGGCAAAACACTACATGTTTTTACTTGTATACGGTTGTTATTCCTTTCAGCATATGGGTCATAGAAATTAAAAGAAGAATTTACACCTGGTACTCCCTTACTGCTACGCCACAGATCTTTAGCAATACCAAAACTTATCTCGGACAATTCCTCGGGCAGATAGAGCTCTTCGGGAGGGTTTACTGCTCTAGCGTCTAGCACCCCGAGATAAGCGCATAAATCCCGCCAACTGTCGTAAATCGCATTTATTGCTGTGACATCACTTTTATCGAAAGCTGTAACAGTTGTCACGAAGTTTCCCTCGGGAAGCTGCATCGTAATGATTCTATTCTCCATAAGCTAAACTCATCCACTGCCACTTACTGCTTGGCTTACTAAAAGAACGATTAAGATCGGAAAGAGAAAAATCAAGCTCATAAAATTCCATATACAATTTTTTCGCCTCTGCAATCACATCAAAATGATAGATTTCGGGCTGAAGAATATTAGCTATATGCAGCAGTCCCAAAATCCACCTAGGGCTACCAAAATCCCAACCGGAGGCCAGATGGGTATAAATCCTCCTATTCTTCACCGCGTCAACCTTTATACCGACCTTACAACACTCCTCATAGAAATCTTCGACGGAAGACGATAGAAATGCTGAAATAAATATGACTTCGGGATTGAGGGCATTTAATTGTTCCACAGAAATTATCATGCCGGGCCTTCCTGTACACTCAATTTCTTTATTTACGCTTATCCCCCCGGCTGCTTCAACCAACTGATTTTCAAGACGTTCTCCTTTAAGGCAGAAAAGTGGTTTTCCCATGACATAATAGACACGAGGCTTATGTTGGATAGCCGACCGCCCGTCCTTAACGATTGAAATTATTTCTTGCATAAAAGCAACCAGCTCTTCAGCCTTATTTTCCGTCTTAGTTAATTCTCCAAAATGCCTGATTGTCCCAAGATATGACTCGAAGTTCTGTATGTCATGGTGTAATTTATTTAGCCCCTCGTGACAAAGAACCTCTTCCCAAACTTGGACTACCTTCTTCTTATCCGTGACA
>JARLHU010000129.1 GCA_031292095.1 Desulfosporosinus sp.
CTAAGCAGACAACGATCAGTGTGCTAACCTTTAATTGTTTAAATCCCTGCTCCCAACCTATAAAACCTAGCATAAATGTGGCAAGGAAAGCGCTTAGCAAAATAAGATATAACACAATTGGGTGTTCTTTAGACCAATATACTAGCAGGCTCCTCCAGGATAATCTTGCCTTAAAGGCATAGTGAAGTTCCTGAAGTCCTCGAAAATTTAACAAATAATAACCGACATGCTGCTGTCGGGCGTCCTTTTGCTCTGACCTGGGGGCCTCCAAGGTTAAGGAAAGCACGGTTTTAGCCAAGTGAATTTCCGACACCTTTAGCCGCCGAGCAGATTCCTCCACTACCTGGCGCATATGATTCCGGCTGGCGAAATCCATAGCACCGTAGACACCTAAAGGATCCTGACGGAGTATTTGTTCTACGTGGCATAACGATTCAAAGTGATCTTGCCAGACCCAGTGTGCTACAGTCCGCAAACTGGTGATCAGATTCCCGACTGTCGCTTTGTCCTGTGCTTGACGTAGGTGTTCCTGTGCTATGATATTATTTAAACTCACACCCATAGTTTCCGCCTTGCTTTCCAGCCAGGCTTGTATCAAGGTAGTGTCTTCCGCATAATTTCTCTGCCGAGCGGCAATGTAGTCCACAAAGGAAGGGTCTAAATCGACAATTGTCCGATCCGCTGATTCTAAGGCCTGTTTTAGTTTTCCTGGTAAGCGAAGAAGCGGTTCCCAAGTTTCAAATAGCTCTGCTGCTTGTCGGTACGCTGCTTGCTGCTTCAGGATGTTTGTAAAAACCATACTCAAGTTCTCAATCAAGGCGATGCGCAGGAATAAGGGCATTGCCCATAATTCGCTCATTTTGAGCACAGTTACCTTCTGAAGTTCCAGGAGATAATCCTCTGTTTTTTGAGCTTCGACATGTCCGTCCGTTAGACGGAGATACGTTTGACACATTCCAAAAATCCGCACATCTTGAGGCTCTTCCTGCGCTCGAGGAAGCTTTCGGAAGTTATTCCTAGGCCACTTTTGTTGCACAAACAGAGCTTGCTCCTTGATAAAATAGATATTATCCAGCAACCACTCCCCTGATGGTATGAGCGTTTTACCTGCTTGATCAAATTCGCGGAGCATATCTTCAGAGTTTGTCAGGTTTTCTACCCATGAATTAAAGAGTTTTAGTGTTAACCCCGATCTTTCTCGCCCAGTGGGCAAGAGTCCTGTCACGAGAGTGCGCATCCATTGTTTAAGCTTTCCGGTGTTTGATATTTTTTGTTCCACATCAACTCTACCCCTTTATAGTTTCAGGTTCTGCGAATTATTTCTTTTTGTTAATAGCCAATTTCTCCAGCTTCCAGCTGACGAAAATGCATCTACTATTATCTAGATCAGAGTATATTTTTTCTTCTATCTAGGATGATAACAGAAAAAAATGCCATTCTTATGGCATTTTTCTTGTATTAAGGAGCTATTAGTACTATTTGGCACTAGCGTATTGACTGAGAGATAAGTTAAATATCCCCTTCTTGAAGCAGCCGCTTGTAGTAATGAGCACTTGCATATAAGGCAGCTACCGGATTGTGAACTAATACCTTATCTTTAGTAATCAGAGTCGTGACAGGGGCTTCGGAATATTTAATAAAAATAGAGTCATGCCCCACGCAAAGACCTACTATTACGTTAAGATCTGTCTTTTCCTTATTCAGTAGTTTTGCCTGCATTACTGGATTACACAACGACTCGTGGCAGCCCTTTTCGACTTTCGAAGCCTCTGGCACACCAACTTCTGTTTTATCCGTTGAACCCACTTTGCAAGAAACCGCAAAACTGTTCAAACCTTTGGCTTGAAGAATTTTGGCAAAGATTTTCGCCTCATTGATTAAAGCTCCACAGGTCGCGATACCAATTTTTTGCGCGCCAATTTTCTTGGCAAAAACTATAATCTCTTCCACCCGCGTTAGCTTACCATAATAAGAACCTTCAATTTCAGCGGCGGCTAATGTGAATTTAGCTACAAATTCATCCGATCTATAAAGTTCATTAGCTTCTTCAAATTCCTCGCTGTTTGTGTTGGTCGTTAGACAAAATTCAGGATATGCTCCCTGCTTCCTGTAGCAATTTGGTATTCCGCAATCCGTGCAGCTCAGTTTCTGATCCTGATTACTCATCTTTCTCCCCCTCAAAAATTTCGGGCAGTATCGCCCCAACCTGATCGTCAATATTCGATCCTTTAATTAATCCCAAATATAGTTAAATCTACGATTCAATTGGATCGTAGATTTTTTTCTCCCTCGTAATAGAAACCAATCGTTAAGCAATATGGGATAGAAGTCTTCGATCAAGACTCTTGGAATGCGCAATTAAAGTTGCTCATATTCGTTAGCGTAGTTCTGCCCCCATTTACACATAGTATCCAGCATGGGCAGGAGACTATTACCTGCTTTAGTGAGGGAATACTCGACTTTGGGTGGTATTTGTGTATATATGAATCTCTTGACCAATCCACTATCCTCCATTTCTCTAAGCTGCTGAGTCAACATTTTCGGCGTGACATTTGGAAGCATTTTCCTCAGCTCACTGTATCTTAAGGTTTTTTCACCCAAATGCCAAAGTATAAGCGCTTTCCATTTTCCGCCGATTAGGGCTAACGTCAATTCCATTGAACATTGATATGAGATATTTTTAAACTTGATCATTTTGTTTCTCTCCTTAAGTATATTTTCAGCACTATAGCCCTAGTTAGCCAATGGTATACTATTAGATACTATAGCACAAAAATGTACGTACTTGTCAGTTAGTATTATATCGTCTATTATTATATTCGACAATTACTTAAGCTGAAAAGTATAAGGAGTGTTTCGAATATGAAAGTTGTAGCATTTAACGGAAGTCCACGGGTTAATGGCAATACCTCACAAAGCCTTAAAATTGTCTTGGCAGAATTAGAAAAAGAAGGCATCGAAACCGAAATCGTCCAATTGGGCGGACGTAAAGTCTTCGGTTGCTTGGCCTGCGGTAAATGCCGGGAAAATAAGAACAACCGGTGTGCGCGCACAGACGATGAGATGAATACTTTCATTCAAAAAATGGAAGAAGCCGATGGAATCATTATTGGTTCACCCACTTATTTCAGTAATGTGAGCACGGAAGTGAAGGCCCTAATTGATCGTTGCGGTTTTGTAGCAAAGTCCAATGGAGGTTCGATGTTGAGGGGAAAAGTAGGAACTTCAGTGGTTTCTGTCCGCAGAGCCGGTTCGACCTTTACCTACTCTGCCATCAACTTCTTCTTTGGCATAGCCGAAATGATTATTTGCAGTTCGGATTATTGGAATATGACTTTATCCCGTGATCCAGGCGATGTCCAAAAGGATGCTGAAGGGATCAAAACCTTCCAAATCCTTGGCAAAAACATGGCCAAACTTTTAAAGCAGGTCAATGCTTAAACCTCATTTCCTTGAAACCCCAGTTCGCCAAGGAAACAATGATTGAGACAAGGAAAGCCAATCCAAAACCTGGCACGTAAAAGCCAGGCAAGAGCCCACTAGTAAGCATGATCATCCAGGTATTAATAATGAGAGTGAAAAACCCTAAGGTTATAAGACTGAGGGGAATGGTTAAAATAATCAACAATGGACGAATTATCAAATTAACAAGACTGAGGATAATTCCGGCCCATAAGAAGTAAAGAGGGGTCGCCGCCATAACAGGCAGGAATTGAGCCGCAATAAAAAACGCAAGAGTATTAACTACAACTCGGCAGATCTGTCGTTTCATCCTCTTCCCCCCGTTCACTTGATGCTTATTTTAACCTGAACCTCTCCAGTTACCACATCGACAATCTCCAGCCCCCTATACCTACTTAAATCATGGAAGATATTCTGCGCAGCAGCAATTATACCGCTTGGAGAACAAGTTTTAACCCAACTCAGATACTTGTGAGCCTTTTCATCCCGGGGGAGCGGAACACAACTTAGAACCTTCTCCCCAACCCAAACCAAATCAGTAAGGGCCTCCAAGAATTCATCGACTACCCAGATAGGTACTGGAATTGCGAATCTCCGGCGCTTTTGCAATTTGACCCGGACCATTAATAACCTAGCCGAATTAGTCCACACACACTTCCACCTTGATTCTTCCCTCAACAGGGTCCGAAACTTCCACGTCCACGATCTTACCGTCTAAGGTTTCTTCTAGAATTCGGGCCAGTCCCTCAACGTCCAATGCTTGCAAATCAAGGCCCTTTTCTTCCAGCTCGGCGCGCTTATCTGCAGGAACAAAGCTCATCGCATAAACCACCAGTTTGGAAGCGGAGCGTATCAGACTCAAAGGTACGTTGACATTAACCTTGAGCGTTTTTTCTCCGACCACTCGAATTCGCAAAAAGCGCTCCCCAGTTATGAGCTTCTCTTTTTTTACCAACCCATCTTCAGTAATCTGAGCTGCCCCCTTAGGCGAGCTTCCCTCCTCAATGACCTTCAACAAATCCATTCCTTCAGTTGCTGTCAGTTTACCTTCTTGAATCATCTCGAGAATCTTCATTTTTTCACTGTTCATTTATTTTGACTCCCTTCAGAATAGTTTCATTTAATCCTTACTTAGCTGTTTCCTCATTTGAAGTGTAGCTTCCTGTGCCGAAATTTCCCCACGCTCAAGAGCTTCCAGAATACCCTGCCTGCGTAAGCCTTCCTCCTGAGAGTTTTCCTTTTCATTTTCGGGAACTCTTTCCTTATCCACCCCGTAACCAAGCGCCTCAATGACACTATCTAAGCGACTCCGCACCGTCGGATAAGAGATACTCAACTCTTTTTCTACCTCTTTGATATTCCCACGACATTTAATGAATGCTTCCATGAAGATTAACTGTTCTGCAGGAAGCCGACAAAATTTACAGGAGCTAAATTCCCCTTCGATTTTAGTCGGACAGTAGGTACAAGTTAACTTACTAATCTTCATTTCGTGATCACATACCGGACACCGATGGGGCATCCTATAATCCAAGATCATCACCTCTACATTAATTTGCTCAAAGCGCTTCCATAATTAATATCATAAACTCACACATTAATATTGTCAATATATATCTTAATATATTTAATATATATATTAAGATAATTGATATATCATATTAGAATTAGCATATTCCCCCTCTTCTGTAGTATACTTGGCTATGACACAATAGTAACTCAATCTTCATTTTTGGACAGAATATAACTGTAAGAATCCAAGGAAAGAGATGATTTTTATGAATGAGACAATCAAATCAATCTTAAACAGAAGAAGTATCCGAGCTTATAAGCAAGAACAAATTAAGGATGAAGAATTGCAAATAATTTTAAATGCTGGTATGTTTGCTCCCAGTGCGATGAATCAACAATCTTGGCATTTTACTGTAGTGCAAAACAGGGAAACACTCCAGAAAATTAACCAAACTGTGAAGAGTTATCTTCTAAAGTCAGGTAATCAACGATTCGAAGAAATGGCGAAATCAGAGAAATTTAATGTGTTTTACAATGCTCCCACCTTAATAATTGTTTCCGGAGATGAAAAAGCTATTGCACCGCAATGTGACTGCGTCCTCGCGATGGGAAATTTATTTTTAGCTGCTTCATCCATTGGGATCGGGTCTTGCTGGATTCATGCTATAACTCAATTAAGCAGTTCAGAAGAAGGTAATGCCTTAATAAGTGAATTGGGCATACCCACAGGGAATAAGATATTTGCTTCGGGTGCATTTGGTTACCCAGCAGTACCAGCTCCTGCCGCAGCGCCAAGAAAAGAAAACTCGGTTAATATCATTAAATAAATTTCATCCTTCAAGCTCTATTTACTTCATCTTGAGCTTTATGCCTTTAACGCGATCTATTTCTGTGCTCCTTAATACTATTGCTCCTTAGTGCCTTCCTCGAAACAGCACTGAGGTTCCACATTAAAACCAAAGCGAACATTTTATCTAAAAGAATAGATAGAATGTTCGTTTTGGTTTATGGAATTGACAGATCGATTATTCAAAAAGCACAAGAAAATATATTTAAATTGTTACCTGTAAAATACTATTTATTTTCATAATATTGTGTTAATATAATAATTAATATAAATCATGTAAGATGATTTTAATTTTGTGAGGGGGGGAATTTCCATG
The DNA here is from genome assembly GCA_031292095.1 of Desulfosporosinus sp. Classification (GTDB taxonomy): domain Bacteria; phylum Bacillota; class Desulfitobacteriia; order Desulfitobacteriales; family Desulfitobacteriaceae; genus Desulfosporosinus. The sequence continues at coordinate 6,138 of JARLHU010000129.1, forward strand.
GCAAAGTGTGAAAAATGTGGGGCTGAAGTTGCTTCAAAAGAGGATTTGTATGAGGTTCAAGGGGTACAAGTATGCGAGGATTGTAAAATCAAGAGTGCCCATTCTCCGTCCCAACCTTGTGGATAAGTTGTAAAAAGCAATTTTCTAACATAACTTTTAAGGAATAGGAATTCATAGAATACTATGAACTTCTATTCCTTATCTTTTTTCTCATCAATTTAACCCCGCATCGGGGTCAGGCTTGAAAAATTCCCTTTTCTCTCCTCTCGCCCTTTTCTCTCCTCTCGCCCTTTTCTCTCCTCTCGCCCTTTTCTCTCCTCTCGCCCTTTTCTCTCCTCTCGCCCTTTTCTCTCTTCTCGCCCTTTTCTCTCTTCTCGCCCTTTTCTCTCTTCTC
>JARLHU010000016.1 GCA_031292095.1 Desulfosporosinus sp.
CTAAAGTCAGGACTAATTGGTTAATCGTTGAATTAACAGGAATTGATATTAGGTTAAAACCCTGTGGTCCCAGTAAAATACCCGCCAGCAGATACAACACCACATCAGGAACCTTTATGTAATCTGCCAATTTGGCAAAAATTGCTCCTGTGATAAAAATGATAGAAAAATTTACTAAAATTTGATTGGCATTTTCAATGGCGTAATTTTCCAATACTAAAACCCCTTATTTTTAAAAAATAAAATAGAGAAGTCTTGTTGAACAGACTCCTCCTAAAAAACCTTATTCAGATTTAATAACTGCAAAATCAATATATTTACATTATAACAGGTTTATCATGTGGGTGCTATTTGATGGAAAATAACTTGGCTATTAATGCTCATCCCGCACAGCCTTGTTCCAAAGTGCTGGATCATCTTAAAAAAGTTTAATCAGTTTAAATACTTTATTGATATCGATAATTATTGTAGTATACTAACATGTATCCTAAATGGTCGTGGTTAGTAACTAAGGTTAGGTCAGAGGTTGAAAAATAATTTAAAGGTGGCACTTATGAGAAATTTAAAAATGATTATAGCGTACGATGGTTTCAAATACAAAGGATGGCAAAAACAAAAAGATAATGATCTAACGATACAAGGGAAAATAGAAGCTGTATTATCTAAAATGACTGGAGAAGTTATACAGCTAGTGGGTTGCGGAAGAACTGACGCGGGGGTGCATGCAGAAAACTACGTAGCAAATTTTCATACTAAGTGTTCTTTTAGTATAGATGCTATCTTGGATTATTTATATGAGTTTTTACCGGAAGATATCGTCGTAAAAACCATTGAAAATGAAACTGAGCGATTTCATGCTAGATACAATGTAAAATCAAAAACGTACGTTTACAGAATAAATAACTCCAGATTCAGAGATGTGTTTAACCGAAAGTATACATATCACCTTGTGGAGAAACTAAATTTATCGGAAATGAGAAATGCTTCAGAGGTCTTACTTGGCAGTCATGATTTCCAGAGCTTTACTAACTCAAAAAACCGTGACAAATCTACGGTAAGAACGATTAATTATATCAATATAATTGAAAAGGATGGTCTACTAACAATAGAAGTTAATGGAAATGGCTTCTTATTAAATATGGTAAGGATCATTGTCGGTACACTTATCGAAGTGGGTAATGGAAATTTCAAAACGAAAGATGTTGAAAGGATATTGAAGGAAGAGAAACGTTGGGAAGCCGGACCCCTAGCTCAGGCAAAAGGCCTATGCTTAAGAGATGTCCAATATTAAGGAGGTTATTGAGTATGGAAAAATCAAAAGTCTATTTTACGGACTTCCACACGACGATGAAAGAAAATTTGCAGCAGAAGTTGACCCGTCTGATCAGAACAGCGGGATTTGATCAAATTGATTTTGACAAAAAATATGCCGCAATTAAGATTCATTTTGGTGAGCCGGGTAATTTGGCTTACCTGCGCCCCAATTATGCTAAAACAGTGGCGGATATTGTGACTGAGCTGGGAGGAAAACCGTTTCTGACTGATTGCAGTACTTTATATGTAGGTGGTAGAAAGAACGCACTTGACCATCTGAATACTGCTTATGTCAATGGCTTTTCTCCCTTTTCCACCGGTTGTCACGTGCTGATTGGCGATGGTTTGAAAGGTACCGATGAGGTTTTGGTTCCTGTCGAGGGCGGTGACTATGTAAAAGAGGCGAAAATCGGTCATGCGATTATGGATGCCGATATATTAATTTCTCTGACGCACTTCAAGGGACATGAACTGACAGGTTTTGGCGGTGTGTTAAAGAATATCGGTATGGGTTGCGGTTCCCGCGCAGGTAAGATGGAGATGCACAGCAGCGGAAAACCGAATGTATCCGATGAACAATGCGTAGGGTGCGGCATGTGCACTAAAATCTGCGCTCACAGTGCCATTACCTTGACAGAGCATAAGGCCTCTATTAATCATGAAAAATGTGTCGGCTGTGGTCGTTGTATTGGTATTTGTGCAATGGACGCTATACGACCGGCTTGGGATGCGTCTAATGAAATCTTGAATAAAAAAATTGCGGAATATACCTGGGCGGTACTGCATGGACGCCCCAACTTCCACATCAGTTTGGTAGTGGATGTCTCTCCTTATTGCGACTGTCATTCGGAAAATGATGTACCGATTGTTCCAAATGTAGGGATGTTTGCGTCCTTTAATCCAGTTGCTCTAGATGTTGCGTGCGCGGATGCTGTAAACCGTCAGCCCGTCATGATCGGCAGCCTTCTAGAAAAAAGCGTCCGTGAGCACCATGATCATTTTACAGATGTTAGTCCAAATACCGACTGGAAAGTGGCAATCGACCATGCGGTAAAGTTGGGCTTAGGTAGCAAAGAATATGAGTTGATTACGATTTAACAAAGAAATTCGAAGTCTGAGGTATCTCCTCCTAAAATCCCGAGGAGAGTTAAAGCCGCTTCGTGGGTTGGATTATCAAAATTCTTCATGGTGAGTAAGTCTGTCAGGACTTTAATGGCATCATCTTCTCGTCCATTGTTACTTAACATTAACGCGTAGCGGTAGCGACTTAAATAGAATGTCGGCAGAGAGGTAAAAAGATGTGTGTATTCAGCCTCTGCAGTCTCCATATTTCCCTTGCTGGCGAGGAAATCTGCCTTATCGCAGATTAGAGTTCCTTTGTCTTTCCCATCGGTCATTGAAATCAGATGATCCGCTGCTTTCAAATATTCTTGGGCAAGTTGCTCGCGGTTTTGACAAAAGAGCATATAATCTTGCCAAGCATTTTTCGAAAAATCCCTTCCCTGATAAGATTCGGCTTGGGCGATATTCTCTTTCAGGACGTTAACTGCACCGTCTAAGTCCTGATGGGTGTCCATATACTCAGCGATGTGATAGCGCGCTTCTAGTTGAAAAATTGGGTGGAGAGGATCCTCGATATTTGCGGGCGTATCAAAGATATAAGAACCAAATCCCAAGTCCATTCTTCCGGCGAGGGGGGAAACAATAAAGGCTTCCGCATAGGGCGAACAACAACGTTTAAACTTGGCACCGCTTCCGCATGGGCAGCGATCGTTGCGGCTAAGTTTGGCGATATCTGTTCCGATTAAACTAAGTCGACGAACAAAAGCTTCCTGGTCGAATGGTTGGTGCTCAGTTAATACTACCGAAAAATCATGCAGGAAGACGTTGGCTATACAAGCCCGGGCTGCGTGTGGAGTAAGGTTTTCTTCTTTCTGTAATTTGGAATAAATCTCCTGCACGCCTACTTCGGTTTGCAGTTGGTTTTCAATAATTCCTTCAAATATGACATGAAGTACCGGATTTACCCCGTTAATCGTCAAAGTCTCTGGGTAACGATCCCTGCGTTCAAAAAGAGTCTTGACTTCAGGATGCTCATTGAGAACGGTGTTAAACCCTTTATTATCTTCCGTAAATGAAAATTCTCCCAGGTCTTCACCGTTAGAAAATGAAAATAGCTTGTGCATGACAATATCCTCCTTGACTGAAGTTAATAGTGGGATTAGAAAAAGACTGCCGGGTATTCACCCGGCAGTTGTTTCTAAGGGCTACTCACTCTGACCAAAGGAGAGTATCTCCTGCTTTTTCTAAGATTCCCTATTTAATAGAGTAACAGATTGTCCTTGTTACGGCAAGAGAAGACGCGAGACTAGCCAATGTTCGTCAGTTATTTTTCGCCGTGCAGATGCTATCGGGTTATGTGCTTAGGCGATCAAGGTGTTAAATAGGAATTAAGGAGCAAGTAAATTGCTTAATTAATAGATATATATTTCCATAAATAGATGTATTAGCAGGATATTTCACCCGTCTGTCGAAGTGATGAGGTAGAAGGGAGGGATAAAGATGCAATGCGAACTAACAAATAAGGACGTCCTAATTGACGTATGGAAAGAAATCAAAGACGCAAAGGATAACATTTTAAAAACAGTATATAAGTGTAGCGAATGTTACGTCGATATTACTGGTGGTAGAAAAATGTTTCAATATTGCGATAAAATGGGCGATCAAAAATGTTTATTAAAACCATATAATGATTAAGAGAGAGCCGAAAGGCTCTTTTTTTTAATCGTAATTAAACATGAGCGTAATTCTTCTAAATTTCTTCTGTTGGATCATCACTGACCTTATCATCCGAGGCAGCAATAGTACTAGTTTTTGTAAGAGCACCATGACGTATCTCATAAACCAGTAGTTCCAGGTTACTAACTAAGCGTTTTCCTTTCTGAATCCAACTCTTACCGGTGTCAACCGTTACGTGAGTTTTGTCCTCAATATTTTGCCAAGCGCCTTGCGCCATGTCTTTAAGATCAAGAGCTCTGTCCCCCATTTTGTGGGCCTGACCAGCTAGATCTTGGCGCAATTCTTTTCCGCTCTTTGGAGCAAGAAGTAAGCCCATCGCAACTCCGACAAGACTTCCGAAAATAGCCGACTTAACCTTAATTCCCTTTTTGTTATTATTCATCATATTTTACTACTCCTTTAAAATCATCTGGTTTTATTGACATGATATACTGCCTAGAAGATTATTTTGATGTGCAATTTATTATATGCTCTCCGCTGGAAAGTGCCTCTAGTGGCGGTAATAATTGATATGTTATAAGGTATTAAGCTCTGTTAATACATGTTATAATAGGATAGAGCACTTGCTTCATACCAAGAATCTGTGGTTTAAGGAGGATTTTCTCATGCCAAAACTATATAAAATTCTAATGTCCCTAGCGATGCTATTTATCATCGTCACAATTATAGTTTTTTCGTTTACGATCATTCTAACGGGAGTAGCAATTGCAGGCTTATTTGGGGTTTATCGTTATTACTTCGCGAATATGAAAACAAAAAAGTTCAAAACAAAGTCGAAAGAGTACACAACTGTCGAAGTGATCGATTTAATCAAGTGATAATGAAAACTTGACTAGCTCTTATATAAAGTGATAAACTTCACTACATGGTTTTGTAAATTGAGGACAATTCAACTTAATATCTCTCACTATCGCTTAATTCTACTTAGAAGCGGGGGAACCAATTTCTGGGGTGAATCCTTTACAAGCAAATGTTTGTGAGGGTAGGGTTACTTTTCGACCCGAATCCGTCAGCTAACTTCGTAAGCGTTGAAAGGGAGGACAGGCTTGAGCATTCTGTAGCTTTGCTTTGCTGTTCTTTTGCTTTTTTCGTTAGCTGTGACCCTAGACATTTTGTCTAGGGTATTTATTTTTAAGGGGGATATTTTGATGGAAGATTACAACCCGGAACAGACTGAAGTGAAAATTCTTAACGAGTTGAGTAAGTTGGCTGAAAAAAGCAGCTTAATAAAACCTGAATTGTATAGCAAATATGCAGTTAAACGCGGGCTCCGAGATTTAGATGGGAAAGGTGTTCTCGTTGGTTTGACAGAGATTGGAGAAGTCCATTCCTATATTCTCGATGAAGGCGGAAAAATACCTATACCTGTACCTGGTCGCTTAATTTACCGTGGTTACGATATTGTGGACCTTGTTAAAGGCTTTACAGTTGACGATCGCTTTGGGTTTGAGGAGGCTGCCTATTTGCTGCTTTTTGGACAGCTTCCGGATCCTAACTCGCAAAAGGATTTTCAACAACTTCTCGCCTCTTATCAACGGTTACCGGAGGATTTCGCTCGTGACATGATTTTAAAGGCACCCAGCAAGGATATTATGAATACCCTGGCGAGAAGTGTTCTAGCGTTATATTCTTTTGATGACAATCCTGATGATACGTCAATGTTAAACGTTTTAAAACAATGCCTTCAGCTTATTGCCTGTTTTCCGTCCTTAGCAGTTTATGGCTATCAAGCGTTCTCTCATTATCATGGGAATCAAAGTCTGTATATTCATAGTCCGCAAGCGGATTTAAGTATTGCTGAGAATATTCTCTCTATGTTGAGACCGGATAGCCAATACACTAAGCTGGAAGCTACCTTGCTTGATCTTGCGCTTGTGCTTCATGCCGAACATGGTGGTGGTAACAATTCATCCTTTGTGACCCATGTAGTCACTTCTACGGGTACAGATACTTACTCCGCTATGGCTGCGGCCATTGGTTCACTCAAGGGACCGCGGCATGGAGGGGCTAATATTAAGGTTGTACAAATGTTTGAAGATATTAAAGACAAGTTAAAGAACTGGGAGGACGATGAAGAAATAGAGCGCTACCTTACCCAGCTCCTTACGAAAGATGCCTTTGATCGGTCAGGTTTAATATATGGGATTGGTCACGCCGTCTACTCTATTTCGGATCCGAGGGCTGTCATTCTGAAAGAGTATGTTGCCCAACTAGCCCGAGAAAAGGGGCTTGAAGATGAATTTAAACTCTACACCAACGTTGAAAGATTAGCTCCTCAGGTGATCGGTAAGTTCAACAAAATGTATAAGGGGGTTAGTGCCAACGTTGATTTCTATTCTGGTTTTGTTTATAGAATGCTCAATATACCCGTCGAAATGTTCACACCGATTTTTGCCATTGCCAGAATCGTAGGCTGGAGTGCTCATCGCATTGAAGAAATTGTCAATGCTGGGAAAATCATAAGGCCTGCCTACAAGAGTGTCGCGCCCAGACGAGAATATCTTAAAATGATCGAAAGATAGGTAAAATGCTACATAGACTTGTAGCATTGGTAGCACTATAAGTGATATGCTAATTGAAAACGTTAAATTGTTGGAGAAAAAAATGATTAATTTTAAAGAAATAGAATTAAGTGACAAGACGTGGATAGACCTTCTTCTGGCGACAGCTGATCTGCGCGGTTGTCATCAAAATTTCACAAACATATTTGCTTGGTCCAAAACTTATTACTATCGTGTTGCCCAAGTAAATAGTTATCTGGTGGTCAAAGGGGTTATCAATGATACTCCCTATTACTTTTATCCTGCCGGGACGGGTGATATCAAGACTGTCTTTGAGGTCATGCAGGAAGATGCCGCGTCCTGCGGTCATGACTTTGTATTAGCCGGAGTATCTCCTGAGGATAGGACAGTGATGAATCAAATGTATCTCGAACACTTCGAATATAAAGAGATGCGCGAGAGCTTTGATTATGTCTATCTGTTGGACAAGCTGGTGTCGCTGGCAGGAAATAAACTTCACGCTAAACGCAATTATATCAACAGATTCCATAAGGAAAATCAAGACTGGAGTTTTGAACGGATCACTCCAGAAAACCTAGCTGAATGTTGGGAGATGAATCTGCGCTGGTGTCAAACCGCTCACTGTGAAAAGGATGAGATTGCCAAAGAAAGTTGCGCAGTGCGTCGTTGCTTTCAAAATTTTGCCGCTCTCGGTTTAGAGGGTGGACTTATTCGAGTAGAAGGCAAAGTGATCGCCTTTACGATGGGAGAAATATTAAGTTCTGACACCTATGTCATTCATATTGAAAAAGCCTTTGCCAAGATAGAAGGTGCCTATCAAATGATCAATCGTGAATTCGCGGCGTTTATCCAAAAGAACTATCCTCAACTGATTTATGTGAACCGTGAAGAAGACATGGGCCTTGAGGGTTTAAGAAAGGCTAAGTTATCCTACCATCCGGATAAAATGGAGGTAAAATATCTAGCTACCTATTTCGAAGGTTAGGCACATTCAAAAAAATAACGAGTCAGTATGCCAGTCTATTTTGCGCCATACTGCGTCTGTATATTCCCCTAATAGCCCCGCTATGAGGGGAATATACCTCCTTGTCTGACACAAAATATCCATGGCATCTTTGACTCGTTATTTTCTTTCATATGCCTTAAGGATATGCCAATCTAAACAACAGATGGAGATTATAATTACGATGCTTGAAGTCAGACTGGCCCAGAAGGGCGAGACGGTTCACCAAAAAGAGCTCTGGAAACGTTGTTTTGGTGACTCAGACAGATTTATCGATTTCTACTATGCCAATCGCTACAAAGAGGATGAAACGGCCGTATTACTTCACGATGGAGAGATTAAGGCAATGCTGACGATGATACCGGTCAGAACAGTGATTCCTGATAACCGGAGCTTTAAGACAGCCATGCTTTACGCTATCGCAACTCATCCTAAATACCAGAATCTAGGTTTTGCTACTCAATTGATGGATTTTAGCAACCAATATCTGAGTACTCGGCAGACTGAACTTTCTGTGCTAGCTCCAGCCAATGGCCAACTTTTTGACTATTATCGTAAACAAGGCTACCAGGATGGGTTTTATATTCGAGAGACGCGACTTTTCCGCGCTAGTGTAGAGAGCTTAGCAAGCGATTCAGCGTGCAAGTGTACGGTCTTAGCGATAAATCCTCAAGAGTATAATCGTCGCCGGAATAAACAGCTTAACGGCCGACTCTTTATTGCCTACGACGATGAGGATATTGCCTATCAGAAAAAGCTGTCGCAACTGTCCGGAGCAGATATTTATGCTGTTGACATTGCTGAGATAGAGGGTTGTTTAGCGGTTGAAAGAATAACATCGGACAAGATTCTAATTAAAGAAATACTACTGCCTGAGGTTCATATGAATCTGGCTCTCAAACAGATCGTCCTACAACTGCCGGCAAAGGAATATGTTATGCGCACACCCCCCTACTCAGCTGATCACTTAGGAGGAAGACTTCGCCCGTTTGGGATGATTAGGGTAGATAGGGAAATTGATTGGATGATAACTCCAGAAGATTTAGGCTATCTGGGCTTTGCCTTCGATTAGTCAGGTGGAAAATGGATAATGCTCGACGCGAAATCCGCTTCATTTTTTAATGATTGAAGCGGATTTTCTATATTTTTCCTTGTAAATTTTTAAATTAAGGAGGAATATTTAGGAGGTGCGTCGAATAGCCGCAATAGAGAAGATTTCCACAACTGTTAAAAAAGAGAGAGAGGATTGATGGCGGTGTTCTACAGAAGTAGGAGGGGCACTTCAAAGCATTATTTTGCCATTTCGGGAGTTTTGGTTCTCCTGTGTCAGTTAATTATGCCAGGGGCTGTTTGGGCGGGAGGACTTGGTCAGGTGGTTAGTAGTCCGCCGCAGAAAGAACTTGCTGTTACGTTGGAAAAGGCGATCAGTACTGTTAAGGAAAACTTTAACATTCCTCAAGCTTATACAAAATTTTCCTCAGGTCTAAACATGGATAATCAAAGACAGTCATGGTCGTTGAATTGGAGTCCCCCTGATCAGCAGGGCGGAAATTTTACTGCACAAGTTGATGTCAACACGGGCGAAATTATAAACATGAATAGCTGGAAAAACACCCCACAGCCCGGTCCTACTGTACAAATTCCTTCGATTGCAGCGAGCGACGCCAAAGAAATCGCTGTTAAGGTTGTGACGAACTTAGCGAGTAGCAAATTGGCTGAGCTCCAGCTTATGCCCATGGATGATACCAACATTCCCTTGAGCAACTATGGCCCGACGAGTTATGCTGTGCATTGGCAGCGCCTTGTGAACGACATTCCCTTTACGAACGATGGAATCACCGTGCAGGTGAATACCTTAGATGGAGAAATTCAGAGTTACTCTATGAATTGGACACCTTTAACACAGATCCCAGATGCAAAAGGAGTTATCTCGGCGAGTAAAGCCGCAGAGAGTTTTCTGAATACCCAGATGTTTGAACTCCAGTATTTTACGCCGGACTTGATGAGACCCTTGATTTCAGGAGAGAAACAAGACGTAAAATTAGTTTATCAGATGAACAACGCCTATCTTGGCGGAGCGATTGATGCCTTGACAGGAGAACCTCTTAAGGCTAACTATGGGGATTACTACGGTAGTGGTAAAGGTAGCTACGGTGGGATGCCGAGTGCTAGTCCCACAGCCCAGACTGATAACCAGGTTGTATTGACCCCTGCGGAGCAAACAGAAATTGATAAAAGTACTCAACTTATTAGCCAAGACGAGGCGGTTGCAGCAGTGAAACGTTGGATCAGTATTCCTGACACCCTCGTTTTGCGTGGTTCCAACTTGAGCATGGATGGGATCTCTGGAGAGAGTCGAGTTTGGAATTTGAACTGGAACGGGAGCGTGAGCAAACCGGAGGAGCAACCGCAGTATATGTCGGCCCGGATTGATGCAGCTACAGGAGAACTCTTGGGTTTCGACCAGCCCTACATGGGAATTAGGACTGAGAAACCTGTGATCGACCGGAATCAGTCGCAAACGATTGCTGAGGATTTTATCAAACAGATTCAACCAAGTCACTTTAAGGAAATCAAACTGTCCGACAACAATAATCTCATGTATAAAGGGTATAGTGGCAATGGGTCTCAAGGCTTTAACTATTACCGGGTTGTCAATGGTATCCCTTATCGAGGTAATGGTATCAACATTACAGTTGACTCCATAAGCAAAAAGATCATAAGCTACAATCTTAGCTGGGCCAACCTTGAATTTCCAGTTGTGAGCGGTACCTTAGATGGCAAACAAGCGAGTACTACGTTGCTTCGAGCTGAACCTCTTAAATTAATGTACATTCAGATCTATAATCCAGAGCAAGCGGACAACACTGCCAATATCCACTTAGTCTACCAACCGATGCCGGTGAGTGGCTCACTGATCAATAGTAATATCTTGGATGCCAAAACCGGCGAATTCCTAGATGGGCAGGGCCAACCAGCATCCCAAATGCCCAGGGCTTACCATTTCACTGACATTGGGGATAATTTTGCTCAGAAAGAAATAGCCCTCCTCGGACAGGCCGGGATATTTGGCGAGTATCAGGACCTGTTCCACCCAGATGAGCAGATTACGGTGGCTTCCCTATTGAAAGCAATGCAGGCGGTGACGAACGGGTATGGGGCACCAGTGCAAACAACTGAGGACATCATTAAAACTGCCCAACAGCAAGGCTGGCTTACGGAAGATCTGTCGCCTTCAGCTACATTAGATAGGGAAGATTTTACGAAATTAATGATCCGCTATTTGAAGTTGGAGTCGGTGGCGAAATTACAGGACGTTTATCAAGCTTCCTATTCAGATGTGGATAAAGATTTTGTCGGTTACGCTGCTTTGGCCCATGGGATCAGCATGTTCAAGATTGATGGCGCGACATTTGAACCAGGACATATTATGACAAGAGCCGAGGCAGCCTATGCGCTTATCAATGCTTTGATGTTTCGACACTAAAAACAACAGGGGCAAGTAGCTTAACACACGTGACTTCACTTTGAAAGTGCCCAACAACTTGGCGCAAAGAGTTGTTGGGCACTTGTCTATAACGTTTCTTTTGTGGTATATTATACTTATTAAGATATTTAATCATTAAGTAGTAAGGAAAATAGAATTAGTTAAGTCAAAAGATAATTTGACCCTGCTTAATGATTAGATCAAGAATTATTGGGGAGGAAACTTTATGAATAACCAAAAAACCTTAGATAATTTAATGGCAGCTTTTGCTGGGGAATCACAGGCTAATCGAAAGTATATCTCTTACTCAAAAAAAGCTGAAGCGGATGGTAAAAAGAATGCCGCCAAGCTTTTCAAAGCAGCTTCTGATGCCGAAACTATTCATGCCCTAAAGCATTTTGAGGTTGCGGGTAAGATTATGTCAACTGTTGAAAACTTAAACGATGCAGTAAATGGAGAAAATCACGAATATCAAAGTATGTATCCGGAGTTTTTGAAAGTAGCTCAAGAAGAAGAAAATCAAGCTGCAGTGAAAACTTTTACATACGCACTAAAGGCTGAAGAGGTCCACGCAAGGCTTTATAAAGAAGCGCTCGATAACCTAGACCAAGAAGAAGAAATATTTTACTATCTTTGTCCAATATGTGGAAACATTGAGCAAGTAGTGCCCGAAAAATGTTTTATTTGCGGTACTTCGGGAACGAAATTCATAAAGTATTAGAAATTTGACATCCCCACCTCTTGACTAGGTGGGGATCATTTTTTACCAGTCAGAAAGTATAAGTTTCGGGATTAAGAGTGGGCATATCAACTGGATCTTAGCGAGCAATAAGAGTGGGTTAAAGACAAGTGCATTAACTTCAGGAAGTTGGATAAGTATAGAGTTAAATATTATATAATTGGAGCAAGTTAACATGCAAACATTTATTGAATTCGATGCCCATTTGATGAATGACAAAAAACCCTCTAATTACTTTCTGGAATTAAGCAAAACAGGAATATTCGAAGTGAAATACCCTTACACATTACTGGGTGACTTAATGAAAGTACCCCAATCTCCGAAACATCACCCAGAAGGTAGTGCCTGGAACCACACTATGTTAGTCCTTGATAATGCAGGGGAAATAAAACATCTTAGCCAAAATCCAAAGGTACTCATGTGGTCTGCTTTGCTTCATGATTTGGGTAAGGCATCCACTACGAAGCTAACAAAGGGGAGAATAACCTCCTATGATCATGATAAACTGGGAGAGAGGCTTGCTGAAAAATTTCTTAAGGAACTTACGGGTGATGACGAATTTATAAAGCAAGTTTCAAAAATGGTAAGGTGGCATATGCAAATACTCTTTGTTACCAAGGGATTACCTTTTGCAGATATCCGAAAAATGGCTTCTGAGGTTTCCATCGACGAAGTAGCACTGCTTGGATTATGTGATCGGTTAGGTAGAGGAAATATGACCCTTGATAAAAGGCTGGAAGAGGAAAAAAGTATCGTGATTTTTTTAGAAAAATGTCACAAATATCTGGTTGAGGCAAAAACATAATTTTGATGATTGTATCAATAGATTTCTAGCAGGGTCATTGATTATTTAAAAGTAACCAGGCCATCTCTTATTGAGTCGATAATGGCCAAAGACTCTAGCTGAATGCCTCTTTCCTGGATCAGTTTTCTTCCATCTTGAAATGTTTTTTCTATGACAATACCCGCTCCAGAAATCTCCGCGCCACTTTGAGATATTAAACTCACCAAACCCATGAGTGCACTTCCACTAGCTAGAAAATCGTCAATCAGCAATACTTTGTCCTTTGGGCCTAAGAATTGTTTTGATATTTTGATGGTATATTCCTGATCTTTAGTGTATGAATAAACCTTTGCTTCGTAAACATCTGGGTTCATATTGAGGCCCGCGTGTTTTTTTGCAAATACGACGGGTACATTATCAAAGTACTGAGCAGCTATACAGGCTATTGCGATACCGGAGGTTTCGACGGTTACTATTTTTGTTACCTCTTTGTTTGAAAACCTGCGTTTGAATTCCTTACCAATTTCATTAAACAAAGTAATATCTAGTTGGTGATTCAAGAAATTATCGACTTGGATGATTCGATTTTCGATTATTTTTGCGTCGGAACAAATTTTATCTTTTAAGAGTTGCATGGTAATATTTCTCCTTTTTTTAAAATGAAAACACTCCTAACCTTTCAGGAGTGCCAGTAGATATGAAATGTAATGATAACAAGGATAACTTGAATATCGCAAAAAATCAATAGTATTTTTCTATACTCGGTTTCTAAGAAGTCCAAAATGGAGGAATCGTCATGGAAGAATTAGAAAAACATGTCCGTTTATTCAATCTAATTGCACCTGTTTACAATCGTTTTTTCCACAGTCAGGTCCAGAGTTATCGATCGATCCTACAAAAATATGAAAATTTGCTGAATATCCCACCCGGTGGTAGAGTAAGATCCGTGCAACCTAAGTGCTTCTGATAATGACTAAAAGAACAAGGTGTTTGGCGTATTGACGCTCAGCACCTTGTTCTTTCATGAACTGCTCTTCTGTTAAAGGCGGACTAATCTTCTTCTAAAAACTCCATAAAAGGTTTTTTCATACTTACAAGTGCATTGACCATAAGTTCAACTAAGCCACCATACTGAACATTAAATTTGGTGGTCGCTTCATAAAACTCCAGAATGTCCCGAATAGCTCCTTTACAATTAGAACAAGGAGCACACACATATTTAGGTATAGCAGCATTTTCCATGCTGTCCTGAAAGGCTCCAAGAATCTGGTTAAACTTCATGCGAGAACTGACCTTATTTCGCCATTCGTAAAAATTAAGGGAATTTGTTATGGCGAACCCCCCCCCACCACCACAGCAGTAATTGTCGACTCCATGCGGAGTCATTTCCCTAAACTGAGGGCAAATTGCTTTTAAAACATGCCGTTGAGGTTCGACAATCCCCATGCCACGAACATAATTACAAGGATCATGGAGCGTGACAGGAAAATTATTTTTACTGGGATCGAACTTTAATTGTTTGCTCTTGACCATATCCCAAAGAAGAGGTAAACAACTCTCTACAGGGACTTTAATATCTCCGGGTACCAAGCGATCTCCTACAATTGCTGAGGCTTTATGGGCATGTCCACACTCGGCAATGACAATGCGGTTGACACCTAAATCCTTGGCGACCTTCATCTGCAAATTAGCTAGTGTTTTTGCTTGGAAATCATCATACCAGATGCCGTAGTTGACATTGTCATAGCCCGCGATTTCACTACTGAGTGTCCAATTTAAGCCAGCCTCTTCAAAGAGAATGGCAAAAGCAATGGGGTTTTCCGGCCAGGCCATATACTCGCCTGCATTATGCAAGAGAAGGATATCGGCACCTTTTTTGTCCATCGGAAATTTAATCTTCAAGCCATACTTTTCTTCGATATCCTCTTCTAAAAATTCAATCGTATCTAAGAAAGCAGGTTTGCTGACTCCCGTAGACGAACCTGTATTTATCTGAAGGACCGTGCCTTTTGTATGCAGAGGAAGCGGAGCGATACCCATTTCTTGGCTGAAGATCTTGCGAATCTCCTTTGTTAGAATGGCGTTATCTAAGCCCAGCGGGCAAGTCTGAGCACAGCGACGGCATAGGTTACAACGGTAAGCCAATTCTCCCAGTCGAGCAATTGTCTCCCAGTTCACATCAAGATCTGCTCCGACGAAACCACCTAACAACCTTCCACTTGTCGTAAAGTACTTCTTGACGATTTTTCGTAGAACTTCAGAACGAAAAATGGGACGGTATAACTCGTTCTTCCCTGATGCTTCATAGATATGGCAGGCAGCTGAACACGTATCACATTTAGCACAGTATTCAAAGGACAATAAGAACGGTTGGAGTATGCCATTGTTGGCGTCAGAAAAGCTCTTTTCTAAGCCCCTGAGGAACATTCGGACAAATTCATCTTCTTCCGCTTTAGTTTTTGGGCGGGTTAAGGTATCGACGCCAACGTAGCCATCTAAAGATGTGCAAAATTTTTCTTGCCACGCAGGCTTAGGATCAGTTAAGGGGGGTTCCATTCCGGGTTTATCATAAGGCGGAAATAATAACATTAGCTGTTCAGGTTCGAGTTTGATCAGTTGTTCATCCGATCGTCCCATATCCCTTGGACGTAAATCTTTTTGATTTATCATACTCAGCTCTCCTCTTTCCACAAAGTAACTCGCAAAAAAATGTAGTTATTCCTTGGGGCGCTTTGTTTGCTTCACTATGAAGGAAGTAAATAAAAAGATGTGATTTACGGTTAAATGTATAGTGAAAATAATAGCAAACTTAAAAAATAAATTTTAACTTAATTAAGTATAACTTTTTAGGTATCAAATTGCAATATAAAAAGGGTGCAAAGCACCCTTTGATAAATCCTGTATTACCATTGCAAAATCTTGTGCAAGGGAAAAAGAAGCCCCAGGTCGTGTAATACAACCTTGGGCTCCGTAGCTTTCATTAGGTAATAATTAAGTAGTGTAAGTTTCTATTTCAGGTTTGGTTAGAGAAAGGTTTCTTCTGAGTCAGATTGAGTGATGTCGATGTAACCCGGTTTTTTTAGTTTTAAGTCCTGAATAAATAGTTGGATATCTGCTTTTAATTTTTTGCCTTTATTAGCAAGGTCAGTGCTCCTCTGCTTGATGGCCTCGGCCCGTTGGAACGTGGTGCCTTCAACTTGTTCGATGAAGACTTCGGTCTTATTCTGAATATCTTGACGTAATGCTTTCCCACCTTTGAATGCGAACAATAAGCTGACAAAGCCTCCTGAAGCTCCTCCGATGAGCGCCGCAAGGGCAACGGTGCATAGACTAGTGTTTTTTTGCTCTCTGGACATTTAATTCATCTCCTTCCTTAGGCACATTCAAGAAAATAACCAGTCAGTATGCCAGTCTATTGTGAGTCATACTGGATTGGTTATATATGCCGTAGCAATTTTATGCATAGTATTATATTCAAATAGAACTTTGAGGTGTTGCCAAATATTTGGTAAAAATAACTTCAAAAAGCCGGATAATAAATTTAATTTGTATCAAAATATTATAGAATAATAAGATATAAAGGAGATACTATTGTGAATGTTGATGTTATAGGTGTTCCTATTGATTTGGGAGCCAATAGAAGAGGGGTTGATCTGGGACCAAGTGCCATAAGATATGGTGGCTTGAAAAAAGCTATCACCAACCTCAATATAGCTTATCAAGATCTAGGTAACATTGATGTGCCTATTCCGGAAAGTTATGATGAGTATGAAGATGAGCGGCTTAAGCATCTTGATGAAATAGCATATGTTAATCAAACCTTGGCTACCTTAGTAAGTAAAAGTCTCTTAGACGGGAATTTTCCAATTGTCCTCGGTGGCGATCATAGTATTGCTGCTGGAAGTATCTTAGGCACTCAGAGTGTATTAGGAAATATCGGTGTGATTTGGATCGATGCGCATGGTGACTTTAATACCAGAGAAACTACTTTGTCGGGTAATTTACATGGAATGTCACTAGCAGCGGCAGCAGGTTTTGGTGCCTTGGAAATGGTTAAATTTAAAGCTAAGGACGTTAACTACGTGAACCCGAAAAAAATTGTCTTAGTGGGTGCTAGGGATATTGATGACCAGGAAGCAAAATTAATAAAAGAATCAGGAATTACAGTCTTTACAATCGCTGATGTTGATGAGTATGGGATAAAAGAGGTTATGCTTCGAGCATTAGAAATTGT
Source organism: Desulfosporosinus sp. (assembly GCA_031292095.1). Taxonomy (GTDB): domain Bacteria; phylum Bacillota; class Desulfitobacteriia; order Desulfitobacteriales; family Desulfitobacteriaceae; genus Desulfosporosinus. The sequence continues at coordinate 16,883 of JARLHU010000016.1, forward strand.
AAGCACCGATACCGAAGGTTTTCATATTAGTTTTGATATTGATGTCATTAATCCTAATGAAGCTCCAGGCGTGGGAACTCCTGTCGATGGGGGTCTTACCTACAGAGAGGCACATTTGGCAGCAGAATTGATAGCAAATAACAAGAAATTGCGTTCTTTAGAAATCGTTGAAGTTAACCCTATTTTTGATCATATGAATCAAACTGGGAAGTTAGCGGTCTCCCTTATTTGTTCAATGATTGGCAAAAGAATTCTAGGTTCACATTGAAGTTTCGATAATTATTGAAAAGACTTATAAGTGAAAACTTTGAGTCTTTTCAATTTTTTTAGTGGAGAAAAAAGTTAGCGTAAATTTCTGTCCAGATTTACCAGGAAATCCTGAATATTCGTGACGATCGATGTAACCTCAAGCGTCCCCCGATCTCTTAATTTATTGACCACAAATTCCGATATATCGACACCATAAATAAATACGGGCCTTATCTTACCATTGATCACTTGATAGGAGGGCGTCATATTACCTACTGCGATTGTATGAAGTTGTGTTGCCAACCCTAAGACGGTTGTAGCTTTTTTAGTATATTCTCTCATCATATCTTGAGCATCATAGGCATTGGGAATAACTTCAGGTAATGGACCGTCATCTCTAATTGAGCCTGCTAAGATCAGCGGAACGTTATTTTCAAGGCAAGCATAAACAATACCATCGCGAATTTGCTCCTGTAATACAAATTCTTCTAGAGATGCGTATTGGCGGGCTCTATTGATGACGTCAATATGATGATAGTGACCTTTCGAAATGGGTACCTGTGTATAGACATCCTGTCCGAGGGCAGTCTTAAATAATTCACTCTCTAAATCATGAGTGGCTAAAGCATTTCCAGCAAGAACTGCGTGAACATAGCCTTTCTCAATTAGAGAAATCATGGCTTGCTTCGAATCGTGATCAAAAGTAACGGCAGGTCCTAATACGAACACAATAAAGCCATGACTTTTCTCATAGCTTAGTAACTCATACAATCTGTCATAGTCCCTGGAAAAAGACGTTTCCCGTGATCTTCCGGATCTAAAAACAAAGGTTTCCTCTGACGGCTGCTTACTTTTAAAACCATTGGTATGAACATAGATGCCTTGGGTAGCATCTTCAGTTCTTCCTACGACAACTCTCTCGCCGACTATCAATTTTCTAAACGCTTTTACCTCTAAGCTCCCGTTATCTTTTACGACGACTACGCAGTCCATCCGACTTTTAGGCACCAGAGTCCATTTGTCATTCATTTTAAAGTATTCAGGAAAAATTGTTGTGGCATGAAAATTTTCTGGAGCGACACCACTTTTTACAACGACTTCGGTAAGTACATTTGGACTGGATTTTAAAGCATCTGACTCAAAATCCGGCTCCGTATATTCTGGTAAAATAAAATCCATCTAAAATCCTCCCTCTAATCTTAATACCATATTTCTACTTCCTTGCTAAATTATACATTTATTAAGATTTGTATTACATGAGAGAATTATACCTAAGGAGTGCGCATCTCTCCTTTCTTTGTTTTACTATCAGAAAGTATAAACTAGCGTTATATACTTTCTAAGCATAAGAGCAACTAGACTGCCGCTGGCCATGGATGGCCGAGTGTCCCTGTAGCCAAGGATGGCGAGAAGGGACCGCCTTCGCTAAGGCTGCAAGAAGGCTAATTCGTGCGAAGACAGTGTCTTCGGGCGCCAGTCAAGTTTTCTTTATCGAAGACACTCATGATTTTAAGAATTAGATGCATTATCTATTGCATTACTTGCATACTAAAGATAGCTATATGATTAAAGTGGTAGCGATTGCTTGTTTTCGGAGATCAGAGAATGGTCGGAAGACTAATGGTTGAAAACTGAGGGGGAAAAGCAGTGGCTAAAATAATCGTAGTAGGTGGTAACTTTGCTGGTCTCACTAGTGCCTTAGAACTTAGGAGAAAATTAGGTCATGACCATGAGGTTATCATGATTTCAAAGTCACCTAACTTTTTGTTCGTTCCTTCCTTAATCTGGGTGCCCTTTGGGAAAAGGGACCTCAAAGATATTACGGTACCATTAAAACCCGTTGCGACCAAAGCTGGGTTGAAATTTATTTGTGCAGAAATCCTAGAAATATTAGCGGAAGATAAGGTTATCCGCTGCAAGGACAAAGACTTTAAGTATGATTATTTAATCATCGCAACCGGTCCTGAATGGATCTTTGACCAAATCGCAGGCTTAGGTGTAAACAGTAAAGTGTCGTTTATTGTCACGCCTGAAACAGCGTTGGAAACCCGTAAACGTTGGTTAGAATTTATTAGGGATCCGGGTCCCGTCGTGATCGGTGCAGCGCCAGGTTCTCAGTGTACTGGGCCCACTTACGAATTTCTGTTTAACTTAGAGAAGCAATGTCGAGATCACGGGATCCGTAAGAAAGTGGACATCACGTTCATTACCCCTGAGCCTTTTCTAGGGCACTTAGGCGTAGGGGGTATTACCGGAAGTAACTTCATTCTGAAAAAAATGTTACGCATGTTCAGGATTAACTACTTAACAAATGTGGAAATCTATGAGGTTTCCAGCGAAACTATTGTACTTAAAAGCGGACAAAGCTTCCCATATAAATTTTCGATGATAATGCCTAGCTTTAAAGGTGCTAAGGTCGTTCGAGATTCGACTGGGTTGGGAACTGAAGATGCCTTTATACCGGTTCACAATACGTATCAACATAAACACTATCCAAGTATTTTTGGAGTTGGTATGGCAGCGGATCTGCCTATTAAGTTTAGAACTCCAGTGCCGATTGGCGTGCCAAAGACGGGATATGCCGCCGATGAATCTGGCAAAACTGCTGCCGAAAACATTGTGAGATTGCTAAACGGGAATAATAAGCTTGAAGCGAAGCCGATGGGTAAGATCCCGGACCTATGTATAATGGATGCCGGTGACAAAGAAATGCTAAGTATAACGGATAGTTTACTTAAACCACGCAGGTTTTCCATTGTGTTACCTAACCCTTTTTACGATCTTAGCAAACTAATGTTTGAAAAATATTATCTTTGGAAAGTAAGACATGGGTATAGCCGGCTACCTTAAGCCGACTTTCCGCTTTGAGGTTCCCACTTGAGCGATAGGGACAAACTCATTTTTATAACAGCTATTCATATCGAGGGATTCTTGGCTATATTTATTGATCCAATAATGCAAACTTGAACCGATTAGTTTGTTTTGCTATCAAATTTCAAAGAACGGACTCCTTGAGTGGATACATTCATTGCAGCAGTTCCTCCTAACTCTTGACTTACCTTAACGGACATGGTAATTTTATCTTAGCCGAACCCTTAGCGGACATCAAGATTTATTTTTAGGCACGGGTTATAACCGCTAATCTATATTAGCGGACATTAGAGGTGGGATTTTCATGGCTATCAGTAATGACGATATATTTAAGTTGGTCAATATACTTCCAGAAGAAGCCAAGCAAACAGCCTATGATTTTTTAAAATCTTTAACGATAGGTCATACACGGCCAGATTGGGACGAAATTGAACAAATGGAACCGGATGATATACCTTTATCCGATGAAGAGCTTCGCCAACTCAATAGTGATGCTGGTTTTGTTACGGGGGAGGAAGCTAAGCGTGAGTTCGGATTACAGGTTGATCTACCATAAGGACGCGATCAAATTTATTGCCAAGCAGGAAAGAGTTGCTCAAGAACGTATTCGCAAAGCATTAACGGGTCTATCTATTCGTCCACCGATTGGTGATATTAGGCCTCTTAAAGGCCAAGGGAAGATAATGCGTTTACGAGTTGGCACATACAGAGTTATTTTTGAGGTTAGTCATACGGAACAATTTGTATATATATTAACTATTGACAATCGTGGTGATGTCTATTAAAAAAGATGCAACACAAAAGCCGGTTTTTTCTTAGAGTAAGGAAAAACCGGCTTTTGCTTCCATAATATGTCTTAGTGTATATTTTCGTTAAAATGTTGGCGGGACCCCAAATATCCCAAGTGCCTAATCCGCAACGCCAAAACATCACCAAATCTGAATTGCAAAAAGAGTGGGTCCAAACTCCTATTCCAAACCTTCAAATTGCATATTATAGTAATGAGCATAGATGCCGTTATTTTCGATCAACTGTTTGTGATTGCCTCTTTCCTGGATGCCGACATCGGTCACGACGACGATTTCGTCTGAATTTTTGATCGTGCTCAATCTGTGGGCAATCACGATGGTGGTTCTGTTTTTAGAGAGCTTTTCCAGTGATTTTTGAATGTATTGTTCACTTTCATTATCGAGAGCAGAGGTTGCCTCGTCTAAGATTAAGATGGGAGGATTCTTTAAAAACACCCTGGCAATCGAAAGGCGTTGTTTTTGACCGCCGGAAAGTCTGACTCCCCGTTCTCCGACATAGGTGTTGTAACCTTCGTCAAGAGTCATAATAAACTCATGAATGTTGGCATTTTGAGCTGCCTCAATAATTTCAGCATCGGTAGCGTCTGCTTTACCGTACGCGATATTTTTCTTGATCGAGCCGTCAAATAGATAGACATCCTGTTGTACGATGCCAATCGTGTTTCGTAAAGACTCAAGCGTAAGATCCCGGATATCCTTGCCATCGATGGTTACCGATCCGGCGGTTACGTCATAAAATCTCGGCAGGAGGGAACATAAGGTTGTTTTTCCCCCGCCAGACGGCCCGACCAAGGCAATTGTTTTTCCTGCTCTTATCGTTAGGTTGACATTATCTAAAACACTGTAATCATCGTTATAGCGAAACGAGACTGCGTTATATTTAATCTCTCCTAAAACATCGGTAAGGGGTTTAGCATCTATTTTGTCCACGATATCCGGCTGAGTATCGACCACTTCCATAAATCGTTTGAATCCAGCGTAGCCTTTTTGAAACTGTTCTGTAAAGTTAATCAGCACCTCAATCGGATTGATAAAGATGTTAATATAGAGAACATAGATGGCCAGATCGGTAATTTTTAACGAGCCTTGGGCAATAAACACTCCTCCGGAGACAATGACCACAACATAGAGCAGACCTTCAAAAAAGGTATTCCAGGCGTAAAAATTACCCATGGTTTTGTAAGTATCGATTTTGGATAATAAGAACGCATGATTACTTGTACTGAATTTTTCACTTTCTACACCTTCATTAGCGAAGGACTTAACCACTCTAATTCCCGAGAGACTATCCTGCACGCTGGAATTCACAGCAGCAATTTTTACACGGTTATCCGTAAAAATGGGTGCCATTTTAATGTTTTTATAAACCGTGAAGAGTACCATAATGCCAGTGACTAATAACAAAATTAAGGTCATTTCCAAATTGATCATCATTAAAATAAGGAAAGAACCGATGATTTTTAAAGCGGAGATAAAGAGGTTCTCTGGCCCGTGATGAGCAAGCTCCGAAATATCAAACAAATCGGCGACCAGTTTGGACATCATTTCCCCAGTGTTGTTTTTATCATAATACGAAAAAGATAATCTCTGATAATGATTGAACAGATCGTTCCTCATTGCGGTTTCCATTCGAGCACCCATAATGTGTCCCCAGGAAATAATAAAGTACTGGCAAAAATACTTTATCACGTACATGGCTAATAAGGCTATGCCGACAAAAACCAGAGCATGCAGGATCGTCGCCTTATCTTGGGTGAACAGGTTTTTGGAAAGATAACTAAGGATTTGAGGAAAGGCTAGATCAATGATGGATACGAGCACTGCACAAAACATGTCGGTGTAAAAAAGAAATTTATGAGGTTTATAATACTTGATAAATTGCTTCAGAATATTCATCAGTGTGATAGGGTCTCCTCTCAGAGTTTAATGTTCATTGTAAAACATCGAGCGCAATTGTGCTTAAGCGAATGGACAGTACAAAAGCGAGTAACAAGAAACCTAAGATTAAGCTGATGACACCACCCCAGCCAAACGCCGACCATAGGGTACCACCAGCTGTGCCCCCGATGCTTGAACCAGCATAGTAAAAGAAAAGATAGAGGGACGAGGCTTGCGCTTTGTCATGAATCGCCCAGTGAGCAACCCAACTGCTGGCCAGCGAATGACTGCCAAAAAATCCAAAAGTAAAAATTGCGATACCTAAGATTTTGAGCACTAACGGAGCACTTAAAGTAATAGCTGCGCCGGAGGCCATGGTGACTAGCGCGATCCATAGTATATGGCGACGACCATGTTTGTCTGCCAAGCGGCCCATCCAAGTTGAGCTAAACGTGCCGACGAAATAGATCAAGAAAATCCAGCCGACAATCGTTTGACTGAGCGAATAGGGGGGCGCAATTAATTGGAAGCCGATGTAGTTAAAGAGTGTGACAAAACTGCCCATTAGAAAGAAGCCAATGCCATATAAGCATAGCAATCCAGGGTCTTTAAGATGGTTAGTCATTGATTTTAGCAATTTTCCAACATCCAACGAGCGTGGTTGAAAGTGTTTCGAATCTGGGAGCAGGTACCAAAATAGCAAGCTGGCAAGGATACTTAAAATACCGATACTACCCAGAGCCACCCGCCAATTGAAGAAATCACTGAGCATTCCAATAATTATCCGCCCGCTCATACCGCCGACCGAGTTTCCGCTGATGTAAAGTCCCATCGCTATTCCCAAACTAGCAGGTTCAATTTCTTCACTGAGGTAAGCCATCGCCACAGCGGGTAAACCTGCTAAGACAAGTCCCTGAAGGATACGGAAGAGCAAAAGAAAATGGAAGTTGGGCGCAAAAGCAGTAAGAACCGCCAGAAGAGATGCCGAGAAAAGAGAAAATATCATGAGGGGCTTTCGTCCCTTGACTTCCGACCATGAACCGACAACTAACATGCTGACAGACAAGGCAATCGTCGTTACGGAAAGGGACAAGCTGGCTATCGTGGGAGAAATGTGAAACTCTCGGGAAAACTCTGGTAACAGGGGTTGTGTGCTGTACATGATTGCAAATGTAGTGAAACCACCAAAAAATAACGCTATGCAGGTTTTGTGAAAGGCCACGGTTCCTTTTTGAATATAACTCATAGTATGATCACCCCAAATTTTATCCAATCGACGAGACGCCCACTTCCTTAAGTGGGTTCCCCCAATTCAATAGAGAAGAAGAGCGAAACAATTGTTACGCTCTTCTTGGTTTAGGACAAAGCGGTCAACCTAATATCTAAAAAGTCGCCATAAAAGTCCAGGGGAATTAATTGGTTGTGTATTTTGAAGAGGAACAGTCTGGATTTCTTGACCCGATTGGATGCTTAAGGTGGCAATGTTTTTATTGGCAGAAATAGGTAGTTGAGGATTATTAAGCTTAATAGAATACGCTACTTTCATGCCCGGATAGCCAAAAATTTGTAAAGGTTGAGTGGTTTTTAACTCACTATTGCTGTTCCAGGCACTTGATAATTGACCAAAACCTGTACTAGGCTGAGTTATTGGATATAATTTAAATTCCGATCGTACCTGGTCTAAAATCTTGACGTTTTCATCCAGTGCGCTTTTAAGAGATTGAACGCTCTGCTGACCCAACACCACCGCAATGATATAATGCGTTTTGTCCCCGACAACTACCGGTGTCGCCGAAACAAAATTACCGCCGGCTTTTGAGGTGGATCCGGTTTTAATTCCTACAACCCCATGTTTGCCAAGCATCCCATTAACATTAAATACTGTACCCGCTACGGGGAGGGTTGCTTGTGGCATCGCAACTATTTCACGGAAGACCGGGTCTTCCATTGCTGCTTGAGCAATTTTAATTTGATCCACTGCGTTGCTCACGGTTGTTTGACTGACACCACTGGCGTCAGCATAGTTCGTAACGGTCATACCAAGAGATTTAGCAGTGTCATTCATCTTTGTCACAAAAGCGGCATTTGAGCCAGCTACCCACCGGCCTAACTTGTCCGCGATGTTATCACCAGACGGTAATAATAAACCCTCCAGAAGTTGCCTTTCAGTTAGGCTTTCTCCTTGAGAAACTTTTAATACAGAATAGCCATTATTTAAGGCGTCTTGGTACTCATTAAAATCTTGCGCATCCATAGTTAAGCTGGGTCCATCCTGTCCCAACTGCAAAGGGTGAGCCTTTAATACCAAATAAGCCGTCATTATTTTTGCTACACTGGCAATTGGGACCGGAGTTTTGACGGCAGAGGAAGCAATCAAGCCGAGGTTTTCCGTACCCACGGCGGATTCACCTTGTTCAGGAAAGGTAACCGAAAAACTACCTGGTAAAGTAGTACTCTGAGACGTTGCTTTTGCCTCGACTGTTGGATACGGACGATTAAACTGAACAATTCCCCCGATAATAAGTAAAAGGGCAAGGAACAAAATTAATATTCCTTTGAAGTTCGAAGGGTTCGAATACTTAGAAGACTTAGAAGACCTTGAAGAATTTAAAGACCCAGACATAATAACCTCCCTGAAAATATTCTTTAGCTACAGCTCCATTGTACAGGAAGTTGAAGGATTCGACAAGAAAAGGGGAGTAATTTGCTCACCACTATACGTTACTATTCGTTCGGGGGTTTTACTTTACTCCACAATAATGGCTGCTACTGGGCAACTTTTAGCTGCTAGTTGAGTTGATTCCTCGGCATTTTGAGGGACCGGATTTAGGTAAGCTTCGGCAATCTCGTAGCTATTTATTCTGAAAACTTGAGGACAAATTGCTTCACAGGCACCGCACCCAATGCAATCTGTAGTTACAGCAGCAAACATAGCTTTAGCTCCTTTCCTTATTCAGCAAAACTAGGGATAGTGTCGTAAACTCACCTTAACTAATGGTTAGACAAAGTTAGAATTTTAACATACAATTAGTCTTAGAGTTATTACTTATAGGATGCCAAATTGCTCTAAATTTCAAAATGTTTGCAACTCAAATAAAAAACTATGGAAAGAAGATGGTTTTATAATAAGATACGTTTTGGTGGTTTTACTCTTGGCAGTTTCCTTTATACTTCAAAACTGGATAGCTCGATACTTTGAATATCAATGCAGAAAGTGCGAAGGGAAATTCAGTCTACCAATTTTGAAAGCGATTTTATCTATTCATATCATGGGAAGCAAATATGTAAAATGTCCGAAATGCGGTAAGTGGGGTTGGGTCAGTTCGGTACCTAAGGATAACGAAATAATAGGGACAAAATAAGATCATCAATCAGATGATATACATGAGATAAAATCCACGATACAATTTTGTATGGTGGATTTTAATTTACAAATTGTCACGCATCTTTATAAACTCAGCCGAACTCAAGTTTCCACTTGCATATCTTTCTTTGAGAACTAATATGGCCGGATCATCGGAATCCTCGTCTTCTAAATTGGACTTTATTTCATAGTAATGATTTTTATTGATTTCACTTTTTGAGTACCGAGCATTGAGAATATCTATAATTCGTTCATGTTCAGACGGGTTTTTTTTAAATGAATTAACGATTAAAAAGATGCCGATAATTGCTGCAATAAGGAATCCTATCATAAAGAATAGTGAATAACCCAGATGTAGTCCATAATAGCTCCAATACCTCATACCTATTCACTCCTTTGTATTTTTATATATGGAAGATCATCTTTACACAATTATATGATTTGTCCATAGGAGAAGCAAGGTTTCAAAAAGGAAAAGCCTCATTATATTAAGGAAGCTGAAAAATTAAAAATACCCCCCACGATGATTAATCGTTGAAGGGTATTAGTTAGCTGTCAAGACTGTGAGTAATTCTCGAGATCATTATGAACACCGTACTGAACCTGAATTTCATTGACTCGCGGGACCCATTCACGCATTCTGTCATGAACCTCCCTATCACTTACTTGATCGACAACCAACACTTCATCTTCACTTAACTGCACTGCAATTTTATATTGATTATTTTTATCAGCGCTGATTAGAATTCCTTCATAGGGTTCTTTAGTGTACGGAACATTATTATCGAGGAAAGCAGCTTTGCTCATTACTTTGCCTTTGACACGGTCCATTTCAAATCAATCTCCTCTACAGTATTATGCTAAAGATATAGTTCCCAGATACGCAATTATTATGTAATAGATATGCTTCTTCATTCAATCTGAAGGGAATTCTTTGAAAGTAGAATATTCCGACTTGACAATGTGTACTAGAATATAGTAGAACGGTATGAGTAAGGAAAATATTAGGAAAAAAGATTAATGGAAGGATGATGGTATTGAACAATACTACAATCTCGATTTTAGGGGATGAAGCCCAAGATTTGTTAGAACACAAATGTACGACGATTCCCAAGGAGCTTATTCATTTACCAGGTTCGGATTTTATTAGTAGGGTTATGGAAATGTCAGATCGATCCAATAGTGTCTTGAGGAATTTAGCGACACTTTTTAACCATGGCCGTTTAGCGAGTAGTGGTTATCTATCCCTCTTACCTGTGGACCAAGGCGTGGAACACTCTGCAGCGGCATCCTTCGCGCCGAATCCTATTTATTTTGATCCGGAGAATATTGTTAAATTGGCAATTGAAGGCGGATGTAATGGCGTCACGTCAACTTTAGGTGTTCTAGGAGCGGTCTCCCGCAAATATGCGCATAAAATCCCCTTCATTTTAAAAATTAATCATAATGAATTACTTACTTATCCGAATTCCTTTGATCAAAAGCTTTTTGCCTCCGTGGAACAGGGCTTTCAGATGGGAGCAGTGGGGATTGGAGCTACGATATATTATGGTTCTCAGGAGTCACGCCGACAAATTGAAGAGGTTAGCGCTGCGTTTAAACGTGCTCATGAATTAGGCATGTTTACTGTGCTTTGGTGTTATTTACGCAACGATGGGTTCAAAAAAGACAAAGTTAACTACGATGCCGCTGCTGATTTGACAGGTCAGGCCAATCATTTAGGAGTGACTATCGAAGCGGACATTATCAAACAAAAACAGGCGACGAATAACGGAGGATATCTTGCCTTGAACTTTGGCAAAACCAGTCCGCTTGTTTACGAGAAATTGACATCTCCACACCTGATTGATTTAACTCGCTATCAAGTGGCTAATTGTTATATGGGGAGAGCGGGATTGATTAATTCTGGAGGTCCTTCAGGGGAAAACGACTTGCAACAAGCCGTTATAACGGCGGTCATCAATAAAAGAGCTGGTGGAATGGGCATGATCTCGGGCAGGAAGGCCTTTCAAAAACCAATGGGTGAGGGGATTGGATTGCTTAATGCCATCCAAAATGTGTATCTAGACATAGATATTGACATAGCCTAATCCTAGGTTACGTAGGGGCAATTCAAGAATTGCCCCTACAATGTATGTGGGAATGCGAGTAGCGACAGCGCTTGCTTGAACGCAAGTTGGGAATGCAAGTTGAGTTGCATTAAGAACCGTCCCCAGTTGCATTTTTCAGTTGCATTTTGTCCAATGCGAGTCACAAAAGCAGCGAATAGTCGCTGTTAGTCACTCACAATATAATTTGCGATTGCTTGAATTTGACCAGCACTCAATTTACCTTTAAAACTGGGCATGCGTCCTTTACCACTATTTACGACGTTGGTAATTTGTTGAAGGCTTTTTGTAGGGGGAGGAGATTCATGACAAGTAGCACAATTTTGAGTATAAGCGGCTTCTCCCGCAGAACTTGACGCAGAACCTGACGAGGAACTTGACGAGGAACTTGGGGGGGACGTCGTACTTTGTTGAGTATTTCCACACCCAGCAATGAAAGAGACGGAAAACACTATTAAAGTAATAAATGGCCAAAATTTCAATCCTTTTTTCATTTATTGTTGCCCCCTTGTAATATTTCACTAAACTAAATTATATCAGCAATTGATTATAATTCCTATGGTTTAGAAATCATATCAATAAAACTAAAATAGTTATTGACATATGTTCAAAATAAAGTATACTAGAAATAGCAAAGGCCATAAAGGGGTCAAAGACGGGGAGAACGAATTATGCCAAGGCCAAGAAAATGGAGAAAAGTATGTTGCTTGCCTGAAAACAAACGTTTTGGGCCACTTAACGCCTCAATTAACGAAGAACATTTTGTTATTATGACGGTTGATGAATATGAAACGATACGACTAATTGACTTAGAAGGGTTTACACAGGAAGAGTGTGCAGACCAAATGAATATCGCTCGCACAACGGTTCAACGTATGTATAATGATGCGAGAATTAAACTTGCAGAGTCTCTAGTCAACGGAAAAGCGCTAATAATTGAGGGCGGAGATTACAAGCTATGTGACGGCCTTGAAAAATCATGTCGAAGTGGTGGTTGTCGCAGACATAGATGTGAGAGAGGCAATATGGAAGACACTGAAAAAAGTAAAGATTAAATTTTAACAATTTAGAGGAAAGAAAAATGAAGATTGCAGTGGCAAGTGAACATAAGACAACAGAATAAAAAGGGGGCACCAGATGAACTGGTGCCTCCTTTTCACTCTGTACCTTTTTATCTTTTGGGTATAAAATGCTTGGGGAGTGTAGGATATAAAATGTAGAAACACCGCAAAAATGGCAAAAAGATGGGATTGAATCTAACAAAACAAAAGGGGGTCCAAGCAAATGTACAGTTTTAAAAATGACTACAGCGAAGGAGCACATCCTAGAATATTGAACGCCTTGCTCGAAACGAATTTTGAACAGGTCGACGGCTATGGAGAGGATTGCTATACACAGAAGGCTGTTGAATTGTTAAAGCAGAAAATCGGTAGAAACGACCTCGATATTCACTTGCTCTCAGGCGGAACGCAAACAAATCTAACCGCCATTTCGGCCTTTTTAAGGCCCCATGAAGCCGTAATTTCAGCCAACACTGGTCATATACTGGTACACGAGACAGGATCGATAGAGGCCACTGGGCATAAAATCATATCAATAGAAGTCGGTGATGGGAAACTAAATAAGTCGCATCTCAAGGCTGCACTTGATTCACATACTGACGAACATATGGTGAAGCCTAAGTTGGTGTATATTTCAAATCCAACAGAAATCGGCTCAATCTATTATAAGGACGAACTGGAACAGCTAAGCCGGTTCTGCAAAGAAAACAAGCTCTTTTTATTCATGGATGGTGCTCGATTGGGTTCGGCTTTGTGTTCCGAAGAAAACAACCTAGAACTCTCCGATCTGGCAACCCTCGTTGATGCCTTCTATATCGGAGGAACCAAGAATGGAGCACTCATGGGTGAAGCGCTAGTGATCTGCAGTGAGTCGCTCAAGGAGGACTTTCGATTTCATATGAAGCAAAAAGGAGCACTCCTTGCCAAAGGGAGACTCCTAGGCATCCAGTTTCTTGAGCTTTTCAAAGACAACTTGTACTTCGATATGGCAACACACGCCAATCTGATGGCGGGTTTGATCAGGGATGAAATCAGCAAAGCAGGTCTTAGGTTCCTGGTGCATTCTCCATCAAACCAAATATTCCCTATACTACCCAATCGCTTGATCGCAGAGCTTCTGAAGAATTATTCATTTTATGTCTGGTCTCAGGTTGATGCAGATAATTCAGCGGTTCGCCTTGTCACTTCCTGGGCAACGAAAGAGGAAGCCGTATTAGCCTTTATTGAGGATATGAAAAATGCACTTTGAGAACTGGTTAGGTGCACACCGCAGTAATGATCTGACGACCAGCCACCTCGTTTAATTGAACATTTTGGAACCCGGCACCGGTCAGCCATTCGGTATACTGGTTTAAGGTCCAGGTGCCGCCGTTGGCAGTACTGACCAGCATATTCACTCCAAAGACAGCCGCAAAGGGATTAGTTCCGCGCACCATATCAACAATAGCAATGCGTGCGCCAATATCCAATACTTGGCGCACCTTTTTAAACAATTCTCGGTTTTCTGCCTCACCAAAAATATGACAGATACTTCCAAGGTATGCCAGATCAAAGGGTCCAGGGGGTAACCCCAAATTAAAGTCCCCAGGGAACATGGCGATACCGGCTTCTTCTGCCTTCTTCTGCATTAATTGCACCACAGGAGGCAGATCCAGCACGGTTACTTTGGCCCCACGAGCACTAAAGGCACTGCCATAGATCAGTGGCCCACCCCCGATATCCAACACCCGCACTCCCTTGTCAGTGTTCGTTAGGAGAAAATCCGCGATGACCGGAGCACTCTTTTCTGCGCCATGACGCATGGCCTCCATAAAATAGCGAGTGTTTTCCGGGTCCTGGTCCCGGGACGCCGGTTGACCACTGGCCATAACATCGGGCAATTGAACCCAGGACCGGATTATATTATAACGATGCATAAAGGCAAATCCTACATAATTGGGTGCTGCCGGGTCATAGATCATTTTTCGAGTTTCTTCTGACAGAGTAACTGTTTCCCCCTGTCTAGTCACATAACCAAGATCGGCCAAAGCTTCTAGCACCATCCAAACGGCACGGGGGTTCAGGTTTAATTTTTCGGCAAGACTAGCACAAGTAGTGTCTTGGCGTAAAGCCTCGACCATTCCGGTTTTTACTGCCGCACCTAGGATTAAGAGCTCCTGGGGTAAAGCGATAAGTTTATCATCCGGCATCGGTGACCACCTCTTCCATTTTTAATTAGTTTATCAAGTTCCTCAGCTATTGCCTATACCTATCTAATATTAAATAATCTTTCCTGCTTGTTTAAACTTCTTTTAGTTTCTTTGGTATATAATATGTATAAACTAAGAACGGTAATGGTTTTCAGTTATTAATGCGACTTATAGAAAGAGACGTTTAAGAATGAATAAGGAATCTATTTATGGCTTGACATTTGATCAACTGGTCGCTTGGCTAATGGAACATGGGCACAAAAAATCTAGGGCTTCACAAGTCTGGGATTGGCTTTATAGGAAGCGGGTGTCGCACTTCTCAGAAATGATTGATGTCAATCAAGAGTGTCTCCAATTATTAGCCGATCATTTTGTCCTCCAATCATTAAACGAACACTTTAGGCAAGAATCCGTTGATGGCACGATTAAGTTCCTGTTTAGGTTGAAAGATGACAATTTGATTGAAACTGTATTGATGAGACATAAATTCGGTTTATCGGTTTGTGTCACAACTCAAGTAGGCTGTAATATGGGATGTAGTTTTTGTGCGAGTGGGTTATTAAGCAAAAAACGTGATTTATCCAGTGGCGAAATTGTGGAACAAATAATGAAAGTTCAGCTTCAGCTGGATGCAGGGAGACAAGAGCAAAAAGTGAGTCACGTCGTGGTGATGGGGATCGGCGAACCTTTGGATAATTATAAAAACCTAGTAGACACATTACGGATTATTAAAGATCATAAAGGGCTAGCCATTGCCGAAAGACGTATTACAGTATCAACCAGCGGTCTTGCGGATATGATTTATGAATTCACGGATAATAATTTGCAGGTAAACCTAGCGATTTCCTTACATGCGCCAACTAACGAACTTCGAACCCAAATCATGAAAATAAATCGAGTCTTTCCGCTCGAAAAATTAATGTCAGCCGTGGATTACTATTTGAGAAAAACGAAACGAAGGATTACGCTAGAATATATTCTGTTAAAGGATTTGAATGACAGTAGGCAACATGCGCTTCAACTAGCCGACCTGATTGGTGATAAGCGACATCTAACAAATGTTAATTTAATTCCCTATAATCCAGTGGATGAACATAATCAATATCAAAGAAGTGAGCATGAGTCAATGCGAGCATTTTATGATACGTTGAAAAAACAAGGGATTAATTGTAGTATTCGTCTTGAACATGGCACAGATATTGATGCCGCTTGTGGGCAATTAAGAAGCAAACAAAGCAAAGATACCCTTAATAATGAGGACCAAAAATTTCAGTGATTAATCAATTTAAAGTCGATAAAGACTAGTAAAGGAGCGGTTCATTATGGAATGGGTAAAGATGCAGACACTCTATGACTCTGAGAAGAAAGCGTCAAAAATTGCTAGTATTGTTGCTACCACAGAAGCACGGTTAGCCAATCAGCAAAGTGGGCCTCAGTATGAAGTGGAAACCCGTATAGAGCAAGAAGGAGAAAAATGGCAAGTGTTTTGGCGCAAAGTATTTGTTGGCAATAAAACTGGCTGTGGTGGAGGCTGTGAATCGTGCCACGACATTTTACCTCGAAAAAACTTAGGCAAGATTTTACCTTTTAAACGACCATCTGTATAAAGAAAACTTAGCTGGCGCTAAGCCTTAGCGAAGGCGGCAGCCTAGTTGCACTGCTTAGAAAGTATATAACGTAAGTTTATACTTTCTGACAGTATAAAAAAATCCTTGAATCCAAAAGCTATAAGGTGAACAGCTAACTGTTTGAAGTTTATTGGAGGTGTTTACCTTATGAGAAAATGGGAAACTTTAACCAAAGATGAGAAAGAGATCATTACAATGATGAAAATGCAGGAGATCGGACCTGATGAACTAATCCAAAGAATGCGCAACTCTGGGAAAATGAATGAACAAGCTATTGAAGGGTTAAGAAAAGCGCTAGAAGATGTAAACCAGTTTCTAGTACATTAAGGCTTGCTAAAAAAACCATACACCGCTTAACGTGGTGTGTGGTTTTTTGTTATTTTCCTTTTGTATGTTAATATACAGTTAACGTAACTAATTAACCAAAAAATACCTTGTTGAAAGTCCAGTCTAGTAGTCTCAAATTATTCCATTGTTTGTTTTATAGCTCTCTGGTAGTCTAACTAAGTAGAAGTCTGTCGTGAGCTTAGTTAAGCTAAGGGGGTAAAAAAGTGCAAGTTTTGTCAAGCAAAACGTTCAGCAAAAAAGGAGTTTTAACCATTCGGCGCATATTTTTGGGCATTCTTTTGCCAATTTTGATTTGTTCTTCTATTCACCCTGTGTCTGCGGCTACAATTGAGGATAACCTCAGTACTTTTATGAATTCTTCTAGTTCTCTTCAAGATCAGGCAAATATGCAGCAACAACTAGAAGCGTCAGCGGTCAGTCAGTCGGAATCGATCCAAGAATCAATTGATGTTTTGAAAAGTACAATTGATCAGGATAACACAGTAATAGCTCAGCACAAAGAAACCATAGCCAATTTAGATGCAGAGCAGCAAAAATTAGTTGAACAGCATAAACAAGACACTGAAACACTAGAAAATTACGTTAAAAATCAGTACACAGGTGGGGATACTCCCTATTTAACGTATGTAAGTTGGTTAGTTAGTTCGACAAGCTTCTCAGACTTACTCAAACGATCTAGTTATGTTGATACGATTCTTAGCTTCTATCATGATCTTAGTGTTAAGATATCGGCAAATTCTGAGGTCATCGAGGGCAAGCGTAGCTTGGAACAAGCTGAAACAAAAAAACTAACGGATGAGGTACAGTCTAATCAGCAACTCATAGACGGTCTCAGCGTAGCACAGGCAAAGCAGACTGAATTAATAAATTCGATTACCACGGATGAAGCTCAGACGATGCAAGAACAAAGCCGAGGGCAGAATACGATGAGCGAAACTGAGCGCTTAGTTGCTACCGAACAAATGCAGACTCAACTAGCGACACAAGCAAAATACCAGCAGATTCTCGCGTCTCAGTTGAAAGCAGATAGTATACTGGGAAGCTTTAGCGCCCCTATTAAATTAAATGGACAGGTAGGGCAGTTACTTTCGTTCGCCTCTACGTTTCTAGGTGTCCCTTATACGTGGGGCGGAACTTATCCCCAATTTGATTGTTCAAGTTTTGTACAGTATGTTTATGGACACTTTGATGTCAAACTGAGTAGGGTGACTTGGGATCAATATAATGAAGGTCAGAGCGTAGCGAGAGATAACTTAAAGACCGGGGACTTAGTTTTCTTTTCAACGTATCAGGCCGGCCCTTCTCACGTCGGCATTTATGTAGGAAATGGCCTAATGATTGACTCCTCAAATAGTGGAGTTTCCTATGCCAGCATAAACAGTGACTATTGGTCTAGTAGGTATTATGGTGCAAGACGCGTGATTGCACAGTAAGTTATTTTTCGGAATATTTAACAGAAATGATCTCAGCTAGAATACTTATCGCAATTTCGGACGGTGTTTGAGCGTTTATATTTATACCGATAGGCGCTCTTAGACGTGCTAGATTTTGCGAAGTATACCCTTCCGCTTGCAAGTGTTTTACAATTGTGGTTACTTTTTTTGTACTGCCCAGCATACCTACGTATTTGGTCGAAAAGTTAAGGACATCTTTTAGACATTCTGCATCTGTCTGATGACTCCAGGTCGCAATGACAACATAGGTATCGCAATTGGGTTTATAATTCTGAATACCTCTCCTAAAATCGCTGCAAATAACCGCAGAAGCCCAAGGAAAGAACTCCGAACGAGCATAAGCTACACGATCATCCAGAACAGTCACTTGAAAATCAAGCGGCCTGGCATAATAAGCAACTTCTCGGGCCACATGGCCCGCTCCTAATATTAATAACCGCTGTGTTTTTGAAATCGGTTCCACTAGCCAACGTAATTTTTCATTAATGTCAATTACTTCCGTATGCCTGCCTGTGTAAATTCCTTGTAGTTTTTCATTAGGGAACAACTCTGTTTGAGGTTGCCCCCCTAGGACATGGCCTGTAGAATCAAAAATACTCTTCGGATAAGGGGGAACTAAGGAAGTTACTATCATTGCATCTTTTCCGCTGATTTGTAGATCCAGCGCAAATTGCCAGAGGGTCTTTTCCTGAACTCGCTCTAAGAGTACATCCATATTGGCTCCGCAACCTGCTAACCGAGCCGGATCGGTCTCTTGATTAATCTCTAGGCGTTGTATTTCAGCTTGAACGTCACTGTCAACAGTCAAAAGTGCCAGTGCTCTTTTAGAAATAAGGGCTTCCGTAGTTCCCCCTCCGATGGTTCCTATTATTTGACCCGTTGCCATGACTAACATTTGGGTACCCAGATCACGGGGGGTAGAGCCCTCCGTGCGAATAATAGTAGCAAGGACACTTTTTACTTGTGTATTTTGGAGATTTAAAATGGCCTGAATAATCGTTTCATCCAAGGAAAGCCCTCCTGAAAATCTTTAGTTTTTTGCTAATAAAATCATTCTTTTTAATAATTGTCAATGCCTCAGTGTTGGCGCTGTAGGGATTCTTTAGCTTTATCGAAATCATAGCCTGTAGTGAGTTTGGATATTTCTTTCATCTTTGTTTCTGCAGGGACGTTTGCCGGGATCTTAAATTTTATGTAGAACTCCTTGAGGTCAGTCTTCGTTGATTCAGCTGCTTCCTTAATGCTCATATACCCTTTGACTTCGTCATAATTAATGGACTCTCCCTTTTGTAGTTGGGTTGGAGTTAGATTATATATCCCAGCAGCTTGTGCAGCAAATATTGAGCCAAAGAACACTATCATTACCAAGACTATCAAGGTAAATGGTCTAATAATTTTTTTGCCTTCCATGCTATCAATAGCGCCTGGCTTAGGGCAATTTAAGACACAGGTCTGACAATTAATGCACTCTGCAGAGGTAACCTTCAAACTGTGCTGTACATCAATATTCATCGGACAGCCCTTACTACACTTTCCACAATTGATACACATAGTTTCATTTCTGACTACTTTAAACGAGCTTAGTTTACCAATAATTCCGTAAAGTGCCCCCATCGGACAAAGGTATTTACAAAAAAATCTGTCATAGAAAAGTGAGCCCAGAACAGTAATAAGCAGAACAATTAGACCAACCGGAGAATCCTTCCATACGCGCTCCAATCCTTCTGAAAGATGTCCATAAGCTGACCATGGATCATAGGGCGCCATCCATAGTCCAGCAGTCTTCCACGCATAAAATACTGTAATGACTAAGACTACATATTTAAAATATCTGAAAGGTTTATCAATTTTAGCAGGCATGATTAGCTTTCTATTGAAAATTTTCTGACCAAGTTTTGCAAAGAACTCTTGAATCCCTCCAAAAGGACAAATCAAACCGCAAAAACTACGTTTGAAAAGAATAGCGACTACTAGAGTGATGACAAACAGGGTCATTGTTCCTGCAAATATTTTGCCGATAAAGCTTCCTGTTGTAAAGACCTGGTAAAGACTCTCCAGCCCTCCAAAGGGACACAGTGCGTGGATTGAAGGCGCCTTTGCTCCTCCTAATACCTGATGGAGATAGGCGGCAAAGCTCACAAGCACTACGAATAATGCTAACAGACCCCATCTTAAATACATTACCAGCTTATTTCTCGTCATCAAAAGCAACTCCTTTTTGACTACATAATATAAGGAGATTGTGGCAAAAATATGGCAAAACTTTGAACCGACTTTATTGTTTCTTATCCGACGTATTATGCGCCTGAAGTTGTTGCTAGCTATAGAAACTTGTCATTAAAAATGATATTGTATATCAAGTAAGTATATGGTATATTCCATACATATAGATTGAATTTAATACCTAGCGATAAAGGCAAACTCAGTGAAAACTGAGGACGCAAAGCCACGGGTCTCCTACGTTATCGTAGGGAAGATAGCCGGGTTACCGACCCCCAAGAATTGTCGCCGATCTCTGATTTCGGCGTTTTTTGTTTTATAAAAGAGAATTTGAATGGAAATCATTAATTTATTGGGAGTGATAATAGATGGACGAAAAGGTAAATACTGCAAATACTCTGAAATCTGAGGCAAGCTTCGGAATACGAATTAAACTACTGCTCGGTTTTTTTGTTGTTCTACTCCTTACTCTGTTGGTTGGAGGCGTAGGTTATTACGGCGTTCATAAGATCATTTTGAGTACGGAGGATCTGGGGGGGCATTGGAGTCCAGCAAATATAAAGTTGGCGCAGGTGTTGACGGATACAGAAGACACGCGGCGCACTCTTTTGTTAGGGTTTACTATGCGGGCAGATGCGCAAGAGTTCCAGGCTGACAAAGCAAATTTCGCTAACTTTAAAACCAAATGGGATAAAGATTTTTCGGCATATATGCCATATGTAACAAGTGAGTCTGGGAAAGTAAGGACCGCAGAAATGCAGAAATTATTTACTAGCTACCTAGCAGATGCTGATCAGGTGTGGAATTTAACATCAGCTGGTAAGGATGTCGAGGCCCGCCCCATTTTAACTCAAAAAAGCAAAGCGAGCTTTGAGCAGGTCATAAAAGTTATGAATGATCAAATGGGTTTTCAGGATCAAGCAGGGTCCCAAGCCCTAGTAGATGCTCATAATACACAAAATTCTGTCTTGATGCTGCTGATTATAATCATTGTCATTGCCTTGATCGTGGGGGCTATTTTGGCGGTTATGCTAGCTCAACATATCAGTCGGCCTCTTGTTGAGGTGACGAAGGTCGCTCAGGCTGTGGCTGACGGGGACTTAAACATTAAAATGCCTGTTATTAAAAATAGAGATGAAATCGGACTTTTATCCCGAGCAGTAGGTCAGATGCTCGGCTCGTTACGGGAAGTCATCGGAGAAGTTTTAGTTCAGTCTGAGAATGTAGCGGCAACTAGCCAAGAGTTATCGGCTGCGGCAGAGCAAGCGACTGCTGCCAGTGGGCAGGTTTCAGACACTATCGCTCAACTTGCGGCTGGTGCAACCGATCAAGCAATATCCGTCGGAGAGACTGTTAGAGTCATTGAACAGCTGGCGGCAAGTGCCCAGCAGGTGGCAGCGAATGCAGAAATCGTTAGCCAAAGTAGTGGTAAGGCAGCACAAGCTGCTGAATTGGG
This sequence comes from Desulfosporosinus sp., assembly GCA_031292095.1. Classification (GTDB taxonomy): domain Bacteria; phylum Bacillota; class Desulfitobacteriia; order Desulfitobacteriales; family Desulfitobacteriaceae; genus Desulfosporosinus. The sequence continues at coordinate 38,518 of JARLHU010000016.1, forward strand.
GGCTCATCAGGCTGAAAATGCTGTGCAAAAAATTGAAGAAATACGGCTGGTTTCAGCCCAAACTGCTGAAGTAATTTCTCAATTGGGAGATCAATCAAATCAGATTGGGCAAATTGTTGATGTAATAAAGGGAATTGCCGATCAAACTAATTTGTTAGCTTTAAATGCAGCGATTGAAGCGGCACGGGCTGGCGAACAAGGTCGAGGATTTGCAGTTGTGGCAGAAGAGGTAAGAAAGTTGGCGGAACAATCGTCGACCTCAGCAGCGCAAATTGCTACCCTAATCGGTAATATTCAACGGGAGACAGAACGTGCCGTTGGAGTTATGGAGAAAGGGAAGGTTGAAGTGGCCGCTGGAGTCGAAGCCGTTAATTTAGCCGGCAATTCCTTCCGAACCATTGTTATAGAGGTTAATACTGTGGTTGAGCAGATTCGTATGGTGACAGTAGCTTCACAACAAATGGCCAGTGGAACCGCCCAAACCGTTAATTCTGTCGAAAGTATTGGGGTTGTAGCAGAACAAACCGCTGCCAGTTCGCAAGAGGTTTCCGCAGTTTCGGAGGAACAAGCTGCCACAATGGTTTCGGTGAGCCAATCCGCTGAAGCCTTGGCTAAACTCGGGGAAACTCTATCACTGGCAGTCAACAAATTTAAAGTTTAATTATGTTAGTAAGTTAAAGGGTTAAATGTCCCACGGTCAGTAAGGTTAAATATAGCAATAAGATCGGGATGCCTTAAACACAAGGCATCCCGATCTTATTGCTAGGCACACTCAAGAAAATAACAAGTCAGTATGCCTTATGATAACGTCTATGTGTTTTTGGGAATAATACTATTGACCCAGTCTCATTCCACTTCTCATTCCAGCCCCATGTCGCCCCATACCTCGCCCCTGACCCTGACCAGCTCCAGTACCCAACCCCAGACCCAGACAGGCACTTCCAGTTCCAGCGCAAGTTATCTGATTGGACTCGATGGATTTATAGATTCCATCTGCTTGGGTCTGGGTTAATTGGCCATTTGCTACTCTTTGAGAGAGAATTGCCTTTTGCTGTTCTAACATTTGAGTTTGAAATTCAGTTAGTTTGCCAGCCTCTTGAGCGATTGCTCCATAAGTCTTGCCCGCAGCTCTTTCCTGATTTACCGCGGCAATCGTTTTGCCTGTCACACTTGCTGCAATATCTGCAGGGGTTGTAACTGCAGCATAGGCAGTTCCTACTATCCCGAGGGTGCCAATAATGGTTGCAGATACAATCATTTTTTTGATATTTTTCATAAAATTAACACTTCCTTCTCTAATTGATTTGGTTTACCTTAATGACTTTATACTATGGAGAATTTGTGGCAAAAGTATGACAAAAATTCGAACCAATTATGTCATTTTTAGAATTGCCATAAATATGTCACAAACATTCTTAGCATTAATGATAAAATGAAAAGAGGTGAGGGAGGGGCGTTATTGAACAAGTATCTACTAATTGCAGATGACAATGAAGGCATTCTCGATATATTGAAAACCTATGTTTCCAAAGCAGGATTTACAGCGATCATTGCGCACGATGGTGAAGAGGCCTTGCAGAAATTTATGGAATTTAGACCATCGCTTGTGCTCTTAGATGTTATGATGCCCAAAAAAGACGGTTTTACGGTTTGCCGGGAAATCCGGCAATCTTCAAATGTACCCATTATCATGGTTACGGCCAAAGGAGAAGATGGGGATCGCATAATGGGACTGGACATCGGTGCGGATGATTATATTGTGAAACCCTTCAGCCCTGGAGAAGTCATGGCCCGAATTCGTGCTGTCTTAAGGCGCCTCGATATCTCAGAAGAGCAAAGCAAAGACATTGTTTGCCACCCCGGCTTGAGAATTAATATTGCTGACTATGAAGTGATAATTGAGAAGCAACCTATCAATCTTACTAAGAAAGAAATTGAGATTTTATGGATTTTGGCCTCCAACCCAGGAAAGGTTTTCTCACGAGACAACCTGTTAAACAGTGTGTGGGGCTATGAGTATTTTGGCGATGCTCGTACAGTAGATACACATATCAAACGGCTCAGATCAAAAATAAACATTTCTGAAACCTTTAGCTGGGATATCAAAACCATTTGGGGCGTGGGGTACAAATTTGAGGTAAAGCATGTTTAAGAATAGAATTGCTTTCAAATTATCGGCGGGTTTCGTAGTCATTGTACTGGTCTCGATGATGACTATCGGACTAGTCTTTATGCAAATGTTTAGGCAATATGCCTTTGCAAGTCGTGAGCAATCGATGTTATCCTATGCACGAAGCATCTCTGTGGTCGTGGCCGAGTACTCTCAAAGTAATGGCCAGATGCAGGGGTTCGGGGGATACATGCATTCTCTGGATACACTCACTGAGTCAAAAGTTTGGATAACTGACAGCCAAGGAAAGCTCCTGCCTCTAATATCTGGTATGGGTCATGGAAATGGTCAGGGTCAGGGTCAGGGTATGGGATCGGGTCAGGGTTTAGGTCAAGGTAAGGGGCAAGGTCAAGGGCAAGGTATGGGACAGGGGTCCTTTAAAAACTCAGATCCTCTGCCCAAGGAAGCTGAAAACGTAATTCTAGAGGTACTTGCAGGGAAAGAATCGATCAGCGAAAGTTTTAGTAGCATCTATAACGAAGCGACAATAACAGTGGGGGTCCCGGTTGTTGCTTCCAACCATGCAATTATTGGCTCAGTGCTTCTCCATTCTCCAGTGACAGGGGTTACCGAAACATTGAACAGAGCCGTGCGTATTCTGGCTATCAGTCTTCTTTTGGCACTGATTCTCGCAGTGGCCTTGGGAATTTTCTACTCCTTACTCTTCACCCGTCCTTTAAAAGCAATGAACCGCGCCGCGCAGGAAATAACGCGGGGAAATTATTTGGCAAGAACAGGAGTCAAACGCCAAGATGAATTGGGACAACTAGGGGATTCACTCGACCTTCTGGCTTCAAAGCTGGGCTCTACAATTAATCAGCTTTTCCAAGAGAAAGGAAAACTCAATGACATTATAGCGAGTATCTCTGAAGGGATCGTTGCCTTTGATTCCAGCCTGACGCCAGTCAGTGTTAATGCCGCTCTCTCGGAGATTATGAACAGACCAAATCCATATTTGTCAGAAGATATAAAAATAGACCTTAACAAATTAGAAATTGAAGCCCAGCTAACGAAAGTAATGGAAGAAAAGAAACCCTCACAAATATTGAAAGAATGGTTGGGCAAAAAGCTAATGTTTACCTTTTCACCCATTGTGGACAACCAAGGAACTGTCACAGGTAGCGTGGCGTTGGTTCAGGATATCAGTGAAAGCGTGCGTCTTGAACAACTACGTCTGGATTTTGTAGCCAATGTGTCTCATGAATTCCGAACTCCACTGACAGTTATTCGTGGTTCCCTTGAAGCGATGGTGGATGGTACCGTCGAAAAAAGCGACGAGATTAGGCACTACCACGAAAGGATGCTTGCAGAAACGCGAGGGTTGGAACGATTGGTAGGAGACCTTTTAGAACTTTCCCGCCTTCAATCGGGTAAAACCACCATCAATAAAGAAATGCTTCATATCCCCAGCCTGCTTGCGGACACTGTCAGGAGTCTTCAGACAATCGCAGAAAAAAAGGGGATTACAATCGAATATCTTCCTGAACAAGACGTTCCTCTTTTTCTTGGTGATTATGACCGTTTGCGCCAACTGTTGGTTATCTTTTTAGATAATGCCGTCAAATATTCCCCGCCGAACACCAGGGTGTCCGTAGAAACAAACCTGTTGGAGCTAAATATGCTTGCGATCATCATTCGCGATCAAGGGCAAGGTATTGCTGCAGATGAACTACCCCATATCTGGACTCGTTTTTACAAAATTGAAAAATCTCGCAAAGGGGAGGGTACCGGGTTGGGCCTAGCTATTGCTAAACATTTGCTAGAGCTTCATAATGGACAGGTTTCAGTCCAGAGTGAGCTGAATAAGGGTACTGTTATTGAAATCAAGTTGCCTTTAGATAAAATTAGATACAAGGAAGGTGAATAAAATGAAGTTCAGCGAGTTTATGTACAAAAGGCCGAATCTTCCAGAGCTGGAAACCGAGTTTTCTGAGCTCCTGGCAAAGTTTGATCAGGCTGAGGTTTTCGAGCAACAGGATGTTTTGATGGTGGCGGTGAATGGGCTAAGAAGCGAATTTGAGACGATGGAGCAACTTGTGGTCATTCGCCATACCATGGATACGAATGACCCTTTTTACGAGGAGGAACAGACCTATTTTGACGAAGTCACGCCGATTTATCAGGGCTTGATTTCTAAGTATTATCAGTCATTGGTCAACTCCAAGTTCAGGCGGGCCTTAGAAGAAAAGTGGGGGAAGCAGCTTTTTACTCAAGCTGATCTGACCCTTAAAACCTTTGCACCGGAGATCATTGCAGACTTACAACAGGAAAATAAACTGTCCACCGAATATACTAAGCTCATTGCATCGGCCAAGATTATGTTTGAGGGAGAAGAGCGAAATCTACCCGGCTTGGTTCCGTTCCAGTTATCGACCGATCGAGCCATGAGGAAACGGGCCAATGAGGCCAAATATGCGTTTTTTACTGCCCATGAAGCGAAGTTTGATGAAATCTATGACGGTTTGGTCAAAGTGCGGGCACGTATTGCCAAGATGTTAGGTTATGCAAATTTCATTGAGCTTGGGTATGCGAGGATGCTTCGCTCAGACTACAATCCGGCCATGGTGGCAAATTTCCGCCAGCAGGTATTGGACTCAATTGTTCCTGTGGCTAGTAAATTGCGGGAAAGACAGAAGAGACGACTGGGGTCGGCGGTTCTACCCTATTATGATGAAAAGTTTGAGTTCCAAACGGGCAACGCTACGCCTAAGGGGGATCCAGAGTGGATTGTTGCCAACGGACTGACTATGTATAACGAGTTGTCAGCTGAGACAGGCGAATTTTTCAAATCCATGGTGGAGAATCAGCTGATGGATTTAGTCGCTAAAAAGGGGAAAGCCGGTGGTGGCTATTGTACCTATATTGACAAGTATCAGGTGCCTTTTATCTTCTCTAATTTTAACGGTACCTCTGGAGATATTGATGTTTTGACACATGAGGCAGGGCATGCTTTTCAAGTTTATTGCAGCAAAGATTATCAAATTCCAGAATATCATTGGCCAACCTATGAGGCCTGTGAGATCCATTCGATGAGCATGGAATTCTTCACTTGGCCTTGGATGGAACTATTTTTTAAAGATGATACCGCGAAATACAAGTTCGTCCACTTGAGTTCAGCCTTACTTTTCATTCCTTACGGGGTTACTGTTGATGAATTCCAGCATTTCGTCTATGCTCACCCAGAGGCTTCTCCACAGGATAGGAAAGTAGCCTGGAGAGAGATTGAAAAGAAATACCTACCCCATCGCGATTATGAGGACAACGACTATTTGGAACACGGTGGTTACTGGCATCAACAAGGGCATATTTTTGGCGATCCATTTTATTACATAGACTATACCTTAGCCCAAATTTGCGCCTTCCAGTTCTGGAAAAGGTCCCGCGAAAATCGCGAAACGGCCTGGGCTGATTACCTGAGGCTGTGTCAAGCGGGAGGGAGTCAGTCTTTTCTGGAACTGGTCAAGTTAGCCAATTTAATTTCTCCCTTTGAAGACGGTTGCATCTCTTCCGTAGTGAAGGTGATCGAAGAATGGCTTGATGAGGTAGTAGATCTTAAGTTATAACAAGTTGTAACTATGTAAAAAGTAATTGGATTTATGGAATTATTTCCATAAATCCCCTTAAGGAGATTTTAATAAATCTATGAGCAGTATATAATAGAGAATAACGAAAGTGCAGATGTGGAATTTTTGGATAAAGATGTTTATTGGATCTAATGGCATGGAGAGCATGTAATAAATTTTAGTTGGATATTGTTAAGAGATAGTAATGAGAAGTAGGGATTTAAGATGCTGAGATTAGAATTGCTGGAAATTATTCGCAATGGAGAAGGGTCTGGAATTGAATTTAAGCGTGATGACATTAGAGCAGAGACATTGGCTAAAGAGATTGTGGCGTTAGCCAATTTTAAAGGCGGCAGAATTATACTTGGCGTGGAAGATAGTGGCGTTATATCGGGTATTACTAAACCTAACTTGGAAGAGTGGGTAATGAACATCTGTGCAAATAATGTCCATCCCCGTCTTATTCCTTATTACGAAGAAGTTGAGATAGATCAACGTAAAGTTGCCATTATTTCTCTTGATATGGGAATTTCCAAACCTTATGTAGTAAGGCACAATAATAGAGAAGACATTTATGTGCGTATTGGCTCAACATCAAGGATAGCAACAAGGGAGGAACAAGCAAGGTTGTTTCAAGCAGGAGGGATTCTCCATGTCGAAACTCTCCCAGTTCCACGTACATCCTTTGTCAACTTGGATAAGAGGAGACTGGAGGATTATTTCGGCAGGATTCGAGGAATAAGCGACTTGCCGAATAGGGATGTAGAATGGGTTCAACTCCTAATAAATATGGAATTAATGGTGGAGACCAAATTTTCAGAAGAAGTATGTACTATTGCTGGACTTATTCTTTTTGGAAGAGAACCAAAAAGATTTCTTACTCAAGCAGGAATGGAATGGGTTGTTTTCCCCGGTGTCGAGAAAGATTATGACACGAGGGATAGAGCGACACTTGACGCACCTTTAGTTGCCTTGTGGAATAGAACTGGGGAACAAATAGAAGGCGGCCTGCTAGATCTCTTGATAAGTAAAGTTCGTCAACATGCTTCACGGGAAGAACTAGCGGAAGATCATCTCACAAGAAGGATTAAATGGGATTTTGCTCCTGAGGCAGTGCGAGAAGGAATTATTAATGCCTTTGTCCATAGGGATTGGACGCGGCCCACAGATATTGAGGTTTGTCTATATAAGGATCGATTGGAAATTGTCAGTCCGGGGTCATTGCCTAACAATGTAACTGTGGAAAGAATGAAGTTAGGTTTGCGGGTCCCCCGTAATCCCATCTTAATACAGACTTTGCGTGATTACGGGTATGTCGAACATATGGGAATGGGAGTACGAAATAAAATAATAAAGGGAATGCTCGAACACAACGGAAAAGAACCGACCTTTATTGTTGACGAAGATAGAGTTGCAGTTAAACTTTGGCGCTAGTGCTAACCAGTCACATGAAAGCCGATCAAGGGGAAAACTAACAAAATAGGTTGCCACTGGCATAGTGGCAACCTATTTTGTACTAGTCAGAAAGTATAAACTGAAGTTTATATACAATTCAACTATGCAATTAGAAAGTATTGGTGAATATGGGCAGAGTTATTATTGTAGAAGGAAAAACCGATAAACAACGATTGGAACAGCTTTTGGATGAACCAGTGGAGATCGCTTGCACCTATGGAACCTTGGGGCTGGATAAGTTGGAACAGTTAATCTTAGAGTATAGTGATGATGAGGTTTGCGTTCTCCTGGATGCTGATCATGCTGGCGACAAAGCCCGACGCTTATTTAAGCAAGAGTTCCCTAACGTTCGTCACTTATACACCCACAGAATGTACCGTGAGGTGGCGACCACTCCGTTAATAGTATTGGCACAGATCCTTGAGGGTGCCCATTTTACAGTAAAGATTCCAGACGAGGAAAACCGCTGAGCATTTTATTATACGATCTCTCATCTCTGCTATATCATTTAGTTCATGCCATTAAAAGAGTACTTACAACCAGACTGTATGATCAAATCAGGTACTGGTAAAGTGAAGACGGCGGGATTTTTTATGTTGAGCAGGATTATACGGATTTCGTAACGAATATACAAGGGATATAAGATTGGTGGCTACTGCCCTGAGATTAGAGAGGTGAGATCATGGTCAAAAGAGAAGAGAGAATAGTGATTTTAGCCTACATAGCGGTTTGCATTATATGGGGTTCAACGTATTTAGCTATTAGAATTGGAGTAAGCGATTTTCCACCGGAATTGTTTGCAGGTATTAGGTTCTTGATTGCAGGGTCTTTAGTGTTATTATTTGCTTATTTTAAAGGATACAAGTTTCCGGAAAATGTTACCGACGTAAAGAGACAAGCAATTGTAGGTTTATTTTTATTGATGGGTGGCAATGGGATCGTCGTTTGGGCGGAACAGTGGGTTTATTCAGGTGTTACTTCACTCCTTATGGCCATAGTCCCGCTGTTTAATGCGATTCTAGAGTTGTTCCTGCCCAATGGCCCAAGGATCGGCTGGAAGGGATGGCTCGGTTTGATCTTAGGGTTTAGCGGGGTGGCCCTTTTGGTATTAGTCGGTTCTGAAGCTAAAATAGTTGATGTTTCAGGGGGAATCTTACTATTGTTGGCGGCTTTTTTATGGTCACTAGGTTCGGTCTATTCGAAGACCTTTAAAGCATCGGGATCTACTGTGGCTAATATTGGGATTCAGATGTTTGCTGGAGGAATTGGCTTGACAATAATCGGGCTGTTGCTGGGAGAAGCAGGCAAGATCCATCTGACGGGCAAGGGTATAGGGGCAATGGCCTATTTGGTCTTGGGCGGTTCCATCCTTGGGTACAGTTCGTATATTTATATTTTACAGAAATGGCCGGCGTCAAAAGCTGGCACCTATGCTTATATAAATCCTGTTGTCGGAGTTTTCTTAGGTGCGGTGATACTTAGTGAGCCCGTTTCTCCTTATGTGTTCATATCCGCGATCATTATTTTAGGCGGGGTCTTATTAGTTCAATTGTCGAAAACAAGCAAAAAGGTTGAACAGGTGTCGGCTGAGAATCCAAATCCGAATTCAGATTTAAACTCAAATTCGAAGAAACTTATCAGGAGTACCTGACTTAGGACCCACCTCTAATCTAATAGGAAATTATTCATATAAAGAAAACTAATGGCGTAAGCTCAACCTGAATGAACTCATGACAAAGCCTCTTTTCCTTTTTCAGAAGGAATAGAGGCTTTGTTTATTGTGAATTGAGTAAAACACTATGGAAGATGTTGGAATATCATGGAAGTGTAAGGTATGAAAGTTTGTAAAGTGTGGCAGTAATTGAGAATTTAGGTAGCATACAAGTTAAAGAAGGAGCGCAGTTTTAGTGCTTGAACAAACATTGCGGCATTTTCGCCGTTATCAAGAGATCATATCCGTGCTCATCCGGAATGGATTTGGGTATATCCTGCTTGAGCATATGGGTCGAGGGGGAAAAGTAACCTTTGCTGATACAGACTTGGTTCAACTGGGGAAGCGCATCCGACAAGCTTTAGCTGAATTAGGGCCGACGTTTATTAAAATCGGACAATTTGCCAGTACGCGCCCGGATATCATTCCTAAGCAGGTACGACGGGAGTTGGAATATCTTCAGGATAGAGCACCCCTGATCCGATATGAAGACGTTCGACGGACGGTTGAACGGGAGCTGGGCGCTCCAATTACAAAACTTTTTAAAAAGTTTGATCCATCTCCTCTGGCCGCAGCGTCGATCGGTCAAGTTCATTACGCGGAACTGCACACGGGTGAAGCTGTCGTGGTGAAGGTGCAACGCCCCAATATTGCGACGGTTATTCAAACGGATCTAGAAATCATGAAGGATATTGTGACCTTGATTGAGCAACGTCGTCCTAGAGCTAAGGATTATGAACTTCATGGGATGCTGCGGGAATTTTCTGGATGGCTGGAAAAAGAACTAGATTACACTGCCGAAGGGAAAAATGCGGAAAAAATTGCCCGAGGGTTTGAGGGCGATCCCCAGGTGGTAATTCCTCGTATCTTCTGGGAATATACAACGAGGCGTGTTCTGACTATGACCTATATCGAGGGAGTTAAACTCAATGATCGGCAAAAAATTGCAGCCCTTCATTATGATGAGAAAATGATTGCCGCACGCCTTAGTAAAGCCTTGTTGCAACAAATCTTAAGGGACGGTTTTTTCCATGGAGACCCTCATCCAGGAAACGTTTTTGTTTTATCAGGGGGGAGGATCGCCTTAGTTGATTTTGGGATTGTCGGAACTCTAACCCCGGAAATGAAACGAAGGTTTGCCAATTTGATACACGCCATGACACGTCGCAATACGAAGTCTATGCTAAAGGCAATGCTAGAACTCGGAATGGTGCCCAAAAATGTTGATTTAGACCATCTTAGTCAGGATCTGGACGGAATTCGCAGGAAACATTTAGAGGTTCCCATCGCCCAAACCTCCCTTTCTGAGCTAGTCAATGACCTTTCAGCAATGACATTTAATCACCATCTTGAAATACCCTCTGATTTTCTTTTATTAGGGAAGTCCCTATTAACCCTTCAAGGGATTGTTCATGAGTTTGACCCTACCATCAGTCTTGCGGATCTAGCGAAACCGTTCCGCTTTCAGTTTATGAAAGAGCGGTTTTTGATTATAAAATGGGTAAACAAATTCGCAGGAAGAAGTCTGTCCCTAAAACAAAAGGGATAACGTTATCAAGAATTCAAGGGTGGAGAAAAAAGATGATTAATGTCGAAGGAATAACAAAGCTCTATCCAAAAGAGAGTAGTAGAAAAAGAGGAAAAGAAGCCGTTGATATTTGTGGGCTCAAAGAGATATCGTTCCGAGTGAATGAGGGAGAAGTATTTGGCTTTTTGGGTCCCAATGGAGCGGGAAAGACGACCATGATTCGTCATCTTATGGGTTTTATAAAACCGGATGCTGGGTTTGCTCAGATTAAAGGATTGGATTGTTGGCAAAATTCCAGGGAGGTCAAGTCGTTGGTGAGTTATCTTCCGGGAGAAATGAATTTTCTCGAGCAAATGTCTGGCCTAGAGTTTTTAAAATTAATGTCAGGTATGCATGGGGATCGACCGATTTACCAGCAGCGCAGAGATGTCCTCATCGAAAGACTGGAGCTCAACCTTAAACAACCTATTAAAAAAATGTCCAAAGGAATGAAACAAAAATTAGGAATCATTTACGCTCTGATGTTGGATTCTGAGGTTCTGATTTTGGATGAACCGACTTCAGGTTTAGACCCGCTCATGCAAAAAGTTTTTATTGATTTAGTGCTGGAAGAAAAATTTCAGGGCAAGACTATTTTTATTTCCTCGCATATGTTTCCTGAGGTGGAACGGACCTGTGATCGGGTGGGGATTATTCGCGACGGAAAATTGGCTACTGTAGAAGGGATCCAAGCACTTCGACAGGCGCAACAGCGGACCTTTGAAATAACTGTGGATGACGAGGGACAAGTTCAACTTCTTCGTGAGTGCGGCTTAGCGATTGTTGCTGTCGATGGAACTAGTCTAACCATTGAAATACAGGGTGATTTAAACCCGCTCTTAAGCGGACTCGCCCAAGTGAACGTTAAGGCGTTTGCTCAGAAAACGACAGAATTGGAAGAAGCATTCATGCACTTTTATGAAGGGAGGAACATTTCTGAACAGGGCATTATATCGGACAATGTTTAAGCAACAGGGTAAGAAAGCGATAAACTACGCAACTGGGCTTACGCTCTATAACCTGCTCTTGATTGGAGTGTACCCTACAATTTCTCAGTCTCTGGAAGTGGCAGAGTTAGCCGAGAATTTGCCGAACTCCGTCAAACGTGTCTTTGGTGTTACTTCAGGCAGTGGCCTAGATCGCTGCGAGGCCTATATTTCAAACCAATGCTTTGGACGGGTTTGGTTACTTGTGACGGGAATATACACGATTAGTACTGCCGATGCTTTAATCGCTAAATTAGTTGATCAGGGAGCGATGGCCTACCTAATTTCCTCACCGGTAGGGCGTTGGGAGGTGTTATCAACTCAAGTAGCTGTCTTAATCAGCGGACTGGCCTTGATGGTAGGACTAACTGGGTTAGGCATTTGGGGGGGAATGGCGTTTTTTGATATCCGGATCGAAGTTTGGTCATATGTTCGTTTGCTGGTTCTGGAGTTTGCTCTTTTTTTAGCGGTTGGCGCCTACAGCTTGTTCTTTTCAGCCTTATTTAATGAGGAAGAGTCTACAATTCTTAGTGCAGCTAGTCTTACCTTTCTCTGTTATGCTCTGGAGGTATTTTCAGAGCTCAATGATCGCTTTTCAGGGGTTAAAAACTTAACTATCTTTGGCTGGGTTCAACCACAAGAAATATTAAATGGTGAGACGCCCACTCTTCAAACGTTCGGCTTAATTGGGCTTTCGACCATTTTTATTCTGGTTGCCGGCTATATTTTCAGCAAGAAAGATATTCATGTTTGAGAAAAGTGCAGGGATTAAAGTATGAATGACACTTTATATTGGGTTATGCTCAAACAAAAGGGCAAAAAAATCCTCGGGTACTCGATGGGGTTGGTTCTTTACGAATGGATTATTACTTGGATTTACCCCATCATTATCCAATCACCGGCTATTGAGGAAATCCCGAGAAGTTTACCCTCCGCCGTTACACGAGCGTTCGGCGTTTCCACGGGAAAAGAAGTCGACCTGTCTTATGAGGCCTATATCTCGGCGCAACTGTTTGGGCGGTTATGGACATTGATCATCTCTTTTTATAGTATAAACTCAGCCAATGCTTTGCTGGCACAACCAGTAGAACAGGGCTTTATGGCCTATCCCTTATCTGCGCCTGTTTCGCGAGCCGAGATTCTAAACACCCAAATAGGAGTGCTTTTGACGGAGTTAGCCCTGGTGACCGGCACCACGCTGGGCGGGATCTATACCTCGACAGCACACTTTGAGATAACGATTGATAAGTGGCAATACTTTCGACTGGGAATCATCGCCTTTAGCTTAGGTACAGCGATCAGTGCTTACAGTCTGTTATTGGCGTTACTCTTCGATACGGTGGAGGAGTCGGAGCGCTATGCGAGCGCCTTAACCTTTGCGTTTTATGGGCTGGATGTGGTAGCAAGTCTGAGTGATCGCTTTTCTGGACTAAAACATCTCACTCCGTTTGGGTTATTTCGCCCACAGGAAGTTCTTCAAGGTAAAATTATGCCAACGAAGGGGTTTGTAGTTTTAGGTGTGATCTCTACGCTGACTTTGGTTATAGCCAGAATTTTGTTTTCACGAAAGGATCTGGTGGTCTGATTCCGAGTTTTGTTGAGCTACGATCGACGATAGAATATATTTGAAGACATTTTAGGGGATTATAAGCTGGTATTCCTTACTTAAGGATTATCAGCTTTTTGTTCTTTTGAATTATAACAATCAATGCAAAAAGGAATCACAAACTCTTTGTCGAAACTAGTAATTATGATTTAAAGAAATAATAAAATAGAGTAGGAGTGTCGAGATTAAATGAAACGTTTCAGGTTTAGTATTTTGAGTATTGTCCTTTGTCTAGTCATTGTGATTTCCGGTTGCTCAGCAACTAAGACCCCTGATAAAAATCAACCAACCAAGAGCGCAGGAAAAACGGTAAAAATTGGGGTATTGCCTATCGAAGATAATTTACCGTTCTATGTTGCGGAAAAAGACGGCCTCTTTGCTAAAGAAGGAGTTCAAGTTGAACTGGTTAGCTTTGCGAGTGCCCTAGAACGAGATACAGCCTTGCAAGCAGGACAAATTGATGGAGAAGTAGCGGATTTAGTAGCCGTGGCGTTGTTAAAGAAAATCGGTACCGATGTAAAGATTGCTTCTATCGGTCTTGGGGCAACTCCTAAAGAAGGCCGTTTTGCGATTCTGTCCTCCCCTAAGTCGAGTATTAAAGATCTGGCAGGATTAAAAGGAGCGACCTTAGGGATATCCCAGAACTCGATTATCGATTATGTCAGCGATCAAATGCTCCTAGATAAAGGGGTTATATTAAACGATGTGAAGAAGATGTCGATCCCTAAAATGCCGGTGCGCTTAGATATGTTGTTATCGGACCAAATCAATGCCGCTTGTCTTCCAGATCCTCTTGCTTCCCTGGCTCAGGCCAAGGGCGCCCATCTGATTATGGATGATACCTACCGGAATATTTCCCAGACCGTCTTATTATTTCGAACCAAAAGTATCCAGGAGAACCCCGAGGGAATTAAAGCTACCGTACGAGTTTATGGCTCTGCTGGACAAGCGTTAAGTAAAAATCCTGATCAATATCGCAGTCTTTTTTTAGAAAAAGCTCAAATTCCGGCTGAGTTAAAGGAAAGTTACAAAACTCCGACTTTCTCGAAACTTCAGCTGCCAACAGAGGAAGAAGTCAATAGTGTTATGAAATGGATGGTCGATAAAAAGCTCATTCCCCAAGCTTACGCCTATCAAGATTTAGTAGATTCCAATCTAAGGGGAGAATAACCTGTGATCGAAGTTTCTCATTGTGACCTGGCTTATATTCAAGGAGCGTCACAGGTCAAAGTCTATGACGATTTTAGTTTGAAGGTTGAACCTGGAGAAAGCTTAGTTCTCATAGGTCCGTCAGGCTGCGGTAAAAGCACTCTTCTCTATTTATTAGCCGGGTTGTTGCAGCCAACGGGCGGTGAGATCAGGGTTTGGGATGAGAGGTTGACGGGTACCCGCCAGCAAACTGGCTTTATTCTGCAAGAATATGGGCTCTTTCCTTGGCTGAATGTGGAGCAAAATGTTAGTTTAGGTTTGCGAGTTCGGCATATGCCTAAGCGGATGTATCAGGACGCAGTCGAAGAAGTGATCCGTAAAATGGGCTTGTGGGAAGTGAAACATCATTTTCCTAGTCAGTTGAGTGGAGGGCAAAGACAGAGAGTGGCTTTGGCTCGAGTGTTAACGTTACATCCGGATCTACTTTTAATGGATGAGCCTTTATCGGCCCTAGATGCTTTGACCCGGGAACGACTGCAAAAACTTTTATTAGAAATCTGGCAAGAACAGAAATTAACGACTGTTTTAGTGACTCACAGTATTGAAGAGGCCGTATTTCTAGGCAGTCGGATCTTAGTGCTGGCGGATGGGCGCCCCACTCATGTCATAGGCGAAATCCTTAACCCACTTGTCGGACAAAGTGGTTATCGTCAAACCTCAGAATTCTTCCAGCAGACGAGTTATGTCCGTTCTCTTTTGGAAGGGGGCATGGGTGGATGATCCAACCAAGTAGAGGATTTCAGAGGGCGGTCTGTGGGTATGTTGGAGCTGCGTTATTTTTGTTAGCACTTTGGCAGTATGCAGCCTGGAGCCTTAATACTCCTCTATTACCGACCCCTCAAGCAGCTATAAGCGCTACTTCTCGATTGCTGTTCGAAGCGAGCCTCGGGAGACACCTTTGGGTCAGCACGTATCGAGTCGTTCTATCCACATTACTATCGCTACTTCTTGGTCTTCCGCTAGGCTTGATTATGGGGCATGAGCAACCCATTGACCGATTTTTAGCCCCTTTGGTTTATATTACCTATCCGATTCCAAAGATTGTTTTTCTTCCCTTAATCCTCTTGTTTCTCGGACTAGGAGACGGATCAAAGATATTTCTCATTACCTTCATTGTCTTTTTTCAAATTCTAGTGACGACACGTGATGCTGTTCGCAAAATACCGGTTGAAACGATTTCGTCCCTGCGTTCTTTGGGCGGTAACCGAGCTCAAGTTTACCGGTACGTGCTTTTACCTGCGAGTTTACCCGATGTTTTGACTTCTCTTCGGTTGAGCATGGGCACTGCGATTGCTGTTTTGTTCTTTGTCGAATCGTTTGCCACGACTGAAGGATTAGGTTATTTTATTATGGATTCGTGGAGCCGCGCGGCTCCGGATGAGATGTTTGCTGGAATCATTATGATGGCCCTACTCGGTGTGGGTTTATTTATTGTCGTGGATATCTTGGAAACGATCCTTTGCCGCTGGCAGCATGTCAAAGGGAACTGAGTGTTGGCGCTGAAACTAGGATCGGTAAATTCAGCCTTGATGGTTAGGAGGGGAATGAATCAGGATGCCAAAATTTAAGTTTGCCTGTCCAATGAGTATAGCGGAAGTTATGGAGACCCTTTCTCAAAGTCAGGAAGAGGTAGCTTTTATCAGCGGAGGCACAGATCTTGTCATTCAGTTAAATAGTGGTCAGATTAAACCAGCTTGGCTCATTGACCTTTCTCAAATTGCGGAGCTTAATTATATAAAGGAAGTAGAAGGTAGGCTAAGAATTGGAAGTGCCACAACCTTCACCCAGATCAGTGAGAGCAGCCTTATCTGGGAGAAGGCTCGATGTCTGGGGCAAGCCGCATCTCAGGTGGGTTCCACTCAAATTCGTAATCGAGCAACCCTAGGCGGAAATATTGCCAAAGCTTCACCAGCCGGAGATAGTCTACCCGCTTTATTGGTTCTGGAAGCTTGGGTAAGTATACTTGGTCCACAAGGCTTAAGGAGAGTATCATTTGCTCAGCTACAAGCAGGAGATGGCGCAGGTTTACAGGCTAAAGAATTGATAACGGAGGTCGATTTTCCTTCCTGGCAATCACAGATAGAAACACAAATCGTCAGCGGCTTTGCCAAAGTGGGCAGTCGTTCTACAGTGACAATCGCCCGTTTGAACATGGCGGTCAAAGTTGAAATGGACTTAGGAATTGGAAAGATTAGGGGTGCGAGGTGGGCCGTCGGCGCTTTAGGGCGGACCCCATTTCGTCTTGAGGAGCTAGAGCTGGAATTACAAGGCAAGACAATGAATCAAGATCTGGCGCAGGAGATTGCTGATCGTCTAACCGAAGCCGTCGATCGGGCGATCCCGGGCAGGTCTTCGCAGGAGTATAAACGCCAAGCTATTCAGGGCTTAGGTTATGATCTTCTGAATGATTTGTTTTCAGAGCAGATGGGGGTTGGGAGGTAGCGCATTATGCCTGGTGATGTTTTGGTCTTAGCTTTAAGGCAGCTCTTTAATTCGATTGAAGAAGGGGTTATAGTTACTGACCCAGAAGGTAAAATAATTTTTTATAATTCCGAGATGGCTAAATTAGAAGACTTATTACCCGAAAATGTCGTGGGACGATATTTAGCTGAAGTATATGATGCAGTTACGCTAGAGAGCAGTGAACATTTAAGGGTTGTTCTAACCGGAAAGCCTATTTTGGAAAAGCATAAAACTTACTTCACAAACAAGGGTAAAGAGGTCAACATTGTAGCGAGTACTTTTCCCGTACTAGAGAACAGTGAGGTTGTAGCAGTATACTCGGTGTGTAAAAATATTACCAGGTTTAAAGAACTGTTGACTAAAACCCTGCAATTGCACGATCAAATTGGGCTCGAGGGATATCGTGATAATGGTACGCGCTATACATTTGAATCAATCAATTATGCTAGCTCCACGATGCAAAGTCTGCTTCTTTCTGCGAAGAAAGCGGCAATAGTGGATGGTTTTATTTTAATTTTTGGGGAAACAGGAACAGGTAAAGAGTTATTGGTTCAAGCAATTCATAATCATAGCGCCCGTAAAAAGGAACCTTTCGTAGCGATTAATTGTGCTGCGATTCCGGAAACTTTGTTGGAAAGCATCCTTTTTGGTACAGCCAAAGGGGCGTTTACAGGAGCAGTGGAATCTAAGGGTCTGTTTCAACAAGCTGGAAACGGGACCTTGTTTTTGGACGAGCTGAATTCTCTGAGTATTGCCCTCCAGGCTAAACTCCTGCGAGTCCTCCAGGAAAAAATGGTGAGGCGGGTTGGTGGGACGATGGAAATTCCAGTTCAATGTAGGATTATCAGTTCCACCAATGTCGATCCCTGGGAATCGGTTAATAACGGTTCCTTGCGCAAAGATCTTTTTTATCGGTTGGCTGTGATCACTCTCTATGTTCCTCCCTTAAAAGACCGGAAGGAAGATATTGAGGCCTTAATCTCTTTTTTTCTGAACAAATATCAAAGAATTTATGGCTTAGGGAGTGTCCTAATTGGCAATGAGGTAAAGGCCTTCTTTGCTAGATATCCATGGCCAGGTAATGTTCGTGAATTAGAACACACTATTGAAAGTGCCATGAGTATGCTGGATGGTCGAAACGTCTTGACAATTGAGCATTTGCCACATTACATAAAATCAAAGTTTCTCAGTCAGGATGGTGCCTTCTCCGAATTATACAATAAGGGTTCCCGTACCTTAGCTCATGTCTTGCGTGAGGTGGAAAGGCAAGTTCTTTGGGAAGCCTTGAAGAACCACAATGGAAATATCACCAAAGCTGCTGATTCCATCGGGATAGCTCGGCAAAATCTCCAATATCGTATGAAGAAATTAGGACTGGGGATTTAAGCAGTCCGTCTCCACATTGAAAAGATGCACATTTATTTGGCAGCAAATTTTATTGGCACTTACCAAGAAATATACTGTTCAAGCATCATGTAAACTTCGCGGAGCAAAAATTTTATGCGCCTCTGCCTATAGAGAAGCTGCTTTGTACCCGGCCATGGGCATTGAGGCCAGTCTTTGCTTGAACTTACTCTACGCAAAATTTATACCTTTTGACGGGGATAAAGTAAACCCGGCTTCGCCGAGCCTTGGCGAAGGTGAAACCGTTGGTTGCACTTATGCTTGGAAAGTATATAACGTAAGTTTATACTTTCTGCCCTGAAATAAGATGTTATTTCATTCATCAGTGGTGCCGCGCAGTGGCATGGGGGTCTGATAGTATAAGACAAACTGCAAGGTCCTTAGGTTACAAATAATCTGAAAAATGGCATGATTTTTGCAACGACTTTAATTAGGACGAGGTTCAACTTCTGCGAGAGGGCTCTTTGATGAATTACCGAAAAATCCAAAGTAGATAAAACAGGGAAAGAGGGCTGATGGCGAGTGACCTTAGAGGACTTTAGCAATTTTCTAACTAAGAATACTGGGACGATTATGGAATATACCGGAAATCACTTTACGCTCGTCTTGTTAGCAGTGACTATTTCGTTGGTGATCTGGGTACCTGTCGGTTTATTGTTGACAAAAAACGATAAATGGGCAAGGCGTGTTCTAGGTTTGGCTAATACTATTTTTTGTATTCCAAGTTTGTCTATGTTTGCTATTCTGGTGGCCATCCCCTTCTTCGGTTTAGGACGGAAGTCAGCTTTGTTTGCTTTGGTTCTCTATGCGATGATGCCCTTGATTCGAAATGTTTACGATGGGGTTAAAAACGTCGATCGTAATGTTATAGAAGCAGCCAAAGGGATGGGCATGAGTTCCGGGAGGATTATGCGAGAAATTCTCGTGCCTTTAGGTATGCCAATTATCTTTGCTGGTTTTCGGATCACCGTGGTAATGACTACGGGCATCGCCGCCATAGCCACCTATATAGGGGAACGCAACTTAGGGCGTTTTATTTCGGAAGGTCTTGTTCGTTCCAATACTCCCATGATGGTCACAGGCGCACTGCTTATTTCTGTGATTGCTATAGGGTTAGACACAATCCTGGGGGCGATTGAGAAAAGGATTGTTCCCCGCGGTTTAAGAATTAACCGCTAGCTCCTCTTCAAATAGGTATTCTAAATGAGACAGGATCAAAGTGGTCAGAGGAGGATCTTATGATTGAATTAATACAAATTACGAAACAGTATCCTGGTCAAACAATGTTAGCAGTGGACCAATTATCTCTTTCCATACCTGAGGGAGAAATTTGTGTCTTAGTCGGCCCCTCAGGATGTGGAAAAAGTACCATCCTGCGCATGATTAACCGAATGATCGAACCAACCTCTGGGGAGATCAAAATTAACGGAAAAGATGTCATGAATACGGACCCGGATCAGCTGAGAATGGGTATCGGCTATGTGATTCAGCAGATAGGCCTTCTGCCGCACCGAACGATTGCCGAGAACATTGCCATTGTTCCTCGGTTATATAAATGGCCGAAAGATAAGATTAAGAAACGTGTCGAAGAGCTCATAGTGATGATGGGGCTGGACCTGGAAAAGACCTGGGGTAAATATCCATCCCAGCTTAGTGGTGGGCAAATGCAAAGGGTCGGCGTAGCCCGAGCTATGGCAGTTGATCCTCCTATCATGCTCATGGATGAGCCCTTCGGCGCAGTTGATCCTATAGCACGTACCCATTTACAAGATGAACTCCTGCGTCTGCAAAGGGAGATTAAGAAGACCATTGTTTTTGTGACGCATGACATTAATGAAGCAATTAAGATGGGGGACAAAATTGCCATCTTCGACGCTGGAAAGTTGGTTCAATTTGGAACTCCGGAAGAGATTCTAACGAGTCCGATCAATGATTTTGTCGAGAACTTTATTGGTCATGATCGGGTTGTAAAAAAATTGAACTTGTATCAGGTTGAAGAAGCGATGCAACCCGTAGGGTGTATTGTAATGGAAAACGAATTGCACACTGCCGCCGAGAAGATGAAGCAGGTCGGGGTTGAGGTGGCGTTTCTCTTGAATGAAGCGGGTAAGACTTACGGACATATCACGTTGACCGATTTTAAGGCTTGCAGGGATAATTTGGAGGGTTTAAAGAAAATGGTTCAGCGCACGAAGAAGGCTTTCGTTCAATCGACGACCTCTCTACCGGATGCGCTTTCACTGTTGCTAGAATATGATGTTGATTATCTTGGGATTCTTAAAGGTGAAAAACTACTGGGTATGCTCTCCTTTAAAGATATTCGCAAACATGTTTACAGGAAAGAGGGTGAATAAATGACTTGGGAGAATTTCAGGTTTGCTCTTTTCGAAAAAGCACCGGGAGCTCTACTCGAGCATTCGATGATCGTTCTGATCACTATAACCCTAGCAATTCTGATCTCTGTACCGCTCGGAATCTTCTTGACCCGACCAAAATTCAAGAAGTTTGGCTTAGTTACCCTTAATCTACTTAATATTTTACAAGCTATTCCAGGACTTGCTATCATAGCTCTGGCTTTACCTATCTTGGGGTTGGGAATGAAACCCGCTGTGCTTGCTTTGCTATTTCAGAGTCTGTTGCCGATCGTCAGAAATACAATCGCTGGTTTAATCGGGGTTAGTCCTAATCTGAAGGAAGCAGCATCAGGTATGGGGATGTCTCGAGGGAAGATTCTTTTAGAAGTAGAAATTCCTTTGGCGATGCCTATTATTCTCAGTGGAATTCGAACGGCCACTGTTTATGTCGTCAGTATGGGTACCCTGGCGTCACTGATCGGGGCAGGGGGTTTGGGTAATTTAATCATGGGTGGCTTGGCTCTCTTTCGGCCAGAATATTTGATTGTTGGAGCAGGACTCGGGGCTATCATGGCCATCCTCTTGGATCGGATGATAGGTTACCTCGAGTTTCGAATCACTCCACCTGGCATGTGAGTGGAATAATATGACCAGGCAATGAATTGAAAGGAGGGGATTAACCGGATAAAGAAGATGAAAGGTTAGCAAAAGGAGATATTAAATTAAACTTAGAGAAGGAGGAGTAGGTGCATGAAGAAAAGATCATTTTTTGGCCTCGTTGCAATCCTGTCCCTGGTACTAGCTTTGGGGGGGGTTGTGGGCTGCAGTTCACAGACGAAGCCGAGCACTAGCGCTGATACGGTCAAAAAAGGACCCACTATTAAGATTTCTTCCAAGACGTTTACGGAAGCTTCACTCTTGGGGACGCTTAGCTTGCAGTATCTGCAGGGTCTAGGATATCCAGTGGAAAACAAGATGGGACTAGGAGAGCTGGCAGTAATCCGCCCAGCCCTGACATCCGGGCAAATCGACCTTTACTGGGAGTATACTGGCACAGGTGTGATTAACTTAATGAAACATGATCCTGTGTATGATGCAAAAGAAAGCTACACGCTTATTAAAGACTGGGATGCTAAAAACGGAATTGAGTGGTTGGATTACGCACCATTGGATGATACTTATGGAATTGTGGTCCGCGCTGATGTCGCTGAAAAGTATAAACTAAAAACGATATCGGACTATGTTGCCCAAGTTAAAAAAGGTGTAAATCTGAAATTCGTCAGCTTCCCTGAATGGGATGGCAGAGCGGATGGGTTGCCAGCTTTTGAAAAAGCCTACGATTTTAAAATGCCGAAAGATGCTCTTGTCGACGTCGCCATTGGACTGAACTATGATACCCTGAAAGCGAAAAAAGGGGATTTAGCGCTGGCCTTTACTACAGAACCAAGGATTATTGCGGATAAGCTCGTTATGCTCCAAGATGATAAAAAGGCTTTTCCAGTCTATAACGCTTGCCCGGTGGTAAGAAAGCAAATTGTGGATGCTTATCCTAATTTGCCAGCAGATCTTAAAAAGCTGAGTGCTCTTCTGGATACCAAGACAATCACAGAATTGAACATGCAGGCAGATATTGAGAAGAAGTCCATCGAAGAGGTATCTACTACGTTTTTGAAGAGCAAGGGTTTATTGAAGTAAGTTGCACTTAACTAATAATACCTCCTCGATCAACAGTGTGAACGAGGAGGTGTTTTTTTATTCCAGGATTACCACCAGAAGTCGGACATGGTGACACCGCCAATAGCAGTTACGACAGCCGCTGGATCCAGCCTGCTTCTCGTACTAACAGATGCAATTGTACCGCTTCCATTAGGTTCAGTCAGAAGAATAGGTGCATTGTACATAGCTGCCAGGGGGGATGCGACGAGAGAGTCAACCAAGTGCGCGTCTGTACCGTTGGCAACGTAGACATGGTTATAGCTATAAGTAAAGGCATTGAGCACTGCCTGATTCGTAGCGAAACGATCTGCGCCAAAGATGCGAGTAGCACCTGGGATGTTATCTACGAGAGTAGGTCCGCCGATGATGTAGGTGTTAGCGCCTTTGTAGGCAGTTTCCGAAGCAGGTAAGGTTCCATCAGGGTTAGCCAATAAGATTGAGTAGTTGTTAGCAGCAGCATAGGACGCTATTGATAGGGCATCAGGCAAAGCACTGTAACCAATGACAAAGGATCCCGCAGGATTGATAAGTTTTGACGCTATTGCTGCCGCTGTATCCGTACGATCGGCACCTTTGAGTACGATAGCGGTTACACCACTCATCGCGTTCACTTGGTCAACGACTGTTTGGTCGATAGAACCTACCACATATACATTTTTTACACCCAGCTTGACCAATTCAGCTTGGGTAGCGGCACTCAGCCAGTTTTTGTCTGTCAATAGAATAGGAGATGCTTTACCAGCCAAAGGTGCTGCCTCTAATGCATAAATCATGTTAGCATCGTCTGCGGGAGCTAAGATGGCCGTGTTAGTAACAGTCCAGCCAGTATTTGCAACAGCAACAGCGGTTCCAAATCTGTCCGCCCCGAAAATTCGTGCACTAGTTACCTGGGAGTCTGCAAGGGCATTAAACGGAGTCATGGCCATTGCCATACATGCGAGAGCTAAAGTAGCCAAAGTTTTTCTAGTTGTATTTCTTTTCATTTTAGAATTCCCCTCTCTTATACTTGTATCGGTTCTCAGCACCTTAATAGTGCCTTCTTCCTTACTTCTCTATTTAAGATGATAACATAATAAAATGCCAATATTATGACATTTGTCTTGTATTTAGGCGGTATATTCAATATCCAAGCCCGTTGATTCCGGGTGGGATCCAAACTGGGTGTGAAGCATTGCTAATAAAGAAGTTGACTAGATTAATCTTGTGAATAAATGGCGCCTGAATAAAAGAATATTGCCACGATAATGCAATTTTTTCCTGTTATCATCTTAAATAGAGAGAAAAGCATACCAGTGACTAAATAATCCTAAAATGAATAGAACGAAAGGAGAACGAATCTTATGAAGCGTTTTTTGAAAGTACTGACAGGTTTGTCCATTATTTTACTTGGGTTTGGTTTATTGAGTGTGGTAATACTGCAACAACTGGTGTTAATACAAGAACAAGTTCTAGTTATAGCGCAATTAATATAGGTGAACTTATGCGAATATCTAAGATACTAAAATACTATAATAATTATAATAAGCAGAAAAACAACTAAGGCCAGGGCAGATAATTCTACCGTGGCCTTTGATATGTGATGATATATTTAAGCCATTTAGATCAAGATGATCTAAATGGCTTAAATAGTTTACACTATTCTCTGAAGTTTCCAGCAAATAATGCTTGGATCTTACGTTCAATCTCCACTTCGTCCAGACCGTCAATCCTGACCAAAAGATCATCCCCTTTCTGAGCCCCTAGACTAAGAACACCCAGAATACTCTTGGCATTATATTCTTTTTCCTTTTTAATAAGTGTGACCTCAGACTTGCCTTCACTAGCCACTTGAACCAACAAACTGGCGGGACGGGCATGGAGGCCCAGCAAATTATTTAACCTATATTCTTTTTGAATCATATTTTCAACTCCCTTGGCATCCTTTTTACCTTTGTCGCTAAATTCTGTTATAGAGCGGATTTCTTTTCTAACTCATAAACTCTTTGATAAAGCGCAATTTGCCGTTTGATAAGGTTCTTCTCAGCAAGAGCGGTCATGAGCTGATCTTGGGCGTGAATGATTAGAAAATTAGGCACGGCATCTTTTTCTAACTGACCTTGAATCAACAAATTCTGGAATACATGGCCTTCATAAAATTCCTGATCTGCGTCTTCAAGCTTCTTTTCGGCTTGTTTAAAATCTCCCTCTTCGGCTGCATCGATTGCTTCGTAGGCTAGGCCGCGAGCATTTCCGCCATGCAGGATCAGATTGAGTACGATTTTTTCAAGGTCCAATTTGATTTCACTATTCACAATAATTCCTCCTCTAGATTTAGCTTTGATTTTATCAATCATCGCTTAGGCTGCAGCTGGAGCGGGAGCTGTAGCTAGTTCCGCTGCAGTTTCGTTCTGGACCAGTTCTTTTTCAAATACTTTGAAAAAAGGATAGTAGATGACTGCAGCGACAATTAAGTTGACTAACTGGAGAGCAGCACCTTGCCAATACCCTCCTGTAGCAACAATGCCCCCTAGGAATACTGGGGTTGTGAAGGCGGGCTGGATAACGATTTTTGGTACAAGCTGTAAGGCAAAGGCAGCATAGTTAACGGTCACTGCCGCAACCGGGGCCAGAATTAGAGGAATAAACATGATCGGATTCAAGACAAGTGGAGCACCAAAGAGAAGTGGCTCATTAATATTAAAGATAGCTGGGATGATTTCTGTCTTACCAATCCCCTTTAGTTGTTTGGAGGCGGACAGAAGGAACATGATCGTGAGAGGCCAGGTCAATCCTGAACCACCAATGTGGGTAAACATATGAAAGAACGGTTCCGTAACGATCCCAGGAAGCGGTAGACCAGATTTAAGCGCAGCATCATTGGCAGCCAGTTGAGTCATCCAGAAAGGATAGGCCACAGAGGAGACAACATTCATACCATGAATGCCTAATGACCATAAAAGCATCATCAGGATGATTTCTGCTAATGCAGCCGGATAGCTATCGGACACAGCAACTAAGGGTTTGAAGATTTCAAGGACTAATTGTGGTACCGTGATTTGCAGATGGGACCAGACGATCCATTCTAAAGCCCAAGAGAAGGTGATCATGAAGAAGAATGGAACGAGAGCTGTGAATGTTCTCACAACATAGGGCGGAACTCCGGCCGGCATTGTTATGACGAAGCCCTTTTGGGTAAATAACTTCATTACTTTGGCCGTCATAATCCCGATTAGAATAGCTACGAATAGACCTTGTCCACCTAAATAGTTTAAGATATCTCCGAAGGAGACTTTGGTCAGATCAGAGGCCGGAACGCAGAGAATGAGAAAACTGACCATTGAGAGGATACCCGTCAGAGCATCATCTAGATCCCACCGGGTGGCTAAACTGTAGGCTGTTCCAAAGGCGACCATCAGGGCCATAATTCCAAAACTTAAGTTAAACGCGTTCATGATCTGGGTCTGGATCGGAGTGATGGCATTATTCCAGGCAGTAATAACGCCCCAGTGTAGCGCTACAGGTGGATTAGAAAGAATTAAAAAAACTGAACCCGTAATGATTAATGGTAAGGCAAAGATACAAAAAGCATCACGAATCGCTTGGAGATAAATATTTTGAGCAATTCTGGCTAAAACGGGCATAAAATGTTCATCCATCCAAGTCATAAAATGATTGTTTTTTAAAAATTGGCCGTTTTTCATAGCTTAACTCCCCTCTCATTGTTTTTTTGAAACTGCTTGATGCTAACCTCTTGGTTGAGCTTTTTTGGTCAACTCCAAAATTTGATCAAGGACTTTACTGCCGTCCATCATGCCAAAGGCCTTCATATCGACCAACTCTACTGGGATACCATATTTACCGGCTGCTTCTTCGATCTCTTTCTTAAGATGCCTAACCTGAGGTTCCAGTAAAGCAACGGTGTAATCCTCCGCCTTTTTTTTGAATTCACTTGTGCCTCCGGCGTCAACGGTAATGTCCAGCTTCCTCTTTTTGGCTTCATCCATAACATTTTTAGCCAGTGAACTGGATGTAGCACCCCAACTGCATAAAATAATCGCTTTCATAATGAATTACCTCCTGTTTTTTAACGAATGTTTGGTACTGTTTAAATTCTTCTGGTAAAGCAAAAGCATTTTGGTGAAATAGCTCTGGATCAGATAGAGAACGATAAGGAAGAGACTCCCAAATACCATTAAACTGATACCTGAGCTGATATTATGGTGAAGGAATTCGTTGGCTGATTCTCCATACCAAACGACTGCCAGCATAAGATAGAAGAAAACAAGTTGCTTTCTGGGAATCGATAATTTACTTTCTAAAATCACATTAATCACCTACTTTCAGAAAATGATTCTTTGATTGGGAAGATACTGGAAATACATTACTCGATAAGATATTTTTACCATAGAATAATCATAACACATTAATTCAATTATTTACATTAATTAATTGAATTAATGTACGTATGTAATAATAAGTTAATTAAATAACTTATTATTACACATAAATAACATATTAATGACATAATATTTACATTTTAAACACATAAATACTTGATACGTTTAGTTTGCATTAATACTTATGATAAATATTAGATTAAGTATCAATGTTAGTTTGAGCGAGTGACAAAAATGTACACTAGTACCGAAAAAGTAATCTTAAGGAGGAGTTGCCCATGATTATTCGTGTATTTAGTATGATTATAGACAGCGTCGATGAGCAGGATACAGATACGAATTTAGAAACTCTCGTCATAAACTTAGAAAATCAGGGTGAGTACGATGGATAAAAATAATTGGCGTGGACTAGGTGTAGCATCGGGGCGAGCCGCAGGGAAAGTGTGGATTTTGCAGCCCTTTAGGTCGGAACTAATTTGTAAGCCTGAGGGCGAGATCGAGGCGGAAGGGGAATTGGCACGGTTGCAAACGGCTATTGAACTCACCGACCAAAGGCTAACCCAATACGAACAAGAAGTTCAGACCGAAAAAGGAGAAAAGTTTGCTCAGATCTTTAGCGCCCATAAGCTTTTGCTAAAAGATCCTGCTTTTATTGGGGAAGCTCAACAGCGGCTCAAAGTAAAACATGTACAAGCCGAGCAAGCCTTGAAGGAAGTTGCGGCTGAAGTGGTTCAGATGTTGAAAAATATCCCGGATCAGCTTTTTCAGGAACGCGCTATTGACGTGCAAGATGTACTGGAACAGCTATTGCAAAATCTACAGGGTTCTCATGATTCAGGCGCTGCATCTTTCCCTGACGCAGGAAACTGGATCGTGATGGCTGAAGAACTAACTCCGGCACAAACCATTTCCTTGCCTAAGGATCGAGTCCTTGGCTTCATTATGCACCAAGGCGGCAAAACCTCCCATGCCGCAATCCTGGCCCGAACTTACGGGATTCCTGCAGTGACGGTGGTTGAAGGTTCATGGGAGACTTTGACGAATTTAAAGTGGGTTGAATTAGATGGGGATGAAGGATGGGTCAAGCAATCTCCAGAGGGTATAACCACAACGAAACCTAACGATTGGGGCAATGAAGAGCAATCGGATCAGACTGGGGTAATCTTTGGAAACATGGTACTAGCTGCCAATGTCGGCAGTCCGGAGGATTTGCAACTTGTGCGGAAATTTAAAGCCCAGGGAGTAGGGCTTTACCGGACCGAATTCTTGTTTATGGGGAAAGAATTACCTTCTGAGGAAGAACAGGTCTCGGCCTACACTCAAGTAATTGTGGCTTGTGCTCCTCATCAAACCGTCATTCGAACAATGGACATTGGCGGAGACAAAGCCGCTCCTGCTTTAAACCTTCCCAAGGAGCAAAACCCCTTTTTAGGTGTCAGAGCTATACGCCTGTGCTTGCGCAGACCTGAGATCTTTCATGTCCAGCTACGTGCGATATGGCGTGCTTCGGCTGCAGGACCGACTGCCGTGATGTTTCCTATGATTGCCACGCTTGAGGAATTGATCAAAGCCAAGGAACTGCTTTTTTTGGCCCGGGATGAAGTGGTACAGGAGGGACACGACGTCGGCAAGCTGGAAGTGGGTATCATGATCGAAATTCCTGCGGCGGCCTGGATGGCCAAGCGGTTAGCGACGGAAGTCGATTTCTTTAGTATTGGCACGAATGATCTGACCCAGTATATGATGGCGGTGGACCGAGACAATAATCAATTGGCAGATTTGTATCAACCTTATCATCCTGCGGTCTTGGGCATAATTGCCCGAGTGAGCCAAGCTGCAGAAAAAGCCGGTATTTGGGTGGGTGTTTGCGGTGGAGTTGGAGGGGACAGTTTATTGGCACCTTTTTTTGCGGCCTTAGGGATCAGGGAACTTAGTATGGCGCCGGGGTCATTACCTAAAGTCCGCCGAGTTTTGACGGAATTGGCATTTGGGGCTACAGAAAGAGAGACGTTGGTGGACAACGTACTGGATTGTTCCACAGCAGCGGAGGTGATAGACTGTTTAAATAAATTTAAGAGCACAGTTAAGTAAGAATTTTTACATTGCATAGAGGGTATAAAGCGTGTGCACCTTGGCCAGTTTTCTAAACTGAGAGAGAACCTACATCAAATTGATGCAGGTTCTCTTTTGGTATAGTTATTTCTAGCTATTCTTATCTAAATTTTATTGTTTTATCTTGTAATATTTCCATGATCTTAGGAGGTAATTCGCTAAATATGTGGAATATAATTAAAGTGACTAATTCCTCGGAGGCATTGTGCTTGTAATTTTAAAAAAAATGGTAGAATTGATGGACTAATCTTGTTGAGAGCAAGACGGAATAGAAAGCAAATTTTGCTCTACAGCAGAATTTGAAGTTCAGGGAGAAGGAGGTAGTTATCATCGGAACAACTATCGTAGTGGCAGATGATGATGCCAGTATCCGGCAGTTTCTACATATTTTATTGACTAGGGAAGGTTTTAACGTAAAGGTTGTTGGACAAAGTTCGGAAGTCATTAACGAGTGCCATAATTGCAACGCAGATCTCTTGTTGCTTGACATCATGATGCCAGGGATGGATGGATTTGAAGTTTGCCGCAAAATACGGAAAGAAAGTAATCTGCCCATTATCATTCTAACGGCCAAGGAAGATAATGAGGATAAGATTTCAGGACTTATCTTAGGCTGTGATGACTATATCACCAAGCCATTTGATAGCACAGAGCTTATTTTACGTATTAAAGCGGTATTGCGACGGGTTAAAGAAAACGGTCACGTTGAAAACGAGCGAAATAGCGTGGAACTCCCTGGACTTACTATTAACCATATCAGTAGAATTACTGAGGTTGATGGTAAAGAAGTTGATTTAACCCCCAAGGAATATGCCCTTCTCTGGCTACTGTCCAACCGTCCGGATCAGGCCTTTACGAGAGAACAGATCCTTTACCAAATCTGGGATTCAAACTATTATGGAAGTCCTTCAGTCGTCACTTCACTGGTAAAACGTCTACGAGAAAAGATCGAGCCAGATATTGCCAATCCCTATTACATCAAAACTATACAAGGGGTAGGATACAAACTGGGTGTGAAGCCTTATTGAAGGAAATGTTTTCTGTTCAAACAGGCGCAATAAAATAGTTCCTTAATACAAGAAAAATGCCATAAGAATGGCATTTTTTTCTGTTATCATTCTAAAGATACGAAACGAAATACTGCTAAACCGGATATCACCAATAGAGAACTAGAGATGTAAAAAAGGAGGTAACACATGAAAAAAAGAACGAAGACTATAACCTTGGTAGCTACAGCAATTACAACCCTTCTATCGGCAACAGTGGCTGTCGTTGCAATCTCAATTGCGAAAAAGGGCTGCTCAACAAATGACGAGTTGAAGAAAGAAAACGGGGAGTTAAAAACCGTTCTGGATGGGCTAGTAAACGTAGGTATAATCACCGGGATGCAAGAAGTGGCTATTCGGAGAGCGCTCATTGCCTCGAAAGAGGCAGCTATAGCTAATGGTGAATTCCCGAGTAAAGAGAACGGTGAACCTGAAGCTATTCTAGTTGTGAATACAACCGGCACACTTATGAAACTTAAGAAGTCGTTTTTTAGAGTGCGGTCACACCAGCTCAAGAAACCGACAAAGCAAATAACGAGTTTATAAAGAAAACTTGGCTGGCGCTGAGCTTGCGAAGGCGGCCGCCTAGTTGCTCTTATGCTTAGAAAGTATATAACGCAAGTTTATACTTTCTGATAGTATAAAGAAAAATACAACTCCAGCTTAAGTATTTCTAACCCTGCAAACGTTTGTGGGGTTAGAAGAGTTTAGGCAGGAGGCAAATACTAAATACTAATTAGGTATAAAGGTTTTTAGGGTTTGGTGTTGAATTATGATATTGATGGAGGCTAAACCGTTTGAACAATAATTATTATCAACAGACATTTCAAAAGTCACCGGTAGGATACGTGTACTACAGAGTTATCTCTGCTAAAGATGGAGTTCCTTGTGATTATGAATTTCTTGAAGTTAACGATGCCTTTGAAAAATTCACAGGTTTAATAGGTAGAGATATCATTGGCAGGAAAAGGTCCGAAGTATCACAAGGGATGATAGAGAATAATGATTTAAGTTGGATTGATTTTAATGGTGAGATCATTATTAATGCTGGCAGAAAAGAATTTAGCCAGCATTCAGAAGAACTGACAAAATCATATCGAGTGAATGTGTATTATCCTGATAATAATTATTTAATAACAAGTTTTATTGATATATCCAAGGAAAAATGGCAATTAAAAGAACTGAGAAATCTTCTTGATGAAAAGGGAAAACGTGCAGCGGAATTAATTATTGCCAATATAGAACTTACCAATCAAAATGAAGAGAAGGCAAAACGAACTGCAGAGTTAATCAACATTAATAAAGAACTTGACTTTCAAAAAGAGCTTACTTATCAAAATAAAGAGAAAGAAAAATTGGCCGCAGAATTGGTCATTGCTAATATCGAACTCACCTGCCAATATGAAGAAATAAAAAAACGGACTGTGGAGTTAGAGATTGCAAAAGAACAGGCTGAAGCAGCCAATGTCATGAAGAGTCAGTTCCTCGCCAATATGTCTCATGAAATCAGAACACCCATCAACGGCTTGATGGGTTTTCTGGAGTTGTTGCGCATATCTAACCCATCTGCTGAACATAAAGAATTTATACGTGAGGCGAAATCGGCTTCAGAAACATTGCTGCACATTATTAATGATATATTGGATTTTTCCAAGATTGAAGCTGGAAAGCTTACACTAGAAAAATCTTGTTTCAATATCAGAACGGCTATTGAGGATGCTGTCTCACTCCTCGTACCAAAGGCAGCTGAAAAAAACCTGGTACTTCATACGATGATAAAGGCTAATGTTCCAGAAACGGTTATGGGCGATTCACATCGGCTTAGACAAATACTGAACAATTTTGTCGGGAACGCCGTGAAGTTTACTCAGCGTGGTGAGGTTTCTGTAACCGTTGATTGTACAGAAACAGAAAATGACATTGGTATCCTTAAGTTCAGTGTCAAAGATACAGGCATTGGCATTAGTCAGGAGAATATTCATAAGCTTTTCCAATCGTTTAGCCAAGCAGATGCCTCCACAACCAGAAATTTTGGAGGAACGGGCCTTGGACTAGCGATATCTAAAGAATTGATTGAACTGATGGAAGGTAATATTCAAGTTGAAAGTGTCCTAGGGGAAGGCTCAATCTTTAAGTTTGAGATACGTTTGAAGATAACTAAAAGAGCCTCCGACCTTAGATTGACCTACGAAAAACTTGACGGTGTCAATATTCTAATCGTCGATGATAATACTGATAATCGCAAAATTACTGCTTCGTATCTTGGCGAAATGGGTTGCAAGGTATTTGAAGCGAACGACGCGGGCGTGGCAATTACAACCATCATTTCCAGAGCGAATACTAAAGATAAAATAGATATTGCGTTAATAGACTTTCAAATGCCAAGCATGAGTGGTTATGAGCTGGCAAGTTCTCTAGTGACTCTTCCTTTTGCCAAAGATGTTAAATTGATCTTGCTTAGTTCCTCAGCTCAAAATGCGGACACCAAAGAAGCAAAACAACTTGGCTTCTCCGGATTTCTTAGCAAACCAATTAGACGAGATGACTTGCTTCATAGTATTGCTGTCGTTCTTGGTTTAAAGACGGAAGAAATAACGACACCTATTATGACAAAAGATAACGCTAATAAAAGTCAAAATAACAAGAAACCTAAGATACTATTGGTTGAGGACAATGAAACTAATCGCAAGATTGTCCTTGCAATGCTTAAGTTGCGGAAACTGACTTGTGATGTGACGTTAAATGGACTTGAAGCTTATCAAGCCATCTTAAGGAAGAACTATGATATTATTTTGATGGATTGTCAGATGCCTGGGATGGATGGGTATCAAACCACCGAAAGAATTAGGAAACTGGAAGGTAGTAAAAAACACACGATCATTATAGCCATGACGGCCAATGCGATGGAAGGTGAAAAAGACAAGTGCCTCGCGGCAGGAATGGATGATTATATCAAGAAGCCAATTAATTTTGATATTCTGTTCGAGATGATAGAAAGCAACTTAGCGGGTAGCAAGGGGAATTCAGAACTTTTGGATTTTCTAGTTAGTTATA
Source organism: Desulfosporosinus sp. (assembly GCA_031292095.1). Taxonomy (GTDB): domain Bacteria; phylum Bacillota; class Desulfitobacteriia; order Desulfitobacteriales; family Desulfitobacteriaceae; genus Desulfosporosinus. Next base: position 71,310 of record JARLHU010000016.1, read on the forward strand.
TTGATGTATTTGCTGAAAGTACAGGCTTAACACTCGATGATGCTAGGGAAATATTCGTAGACTATGCAACAAATTTAGCAAATCTGCTTCAAGAGATTGAAGACTCGATCGCGCGGGATGATCTCGAAAAATTAGCCAGATTAGCTCACCAGGTAAAAGGAACATCCGGAACTCTAAAAATCACTTCAATCTTTGACTGGGCTGTGAAACTTGAGGAAGTCGCTCTCAATCAAGAAAAGGAAGCCTGCGAAAGAATTTTCAAGGAAGTACAAGGGATGTTCGGTAGCGCGGGCTAAGTGGGAGGAAGAACAGTGGATTTTAATTTTCGAAAAAAAATGATCGACGATTTATTTGTCTCAGTTGGACAGACGGTTGGTGTCCAAGTTTTCGTGATCATTTTCGAACGTGCCTTATGGAAAACGGAACTTAATTATGAAGAAGCTGATTTGATTCACGTTTCGGAGGCTGGAGTTGAATTACAAGAGTTAAGCAAAATCGCACCCGATCGTGCAGTTCTGGTGCTTACGGAGTTTCTGAATAACATTGTCAACACATTGGTCCAGCTAATTGGTAAACAAGTGGTAAAACAACTAACCGAAGAGCTAGGTGATTTCATGATTGAAGAGAATAGTTGAAGTCTGAGTTGGAGAGGATGAGGTAGAAGTGGACAGGATTTCGACTGGCATTATAGTTTTGGATCAGATTTTAGGCGGAGGCATACCCAAGGGTTCGACAATATTGCTCGCCGGACGACCAGGAACGGGAAAAACAATTCTAGCTCATCAGATGATGTTCCAAAATGCTGACATTGACAATAAGGTATTATATGTAACAACTCTATCCGAACCGCAAATTAAAATCATGAAATTTCAGCAAGAGTTTAGTTTTTTTGATATTAATAAAGTACAGAAAAGTATTATTTATAAAGACTTGGGTGGCGTGTTACGAAAAGAGGGCCCGACTCAGGCTATTAAATTAATTGATAACTATCTTAAAGAATACCAACCGAAAATGATTTTTATCGATACCATCAAAACCTTCGTCGATATCATTCCCAATTCAATGGAATTTCGGGAGTTTATTACGGATCTCTCCGTTCGTTTAACAACTTGGGGCTGTACAACCATTCTTTTGGGAGAGTACTCGGAAGAGGATATAGAAAACAGACCAGAAAGTGCAATAGCCGACGGTATTATTTATCTCTATGGAACGGAAGAAAAGAGGCAACAGAAACGATACTTGCGTGTCCTAAAAATGAGAGGGACCAACCATTCTAATGGAGAGGCCGTATTTAAGATTTCTGGTGATGGCTTAAACGTGTATCCTCGTCTAAACTCCACGGTGATGGAACAAGATATCACCCAGTATTCGGAGCGGGTTTCGTCAGGGGTTCCAAAATTAGATCAACTGATGGGGGGCGGCATCCCTAAAGCTTCAACTACTTTAGTCACAGGACCTTCAGGTTCGGGAAAAACTATGTTAGCTCTTAGTTTTGCGTTAGCTGGTATAAAGTCAGGAATTGTCACAGTCTTTGTAAGTTTGGAAGAAAATCCTTTACAAATCATTAATAATTTTATTCAAATTGGTCAGGATATAAGACCTTATATCGAGGCGGGAATATTACACATACTTTACGTTTCTCCTGTTGAGCTAGATGTCGATGAACATGTTTTTCGAATTCAAGAGCTCGCACGTGAGGTTGGTGCTGAGAGATTAATCATTGATTCCATCTCTTCGTTTGAAGTTGGAATGATTGATAAGGTGAAATATACGGATTACATCTGGGGACTTACTGATTATTTTAAGTCTCATGGGGTTTCCGTTTTGCTTACCCACGAAATGCATGATGCATCCACAATGTCGGCACTGACAAAACATGGAGTCAGTTTCGTCGCAGATAATTTACTACTCTTGGTCTTTAAAGAGGAAGGTAAATATTTGAATAGATATCTAAGAGTCGTTAAAATGCGAGGTAGTGGTCATTCAACAGAATTAAAAGAATTAATTATCGATAAAACTGGTGTATCAATTCTTTAGATGATCCAAAGCATAAGATCTTGGTCGTTAAGATCATATAATAGCTCCTTAATACAAGGAAAATGTCATGAAAATGGCATTTTTTTCTGTTATCATCTTAAATAGAGAAAGCAATTACTGCAAAAACTCCTCGAAGACTTTATTGCAGTTAATGAACGGAGGCTATTATGAATAGAATGCTTGAAAAGTCGATTGTTAAGTTGTTCAAGGAGGGCTTTGATATTAACATTAATACTTGCACTGAAGGAGAGTGGGCTGAAAGAATTACTTCTAAAGGTGGAGCCCTTAAACAGTGGCAATCACTATTAATGTTATCCAAAGAAAAAGAAATGAGTAGCAGAACAAGTGGCTCAGATTGTTCATAACCAAACATAAGTGAAGAATGAACGGCAATTTGCTAAATAAAGGATAAGGTGGTATGAACTATGGAAAAGCGAAATGTGTATATGAAAAAGCTTGAAGATAATCTAACCGAATATAATGCAAGATTAGTTTTGATGAAAGCAAAAGTTACTGAAGTTCAGGACGATATGAAAGCAGAGTATCTTTCCCAAGTAAAGAACCTAGAAACGAAACGAGATGATTTTGCAGCGAAATATGGACAACTTAAAGAATCTAGCGAACATGCATGGGAAGATGTAAAAGTCGGTACTGAAAAAAAATGGAGTGAACTTAAGGAGTCTATTGACAAGGCAGTAGCTCATTTCAAGTAAGGTAAGATGTTATAATTAGTTCTTACGTGAGAATTTAATAGCTCTTAAATACAAGGAAAATGCCATGAGAATGGCATTTTTTTCTGTTATTCTCTTAAATAAAAGGAGGAGGGATCCATTTGTCATTTTATCTACCGAAATTGCCTTATGCCTATGATGCGCTAGAACCTTATTGCGACGAGACTACTGTAAGACTCCACCATGATGTCCATCATAAAGCGTATGTGGACGGACTCAATAAAACTGAAGGAAAACTGGCGGAAGCTAGAGCTGAAGGGGACTTTACCCTAATTAAGCATTGGGAACGAGAATTGGCTTTTCATGGATCAGGACATTTGCTACACAGTCTTTTTTGGCAGAATATGCGTCCTGGAGGGGGTGGGTCTGCGCAAGGAATATTAGCGGAACGCATTACAAAGGATTTTGGCTCTTTTGACAATTTCCAAAAACACTTTACTGCCGCTGCAGTGGCTGTTGAGGGATCCGGCTGGACCCTATTGGTTTGGAGTCCATACTTTGGCGAGTTAGAAATTTTACAAGCGGAAAATCACCAGAACCTTACCCAATGGGGAGTTATTCCGCTCTTAACCGTAGATGTTTGGGAACACGCCTATTACCTCAAATACCAAAACAAGCGTGATGATTGGGTTGAGGCCTGGTGGAACTTAGTAAACTGGGAGGATGTTCTCAAACGTTTTGAAGACTACGCGGGGTTAATGAACAAGGAGCAAATTTGATTGAGTCAATAAACGTATTAGGAGGAAACAGAAATGAGAATGTTCTGTTATCAATAACAAGAGTATAGTCGACAAACATATACGGCGTCAGTACCAACGGTTCCGGCGATCGACCGTTTGACCGATTACCGCCCAGATATATAAACGAAGCCAAAATTAAACCCCGACGAATTATCGCCGGGGCTTTTCTATGTCATTCTAGGGCGTTGATTTTGCTTTATTTAATGCCTTATTTGCCGCCCGTTCAACTATTATATCCCTCGCAATTTCGTTAATAATTCGATTAAACTCCGCAACCGCTTCGTCACTTGGCTGGTTCAATTCGCTAATAGTTACCTTGATATTATGCTTCGCCTTCTTAACCGTTGTCGTTGCCATCTTGCCCCCCAACCCTTTTGATTCGTTCTTACACTTATTAATAGTCGGCGCCAAACGCGATTTGTTACGGTTGACCCACTTTTTAATGTCGGACATTTGGCTAGAGTATGCAGGAAATAGAGTATAATAGTGGAATTAGTATCAAGGAAGGACCTAGTATTCAAGCTTAAGCTAGAGGAGGGGATCATTTTAATGGAAAATTTATGGGCTCCTTGGAGGTCGGAGTATGTCGGAAAACCTCAATCGGGATGCATATTTTGTGAGAAGCTAAATTCTTCTGAGGATAAGGAAAATCTGGTTATATACCGTGGCAACGAAACCTTTGTTATCATGAACCTGTTTCCCTATAACAGCGGTCACCTTTTGATTGCTCCCATGCGCCATGTGGGAGATATAGCGGAACTTGCCGATACAGAGTTGCTGGAATTATCTAAAATGTCACAATTTATGGTGCAGGCCATTCGTCTGGCCCTAGGTAATCCCCATGGCTTTAATATTGGCATAAACCTAGGTAAGTTGGCAGGAGCAGGAATACCTGGACACCTGCACATCCACGTTGTACCCCGCTGGGAAGGGGACGCCCCCTTTATGGCGGTAATTGGAGATACTAGGGTGATTTCAGAGGCGTTAGATCGTACTTACGAAAAGATAACCGATGCTGTAGCCGGCTTGCTGATGAAAGAACGTGGCTAAGGAAGTGTTTTATGGAGGGTATAAGAGAAAATCTGCTAAATTATATAGTTGGCGGTGTCCTCGTCATAGCTGGACTTTTTGTTTCAGAAAGGGTCAATTACTTGCTTTTTCATTCCTTAGCGGAATTATTTAGTATCATCATTGCCGTTACTCTTTTCCTGATTATGTGGAATTCTAAGAAGTATATGGAAAACAAAGCACTGGTGTTTATTAGCATCGGCTATCTATTTATTGCGATCATCGACCTTTTACATACCCTTTCGTATCAAGGGATGGCTATTTTTAAAGACTATGATTTTTATGCCAATCAGTTGTGGATTGCAGCCCGATATATGGAAAGCTTAACCCTTCTGATTGCCTTTGCATGGTCTAAAAGGGTCAATCAGACCATACGCAAGGTCGGGACTCTAGGAATACTAACAATATATTTTCTGACAACGGTAATACTTGTGGCCTCTATCTTTTTATGGAAAACATTCCCACTTTGTTTTGTAGCTAACCAGGGACAAACAGAATTCAAGATTATTAGTGAATACATTATCTGCCTTATTTTAGTAGCAGGTATCCTGTTGCTCTGGAAAAATAGAAGAGATTTCGATGAAAAGATCTATAAACTGTTGATAGCCGCGATGATCTTGACGATCCTTCAGGAACTGTGTTTTACCCTGTATACGGATAACTATGGCATCCTTAATATGATTGGGCATTACTTTAAGATCTTCTCTTTCTACCTTATGTACCGGGCCATTGTGAAGACTGGGATTGAAGACCCCTATAACGTGATCTTTCGTGAACTGACCAGTAATGCAGTCGAGCTTAAAGAAGCCAAAAATGTGGCAGAAGCAGCTAACAACATGAAAAGCAGCTTTTTAGCAAATATGTCCCATGAAATCCGTACCCCGCTCAATTCCATTCTGGGGTTTGCTTATCTATTATTTGAGGAGGAGAAGGACCCTGAAAAACTGGAAAAGCTCGAGATCATTACAAATGCCGGCAGTCATCTCCTGAGCTTAGTCAATAATATCCTCGAGTTTTCCAAAATCGAAGCTGGTAAGATAGAAATAGAACAAGGCAGTTTTTCCATTTACAAATTGCTCGAAAACCTGAAGAGAATGTTCATTCTTAAATCGCAAGAACGTCGCCTTTCCTGGGAGATCCAAATCGAATCTACTGTTCCTGAAATCATTGTTGGGGATGAACATCGGATCATGCAAGTGCTGGTCAATCTTACAGGGAATGCTTTCAAATTCACCGAGTCCGGTGGAGTGTGTATTCAGGTTTCCTACCTAAACGACCAGCTGAGAATCCGGGTGAAGGATACCGGTATCGGGATCCCGGAGGCAAAACAGGAGGCCATTTTCGCAACGTTCGAACAGGTGGACACTTCTCATGCCAGAAAATATGGTGGAACGGGTCTTGGACTTTCCATCACTCGAAACCTCTTGGGTCTGATGGGGGGGACCATTAGGGTTGAAAGCACTGTAAGCGGTTCTGAATTCATTGTATCATTGCCGGCTCAAATAGGGGAAATGGACTTACAGGATCATTTAAAATTAGAATATGCCTTAGTTGCCTCCGACCTGAAGAGTAGTGAGCGGGTCATGTTCCTTGTGGTTGACAGGAACGAACCGATAGATATAAAAGTTGTCATGAATATCGTTGAGGGAAGTTCTTTTGATGGAGTCTGCATAAACGAGCTGTCCTTCGATACCAACACCAAAGATAAAATTCTTGTTGCTGGAGCCGACCTGATCCTACTCTATGAAAATATCGGAAGTAGCAAGATGAAGTTTTTAGCCCAGGATCTGAGACAGGATTTTAGGACTTCGTACCTCCCGGTTATCTTTCTAAAAGAATGCAGCGTGGATCGAATAGGTTTCCAGGCGGACTCAAATGCCCTTAAATACGGAAAGACATCTCCAGAAGACGGATTCTACGAGTTTATCCGTCAAGTAATTCAAGGCCGGGAGGCCTTCGGAGCAGCTATGATGAAAAGATGGCTTGAAGAAGCAGAAGCTGAAATGGGAACCCATCAGATCCTTCTAGACTGCTTGAATGATATTGCTATAAGAGTAAAGGCCCTGGAGAATGCCCTTGTTGATCAGGAAATGGAAAACATCCAGTTCTTAACTCATTCCCTAAAAGGCAGTACTGGGACCCTGCGTATGAGTGAGGTTTATCTGAAAATCTCTGACCTAGAGGCAGAGCTGAGAAAGAAGCCGTTTGATATAGAGAAGATCAGGAAGGAATTTTCCTCCGCAAAGGAATTATTAGCGTTGATTCCTAAAAAGTATTTTGAGCAGGAACGGTTTCAGTTAGAAAAGCAGAAGTATGTGGTAGGTGAATTCCTAATTCTAGTGGTTGACGATAACGTAGACAACCGAAAATTAATCGGTAATATCCTTGATCGCTTAAATCTTAAGTACAAAAACGCTGAAAATGGAGAGATCGCACTAGAAATGCTACAAGCTGAGACCTTTAACCTTGTCCTGTTAGACTCGCAAATGCCGGTCATGGATGGCATCACGACCCTCAGGCGTATCCGTGAGGATTTAGCCCTGAAAGACCTTTTCGTGATCATGCAAACCGCCTCATCTTTCAAAGACGAGATCCAGGAGTTTTTCCGGGCAGGGTGTGACGACTATATTTCTAAACCAGTTGACCTAAGAGTTCTTCAGAGAAAGCTTGTGGAGTTCATCGATCGACAAGACTCCGCTTCTTGAACGAATATTCAATCTTGATTAAAGGAGATTATTGTTAATGAGTATTGATAATAGAAATCAAGTTTTAGGATATAGCGGTGACGAAAAATCATTAAGACTTCTAATTGTGGAGGATGATACCATTATTCGGATGGTTTTGGAAAATTTTTCAAAGCAAAAAGGCTGGAAAGTTATTCTAGCGGAGAACGGGAAAGCTGGGATTGACGCTTATCAGGCACAGGAATTTGATGTAATCATTATGGATTGCCAGATGCCAGTATTAGATGGTTACCAAACGACAGGTGCAATAAGACAATTGGAAGGTCAGAGAAGTAGACACATACCTATTATTGCTATGACTGCCAATACTTTAAAAGGTGACTTGGAAACATGTCTTAACGCAGGAATGGATGATTACTTAACAAAGCCTGTTGATAAAAATACATTTTATTCCATTGTCGATAAGTGGACAAAAAGTTAGGTTTAATCGATGAAATACAAGAAAAATGTCATAGTAATGGCATTTTTATTTGTTACTATTTAATCTATTAGAGGGTGAACTAGGAGCAGATTGCTATGATAGAACTGCAAACGCTGCTTACCAAAATTGCGAATTCATTGATTTACGAATTAATCGGTTTCAAAGCTCTTGATAAGAACGTATATTTCAAAGGTGTTTGCAAAATGCCTTTTAGATATAAACAGCGATGATTGAAAGGAGGATGTTTTATGCACGAAGAAGGAAAATGTCCAGTCACCGGAAGAACCAAAAATACCCTTTCAGGCGGTGGCACTTCGAACAGGGACTGGTGGCCAAACCAGTTGAACCTCAAGATTCTTCATCAGAATTCACATTTGAGCAATCCGATGGGCACGGAGTTCAATTATGCTGAAGAATTCAATAAGCTCGACCTAGAGTCCTTGAAAAAGGACTTATATGCATTAATGAATGACTCGCAGGATTGGTGGCCTGCCGATTACGGTCATTATGGTCCGTTCTTCATCCGGATGGCATGGCACAGCGCGGGCACGTACCGTATGGGTGATGGTCGCGGCGGTGCAGGGAACGGGACCCAACGCTTTGCCCCCCTCAACAGTTGGCCGGACAATGTGAATCTCGACAAGGCACGCCGTTTACTTTGGCCAATCAAGCAGAAATATGGCAAGAAGATGTCCTGGGCCGATCTCATGATCCTCGCCGGTAATTGCGCTCTGGAGTCGATGGGACTCAAGACATTCGGTTTTGGCGGCGGACGGGTGGATGTATGGGAGCCAGAAGAGGACATTTATTGGGGAGCAGAGAGCGAGTGGCTTGGTGATAAGCGCTACTCCGGTGAACGGGAGCTCGACAATCCGCTGGCCGCTGTGCAGATGGGCCTGATCTACGTTAATCCGGAAG
>JARLHU010000130.1 GCA_031292095.1 Desulfosporosinus sp.
ATTAAAAGTGTATAAGGGAGAATCACACCCCCATCAAGCTCAACAACCTGAAATCTGGACAATTCAATAGATTTAGGAAGGAGGAAGTAAAACATGGCAACTCAATTACAATATGCTGCGACAGGACGACGCAAAAATGCAGTCGCTCGTGTTCGCTTAATTCCGGGTGAAGGAAAGTTCATGATCAACAAACGTGAAGTAGCGGAATATTTCGGCAAGAAAACACTGGAGATGATTGTTCAACAACCGTTCAACATCACAGATACACTTGCTAAATATGATGTTATTGCTCTCGCCCATGGGGGTGGCACTACAGGTCAAGCTGGTGCAATACGCTTAGGCATTGCCCGTGCTTTGCTGAAGGCAGATGCCAGTCTCCGTCCAAGTCTTAAGAGAGCTGGTTTCCTTACGCGTGACCCACGTATGAAGGAACGTCGTAAATATGGCCTGAAGAAAGCTCGTAAGGCTCCACAATTCTCCAAACGTTAATTGCCTGGAAAACAAAAAACCCTCAAACCCTTGTGGTTTGGGGGTTTTCTTAATTTTAAGCCTCTGTAAAAACCCGTGAATTAATGGTATCTTTACAGGTTTCAAAAGTGGTTTAAATATAGTCGCCTGTAAAAATTTTATTGGTTTTTGAGCGGTTATAGAAGAAAATACATATTACTGTGGCGATAATACCTATGATAGCCATTCCTACGAAACTTTCATGAAATGAAAGAATTTGGGCTTGCCTGAGGGTATGGTTGATTAGATGAAAACTTTGAAAATCATCGTTATAGATAGTACCAGCAATGGCCACCCCCATACACATTCCAAGCGATCTGGACATATTCAAAATACCTCCGGCAACGCCAACATGCTCAGGTGGTATACTTCCCATTACTGAACTATTATTGGGAGGAGTAAACATTCCCATACCTACCCCTACCAAAGTCAATCCTAGTATGTCGATATATATCAAAGGCATTTGGGGGAGGGCTATTAACACAATTTCTCCAAGAGAAGCAATTGCCATTCCACAGCTCGTCAATATCCTACTTCCTATGCGATCAGCAAGGGCTCCTGAAATGGGGGACACAACAAACATCGCTAACGATACGACTGTCAGGATAAGCCCTATAAATAATGCGGGAAGTTTCAAAATCCAGTCCAGATAGAAAGGCATTAGAAAGATAGTACCAAACATCAACGCATACGAGAGTAAACCAGTGATATTCCCACTGGTAAAGACGCTGATTTTAAGTAGATCTAGATTAATCATAGGATTTTTGTATTTTTTCTCCCGCCAGCCAAAGAGCAACACAAAAATAATTACACCAATAAATTCCATAATTATCTCGGGCGATGACCAGCCTACTTTATAGCCACTTTTGAAAATGAGCACTAAAAGAATCAAGGGTGGGGTAAAAAGAACAGCCCCTAAATAGTCGAACCGAGTAGTATAAGGGTTAGGCTTATCTTTCGGCAGGATAAAACCGGCAAGAAGCGTACCAACAATTGCCACGGGAATATTAACATAGAAGATCAGGCGCCAGTCGAAATTGGCAATCAGTAGTCCGCCAACCGATGGCCCTATAGACAACCCTATCGCTTGCGCAGAACCCTGTATCCCGATAGCCTTGCCCCTGCTCTTTGTTGGAACAGCTGAAGTAATGATAGCGATAGAATTTGCTTGCAACATCGTAGCGCCAAGAGCTTGTAAAACTCTTGCAGTTATCAAAAAAAACATCGTCATCGACACACCACATAGCGCGGAGCCTATCCCAAAAATAGCAAATCCCAATGTATAAAAAAACTTTCGACCAAGTCTATCCGACAAACTGCCCAACAAGGTTAAAAGAGATGTTAAAGTCAGAAGATATGCAATAGTAACCCATTCAACCATATCCATTCCAACAGAAAAGACACTGCTTAAAGTGGGCATAGCGACATTGATAATACTAGCGTCCAAGGCGGCCATAAATGCACCGATGCACACTGTACCAACCACAAACCAATGATAACTATCACTCTTTTGAAACGGGATCTTCTCAACCATTGAAACCCTCCTACTTTATGGTTCGATCTTACATTCTGATTCTCGCTTTTTCAGGAATACTCCTTCTTTATCAAAAAAGTATTAATAATATCACATCTCTTTGGACAGCGTACTATGTGAAATCTAATTGCAGGAAGTTCAATCCCATTAGCGAAGTTATGTATTCCCAGAACAATTACCATAATAGACCAAGCCGATAAACACGTGGTTCACATATTCTTCGCAAATTCTTTACATAATGGTCACCGAATGTTAACAGATTTAGCTTATTATAAATACTGTAGATCAATATCCGCTAGTTTAGCGGTTTACACAATTTTTTCTTCTCATGATTTTCCTCCTCCTCATCATCTTCCCCTCCTAGCGAGGGGATTTTTTTTGTACTATCAGAAAGTATAAACTTTCGTTATATACTTTCTAAGCATAAGAGCAACTAGGTAGCCGCTGGCCATGACTCGGACAGGACGTCCGAGGTTAGAGCGCTGCCACGGATGGCAAAGTGCTGTGATGGCGAGAAGGGACCGCCTTCGCAAAGGCTGACAGAATGACTAATACGTGCGAAGACTCTGTCTTCGGGTGCCAGCCAAGTTTTCTTACGAAAATACATTTTTATGCTACTTTGTGAACGGATAGTTCATGGTTGTTTCTTTATAAAAGAATAAGCCCCCAGCATCGTCGAGGGCATTGAATACTTAGACATTAGTTAACCTGTTTACTGGTGCGATTTGAGCGTTTTATAGTCTGTCGTTGATGGCATGGGGGCCTTTAGAAGATAAATGACACTTTTCGAGCGAGAGTACATGCACGGGAGAAACTTGTCCCGCCATATATATGAGTATGGATTAATTTGGGAAAGAAAGGGTGCCGCGTAATGTACTATACAATTCAACCGGGAGATTCTCTGCACAGTATTGCAATGCAGTATAATACAACAGTTAGAGATTTAATGGATTTAAATCCTCAAATCAGCAATCCTCATCGAATCCATGTTGGTGAAAGAATTAAAGTGGGCAATCAATGGGGTGGCAGATATTGGAATGGTCGCAATCAATGGGGTGGAAATGAATATCAAAGGGGCCGTGAGGAATATCGCAGAGGCCGCGCCGAATATCATAAAGGTCGTGAGGAATACGCTAAACATCGGGGTCGGTAAAAGGACTAGAATTAGTTAGATAACAATGGCGATTGCTAATGGCAGAGATAGAGAGGGACCAGGGATTAAAGCTTGGTCCTTTCACTATTTTACTAGGATGGGTGGGGGTAGTAATATTGTTGATATTTCTCGGTGTTGGGTTAGTTTTAATTCAAAGTATTGATTGAATGATTGAACTTTTGCAACAGTTTACCAAACATTTCGCTTTCTTCATCAGACCAATTTTTGAGAATGTCCGCAAATTTGGCTAAGCGAGCTTGTTTGTGTTCGCTATATTCTTTTATTCCCAAATCTGTTATCTGAAAGGAGTACGCTCTCCCATCGGATGGATCGGGAATCCTGTATACATATCCTTTTTGCTCCAGAGCTGCCGCTTGTCTGCTTACAGTGGAAATATCTAAATGGGAGTCGTCCGCCAGTGCTTTTACCCCAGTTGCTCCACGAGAAGTTATTTGACCCAATAAGAGATAGGCCGATCGATCGAGATTGCCTAATTTATTATAGGTTATATTTAATGTGATTCGGCGAATGAGGATCGCCAATTCAAGCTCAATGGTTTCCAATGAAGGTTCATCCATGTCTTCCTACCTCGCTTTTATCTTTCCTATTGCCTATTTTAGCAGAAGCACCATCGTTTAGGAAATAAGGCATATGAAAGAAAATAACCAGTCAAAGATGCCTTGGATATTTTGCGTCAGACAAGGAGGTATGTTAACCTCATAGCGGGGCTATAGGAAAAACACTGTAAATACGCCTTGGGGAATTCTGAACGGGGAACCACAGATTACACAGATTACACAGATTAAGAACGATTAGATAGAAACACACAGACAAAGGAAAAAGCGGATGGAGAATGTGGAACGGGATTTACAGACCTATGCCATTATTGGTGCAGCAATGGAAGAGGCACAAATTATAAATTATCTGAAAGCCACAGGGTTAAAACGAGGCCTTTTAATCAACCTTGGCGATCATCAATTGAGTTACAAGCGATTTGTAGTTTAGAGCCAATATTTATTTATTGTGTTTTAATCTGTGTAATCTGTGGTTGAGTACCTGAATAGTCACAAAAATAATGATTCGCAATTCAATTTATAGGTATAATTTTTATACCTATAAAAACACCAAAATGTCTGTAAAATCAGGGTTTATTAATGTAGGTATAATTTTTAACGGGAATCAAGGAAATATAGTATGACTTTTTATAATTTGGATGGATGGCCATTGAGGGAGGTTGCCCATGGGATTTCTGGAACGTGTGATTCAGATTGATTTTATAGACCGCTTAGGTTTAGGAATGGAGATCTTTGAGAGTTGCGAAAAGAATAGCGTTGATAAGATTGGGATGGAAGTCATTCCGGATCAGGGCATGTTCATCAAATTCCGTTGTGTTTTCATTGATCAGGTTCAACGATTAATAAAGGATTTAGAAGAAGTTAAAGGGGTGCTCTCAGTAAATTTGCGGGATCAGATGCCGTACGAGGAGAGAGAACATGAGTTAAAAGAGATTATTTTAAAAATTGACAGTAAGAAACAATTATTGGCGTTTGAGGAGATTATTCATCAGAGTGCCAAGATGCGTCGTGTTGTTGAAACCGCTAAAATGGTGGCTAAAGGAACCTCTACGGTTTTATTGCGAGGGGAAAGCGGAACAGGAAAAGAGCTGTTTGCACGAGCGATTCATATGGAAAGCTTGCGAGCTCAAGCCCCCTTTATTCCGATCAATTGCGCGGCCTTACCGGATAGCTTACTGGAAAGCGAACTCTTCGGCTATGAAGAAGGTTCGTTTACTGGGGCCGCAAAAGGGGGGAAGAAAGGGCTTTTTGAGCAAGCGGAACATGGAACCATCTTCTTGGATGAAATCGGAGAAATTCCGACGCAGGTCCAGATTCGGTTACTTCGGGTTTTGCAAGAAGGTATGATTCGCCGAGTTGGAGGAGTCAAGGAACTTTCGGTGGACGTTCGCATTGTGGCTGCGACACATCGTAATCTAGAAGAAATGATCCAAAAGAGCGAATTCCGTGAAGACCTTTACTATCGATTAAACGTTATTCCTTTGAGGATTCCACCACTGCGGGAACGTTCTGAGGATATTCCCCTGATCGCTCAGCATCTAATTCGAAAGATATCCGGGAAGCTTGGAAAATCGGAAATTCATTTAACAAAAGAGAGCATTGACTTGTTAATGAGCCAACCCTGGCCCGGAAACGTACGGCAACTAGAAAACATCCTTGAATGCATTATCAATGTCCAGGATTCTGCTGAGCTCAAACCTCAACATTTCCATGAGTGGACAGAGTTGGTCTCCACTCATTATACTGGAGAATGTGAGGCGGGGAACTTTCAAATAAAGATTCCTCTAGATAAAGAATGGCCGACCTTAAAGAAGATCGTGAGTGACGTTGAAAGACAAGTTCTCACCCAAGTATTGGCAACACATTCGTCTTCTAGAAAAGCCGGAAGAATTCTTGGAGTTTCTAATACAACAATTTTAAATAAAATAAAAAGTTATGGAATTGGAACTAATTAAGATTTAAACTCAAAAAGTGACAAGTATTTTTATCGCTGATAAGAATACTTGTCACTTTTTCTTATCACACTATCAGAAAGTATAAACTTCCGTTATATACTTTCTAAGCATAAGAGCAACTAGGCAGCCGCTGGCCATGACTCGAACAGGACGTTCGAGGTTAGCGCATCGCCATGGATGGCAAGGCGCCGTGATAGGCGAGAAGGGACCGCCTTCGCCAGAGGCTGCAAGAAGGCTAATTCGTGCGAAGACAGTGTCTTCGAGCGCCAGCCAAGGTTTCTTTATTTACAAGTAAATTAAAAAAACATACAGTTTTAGACCCTATCGGTGGGTATCAAGAGTACGGCACGAAAATTGCAACTATATAATTATAATCAAAATAATATGGAAATCTGAGAGGATGTTGACAATGGTTAGAAAAGCAGAACCTTACCGCATTAAAATGGTTGAATCCATACGCATGATTTCGCGTGAAGAGCGTTTGATAAAACTTCAAGAAGCAGGATATAACCCCTTTCTTTTAAAATCAGAAGACGTTTACATCGATCTCCTCACGGACAGCGGTACAGGCGCAATGAGTGATAGACAGTGGTCCGCATTGATGCTCGGAGATGAGTCCTATGCTGGCAGTAAATCCTTCTACAAAGTGAAAGATGCGGTGCAGGACATCTTCGGGTATGATTATGTTCTGCCGACGCACCAAGGCCGTGGGGCAGAGCAAGTCCTTTTTCCTCATTTGAAGCATCATAATGGTCAATTTGTCCTTGGAAATATGCATTTTGATACGACCATGGCTCATATTGAGATGAATGGCATGATCCCTGTGAACCTCGTCATCGAAGAAGCCTTTGATACCCAAAAAGAGCACCCTTTTAAGGGTAACTTCGATTTAGAAAAACTGGAGAATTTTATCCTCGAAAAAGGGGCAGAAAATATCGCCTTTATCATCGCAACTGTGACCTGTAATTCGTCAGGTGGACAACCACTTGCTATGGAAAACTTTCGTGAGGTTCGCAAGATCGCGGATAAATATGCTTTGAAAATCAACATTGACTCCGCGCGTTTTGCTGAGAACGCATATTTCATAAAGAAACGTGAGCTCGGCTATGAAAATAAGAGCATTCAAGAGATTGTTAAAGAAATGTATGATATGGGCGACTACTTTACAATGAGCGCGAAGAAAGACGCTATTGTTAATATGGGTGGACTGATCGGCATCCGAGAGGAAGAAGAGATGTATCAGAAAGCGAGCACGAGTTGCGTACCTATGGAAGGCTTTGTAACCTACGGTGGGCTCTCTGGTCGGGATATGGAATGCTTAGCAGTTGGCCTGTATGAAGGTATGGATTTTGATTATTTGGAAAGCAGAATTGGACAAGTTGAATACCTAGGCGATGCGCTGCGTAAGCGCGGCATCCCCATCCAATGGCCTGTCGGCGGACACGCCGTTTTTGTGGATGCTGGAAAGTTTCTTCCTCATATTCCCGCAGAGCAATTTCCAGCCCAAGCCCTTAGTAACGAACTATATCTCGAGGCGGGTGTCCGTCCGGTGGAAGTTGGTTCCCTGTTACTGGGCCGAGATCCCGAGACCGGGATTCAAAAGAAGGCTGGTGTAGATTTCATGCGTTTGACCATTCCCCGGCGTGTTTATACTGACAACCATATGGATGTGGTGGTTGATGCCCTCGCAGCGATTTGGGAACGTCGTGACCAAATTAAAGGCCTGGAATTCACCTATGAACCAAAAGTGCTTCGTCATTTTCTTTGTAAGCTTAAACCGATTGAAGGTTAATATTCTGGATCTTAGGCAATGTTTTGGTAAAGGCCGGTGATAAATGAATTTTGTCACCGGTCTATTTATACTTAAACAGTTTGTCAATAATTAGGCTGCAAAATGAGAAGCCTATTTAACGATAGGGCAACTAATGCGGTATCTATAAAATAAAAGGTCGAACGCACACGTATAGGCAGGATATTTGCGATGTGGGCAAGAACAAAGGGTGGAAGAGTGATTTTTCGAATGTTAACTGAGGAACAGGGTAAAATAGTAAGATTAAGTATACCAAAGGGAGTGCTAGCTTATGGGCTTAGTTTATACAATATTTGTTCCGCATCCACCGATCCTTGTCCCGGAGATCGGACAGGGAGAAGAACGTAAGTGTCAGGCCAGTTTAGATGCCTACCGAGAAATTTCGAGTCGTCTGGTTCGAGCGGAGGTTGAGACGGTGGTCCTGGTTTCTCCTCATGCACCGCTAACCAAAGACGGAATTACACTTTTGACAGAGGAGGTAGTCCAAGGAAATTTCGCTCAATTTGGAGCTGCGCATCTGAGCTTTTCTTTTGCATGTGACGCAGCGGCGATCGCGCAATTTCAAAAAAATCTACCGGGAGTAATTTCAATACAGAAGTCTCTGGATCACGGTGCCCTAGTACCACTTTATTTTTTACAAAAGGCTGGTTGGAGTGGGAACGTTGTACTTTTCGGGATGCCCTTAGAGCGACCAGAAGACTATGGCCGGCTTATGGGTCAAATCCTAGATAAGTTGCCGGGACGCTATGCGCTTGTGGCCAGTGGAGATCTCTCCCATCGTTTGAAGGAAGATGGGCCGTATGGGTTTGATTCTGCTGGGCCGGAGTTTGATCAAGCCATCTTAAATGCTCTGCAGCGGGATACGAAAAAGCTCATTAGTTTGCCAGTTGACCTCGTCGAAAAGGCTGGTGAGTGTGGGTACAGAAGTCTGCGTTTAGCACTGGCTGCTAAAGAAGGAGCCCCAGAAGTGTTATCCTATGAAGGGCCGTTTGGCGTGGGGTATATGGTGGCTGAGCTGTATCATTCGTCTCCCTTGCCTCGTTGGGCGAGGCGCTGCTTAAGCGTGTCTTTGAATAAGGAAGATCCTGGTCTACTTCGTCTTCCCGATTCCCCGGAGTTTGCCGAGCGGAGAGGATGTTTTGTGACGTTAAAGCAGAACGGGCAACTGCGTGGATGTATCGGCACGACTGAGCCTTGGCAGGAGAATTTGGCTTTGGAAATTCAACATAATGCGCTGGCTGCCGGAACGCAAGACCCGCGTTTTAGACCGGTTCAAGCTGACGAAATGGCTACCCTAAGTTTTACCGTTGATGTGCTTGGTGAACTCGAGAAAATCGAGGGACCGGATGATTTGGATCCTTGGCGGTACGGAGTCGTAGTCCGCCAAGGGCGGAAAACCGGGCTTTTGCTTCCCCACTTGGAAGGAGTCGATACGGTTTCGGACCAAATTAGTATTGCCAAACAAAAGGCGGGAATTTCGTCAGAGGAAGCAGTGGAGCTGTGGCGCTTTGAGGTCAAGCGGCATTATGAGTGATATAAATATTGTCGCTAATAGTGCGAGTTGTTTGTTATGCCCCCAGCATTGTCAATTAAAGCCTGGACAATCGGGACGGTGTCATGCCCGAGAAAATCGCGGCGGAGAGGTCGTATCTCTGACCTATGGTGAAGTGGCAGCCTGGAATTTGGACCCGATTGAGAAGAAACCCCTTTACCATTTTTATCCTGGTTCTTCGATTTTTTCTGTGGGGGGATTTGGCTGCAATTTAAGCTGTTCGTTTTGTCAAAATCATGAAATATCCCAGCACCATCACGTCGGAAGAAAAGTGACTCCTGCTGAACTTGCCGGGCAGGCTCAAAATTCCTTGGGGTTGTGTTTTACTTATTCAGAACCGAGTATGTGGTTTGAAATGATCCGGGATACGGCTCCTCTGGTTCGTGCCCAAGGAGGGAAGGTAGTTCTAGTCAGTAATGGCACGATTTCCGTGCGTTTCCTCGAGGAGTTGATTCCATGGCTTGATGCTGTAAATATTGATATTAAGGGGTTCACAGAAGAGTTTTATCAGACCTATTGCGGCGGGAAACTGTCTTGGGTGTTAGACAATGTTGAACGATTAGCAGGGCGCGTTCATTTGGAAATCACAACGCTTGTTATTCCGGGGGCCAATGATGACCCGCAAGAGCTCACCGAATTGGCCCGCTGGCTACACCAACTTGATGTTCCACTGGCCTGGCATTTGAGTCGTTATCACCCAGCCTATCGCCTAGCGGTACCGCCAACGGATCGACAGACTTTAGAGCGGTTGTGGAATATCGGCAAAGAGTGGCTTCCTTATGTGTACTTAGGGAATGTCAGCGGAGGAGATACGACCTTTTGTCCGCAATGTGGAGACGCTGTGATTCAGCGTGAACCCGTGGTGGCGAATCGTCTGGAGCAAGGGTGTTGCCCAAAATGTAGGACTGCTATTTTCGGGGTCGGTATGAATCAACTAAATCGTCAATTTTAAAACAGGAGGTAATATTCACTTGACCAAAGAAAGCAAACTGCAAATTATTCCCCTCGGTGGACTAGGGGAGATTGGTAAAAATACAACTGCCATCCGCTATAATGATCAAATCGTGTTAATTGATGCGGGTCTAGCGTTTCCTGATGATGAGATGTTGGGGGTCGATCTCGTTATCCCAGATTATACATACCTCGTTGAAAACAAGGACCTGATCCTGGGAATTCTGATCACTCATGGTCATGAAGATCATATCGGAGGATTACCCTATTTATTGAGACATTTGAATGTTCCTATTTACGGAACCCGCCTTGCCATCGGTTTAATTCAATATAAACTCACTGAAGCTAAATTGGGACAAGTAACTACCCACGTAATCCAGTCCCGAGATACCATAACACTGGGGTCGTTCACCATAGATTTCATCAATGGAAGCCATAGTATACCCGGCTCTGTCGGGTTAGCTCTTCATACCCCTCTAGGAACCATCGTTCACACTGGGGATTTCAAACTGGATCATACCCCGGTCAGCGGGGGAGTTCTGGATTTACATAAGTTTTCAGAACTTGGCGTCAACGGAGTTCTTTGCCTCATGTCTGACAGTACGAATGTGGAACGCCCAGGTTTTACTAAATCTGAGCGAATTGTTGGAGAAAATATTGACAAGGCGTTTGAAGAGGCTGAAGGGCGGGTTATTTTCGCTAGTTTTGCGTCCAATGTCAATCGGCTCCAACAAGCGATCTCCGCTGCCTTCAAATACCAGCGCAAGGTGGCTACGGTCGGCCGAAGCATGATCAATGTTGTCAGTATAGCCGCTGAGCTCGGTTATCTCGATATCCCGGAAGACACGCTCATTGAGGTCGACGAGGCCATGCGTTTACCAGGCAATGAGGTATGTATCCTCACGACCGGTAGCCAAGGTGAGCCGATGGCCGCGCTTACTCGTATGGCAATGCATAATCATCGTCAGCTTTCTATTTATCCAGGGGATACTGTTATTCTTTCGGCTTCTCCTATCCCAGGCAATGAAAAAGCAGTTTCTCGGAATATTGATCTGCTCTTCAAGTTAGGGGCTAAAGTCATCTATGAATCTATCTCAGGAATGCACGTTTCTGGCCACGCCAGCCAAGAAGAGCTTAAGCTAATGCTCACTATGGTCAAACCTAAATACTTTATCCCGGTCCACGGAGAATACCGTATGCTCATGAAACATGCTGAACTAGCTGAGCAGCTAGGGATCCCTCGCGAAAATATTTTTGTGGCCGAAATTGGCAATGTTATAGAGTTTACACGTCAGGGGGCCAAGTTTGCTGATAACGTCATTGCCGGGAAAATTTTTATCGATGGTTTAGGCGTTGGAGATATCGGAAGCAGCGTTATGAAAGACCGAACACTTCTCTCTCAAGACGGAATTCTCATAATTATTTTAGCGATCAATAGCTTAACTAGAGCTATCTTGGCCGGTCCTGATGTTATCACCCGTGGCTTTGTCTATGTACGAGAGGCCAACCTAATGCTCGATGAGGTAAAAGCGATCACTAGACAAACCATAGCCCGCAGTCTCCAGAACGGTATCCAGGAAACTTCCGTTTTGCAAAATCGCATTAAGGATGCGGTAAGCAAACATCTTTATGATAAGACCAAGAGACGCCCGATGATCATTCCACTTTTCCAAGAAGTAGAGTGATCTGATAAATTTATGAACAACCTTGGATAAAATTTTTGGGTTAATCAGATAATATAAATGAAAAATGAAAAAGGAGGTTTTCCTAAAATGTTTAAACATGTTAAAGATATGGAATATACAGTACATGTTGATAAACCCGATCCTCGATTTGCTGTTCTGTTGCTAGAACAATTTGGAGGTGGTAATGGTGAGCTTAAAGCAGCAATGCAATATTTCTCTCAAAGTGTAGGGTGCAATGATCCTAAAATACGAGATTTGTTGCAAGATATTGCCGCCGAAGAGTTAAGCCATTTGGAAATGGTTGGAGAGGCCCTAGCAATGTTGGTTGGACCAGTTGATAATATTCCAAAAGATTTTCCAGCAAATCATATGGCCTTGCTAGGGGGTGGTCCTCTCCTTGTGAACTCTGCCGGGGTTCCTTGGTCATCTAACTATGTCAACTCTACTGGTGATCTATATACCGATCTTTCAGCAAATGCAGGAGCAGAATTGCGAGCAAAGCTTATTTATGAGCGTCTGCTGCAACAAACGGACGATGCTGGGGTCAAAGATATGATACGTTTTCTTTTAAGTCGCGAGGAAGCTCATAACTTCTCTTTTATGCAAGCGCTTAATACCTTAATAGGAACCGGAGTTAACAAAGACTTCCGAGATTCTGACTTCTCGAAGAAATACATGAATTTGTCGACAGGACAGGGGGATAGTCGAGGTCC
Organism: Desulfosporosinus sp.; assembly: GCA_031292095.1. Lineage (GTDB taxonomy): Bacteria > Bacillota > Desulfitobacteriia > Desulfitobacteriales > Desulfitobacteriaceae > Desulfosporosinus. The sequence continues at coordinate 12,436 of JARLHU010000130.1, forward strand.
ATGGAATGAGGGTCAAGGTACTTCCTATGAGGAAAACCCCAACGAGAAGTACGGTGGGCCAGCTCAGTATGGCAAAGATCCCCAGCAGGCTGGATCGAAGGAAGTCGCACCGGGCTATAATGATCACACTCGAAACAATCCACAATATACTCAATAAATGGACCGACCCAATAGAGGTTTGAAAATTGGGGGCACAAGTTTAAACTTGTGCCCCTTTTGCTTTTTCATATGGGTGAACGACCTAATCGATGAATTTCGGATATTGGTCTATCCTATTGTCCTGGGGATGGGGAAGCGTCTCTTTAGAGAAGGGAGAGAAATGATGCTGAGACTTTTAGATACAAGGACTTTTAGTTCAGGCGTCGTTTCGATAATGTGAAGTTTTAAGTTAAAGAGTGTAGTTAAATTAAATTGCACTTCTTTATAAAAGCGCTTGACTTGGTGTTAACTCCAGGTGTTATGATATCTGATATCAGGAGGTGAACCACAATGATGATTGCAGAAGTAAGTGGTAAATTTGGTCTTTCACAGGATACACTCCGCTATTATGAACGCATCGGACTGATTCCTAGTGTGAACCGCAATAAAAGTGGAATCAGGGATTATACGGAAGAAGACTGTAAGTGGGTCGAATTTATCAAATGTATGAGAAGTGCAGGTCTTCCGATTGAAGTGTTGATTGAGTACGTTGGGCTGTTTCAACAGGGCGATACGACCATTGATGCCAGAAAAGAACTATTTATCGAGCAGCGTAAGCAACTCCTAACAAGAATGGAAGATATGCAGAAAACGCTAGAACGCCTGAATTATAAAATCGAAAGTTATGAACAGTCGGTGGTTAAAAAAGAAAAAGAGCTAAAAAGATCAGAGGATTAGTTTTTGAGTAAGAAATTTTTAATATTGTCTGCAAGTCCAAGGAACCGATGGATTTCATTGCTGGCACCGACTAAGCTCCGGGAGGACTGTAGCGTGGCTGATCTGAAGATGTTCGACTATGTAATCGAGCCGGAAGAGTTCGATTAAATGGTTAAATATTCCAGAAAGACTATGGGCGGTCTGTTTATGTGTAATCGCGAATATAAGGTCATGCTGGGCGGCGCGCTGAACGTTGGCGTGACCCCGGTTGAAGTGAAGGAGATCGCCTATCAGTCCGTGCCGTATGTTGGCATCGCCAAAGCATTTGACTTTATCCATGCTACCAACGAGATTCTGGAGAGTCGGGGCGTCAAGTTGCCGCTGGAAGGGCAGTCCACTACCTCACCGGAAACGCGGTATGAGAAGGGCCTTGCGCTACAAAAAGAGATGTTCGGTGAGATGATCGACAATATGTACAAAGAATCACCGGAAAACCAGATCCATATCCAGAAATATTTGTCCGCCAATTGCTTCGGCGATTACTACACCCGCACAGGGCTGGACATCAAGACACGGGAACTGCTGACCTTTTCCACGATTCTGTCTTTGGGCGGGTGCGAACCGCAGCTAAAAGGACACATTCAGGGCAACGTAAATGTGGGCAACGATAAAGTAACGCTGCTTAGCGTGGTCACACAATTGCTGCCCTATGTGGGATATCCGAGGACATTGAATGCGCTTCGATGCTTGAACGAAGTAATCCCAGAGTAAAAAGTTTATGAGGCAGGCCGCCGCTTTGTTTGAAAACTGGATGGAAAATTTGGAGAAACTAAAGGGGGCCCTAAGTTGAAAAAACGTATTTTAGGAAATAGTGGTCTTAAGGTTTCTACCATTGGGTTAGGATGTATGGGAATGAGTCATGGGTATGGTCCGGCCTCAGACAAAAAAGAGATGATTTCGTTGATCCATGCAGCATACGAACTCGGTGTTACATTTTTCGACACCGCCGAAGTCTATGGGATGAATGAGGAGTTGGTAGGTGAAGCCCTCGCCCCATTCAAGGGAAAGGTGGTCATCGCTACCAAATTCGGCATTAAAAAGGTAAATGGTAAGCAAGTGCTTGACAGCCAGCTGGAGCACATAAGGCAATCAGTCGAAGGCTCGCTCAAACGACTAAAAGTTGATACCATTGAACTGCTATATCAACATCGTGCTGACCCAAATGTGCCGATTGAGGAAGTGGCCGGGGCAGTACAAGACCTGATTAAGGAAGGCAAGGTCAAGTATTGGGGGCTTTCTGAAGCAGGGGTACAGACGATCCGTCGCGCACACGCAGTTCAACCGCTCACCGCAATTCAAAGCGAATACTCGATGATGTGGAGGAGTCCTAAAGAAGAATTGCTGCCTACGCTTGAGGAACTAGGAATCGGCTTCGTTCCATTCAGCCCGCTGGGCAAGGGATTTCTGACCGGAAGATTTGACAAGAATTCGACCTTCGACAGTTCTGACTTCCGCAGTATCGTTCCCCGCTTCACCCCAGAGAATCTTGGTGCAAACCAGGTTTTGGTCAATCTGATCAAGGAGGTCGCGGCAGGCAAAAACGCAACGTCGGCTCAGATTGCATTGGCATGGGTGCTGGCCCAAAAACCGTGGATCGTTCCCATTCCAGGGACGCGGAAGCTGGGGCGTCTGAAAGAAAACCTGGGCGCAGCGGACATTGTACTGACCCCCGAGGAGCTACGTGATTTGAACGACGCGCTCTCGAAGATCGAGATTTCGGGAGGTCGCTATCCGTCAGGTTCAGAATACGCAAAAAGAACGGGCAACTAACAGGGAAAATTCTAGTTATTTTAAAAGTGTTCGACAGGCTCTAATTTGACAAAAACCGAACGGAGGAAAGTATCAATGAATGTTTTATTAGTAAACGGTAGTCCTCACGCCAATGGCTGTACTTATACTGCGCTTGAAGAAGTGGCAAAGACGCTAAATATCGAAGGAATTGAAACCCAGATATTCCAGATTGGAACAAAACCGCTAGCCGGTTGTATTGCCTGCAAAACTTGCGCCAAAAGCGGGCGCTGCTCTTTTCCAGACGGTGTCAATGATTTCCTTGATCTCGCCAAAGATGCCGATGGATTTATTTTTGGTTCTCCTGTGCATTATGCGGCCGCAGGTGGTGCGATTACTTCTTTCATGGATCGTGCATTTTATACAGACTTGCAATCAGGCAGACAGTCTTTTTACTTAAAACCAGCCGCAGCCGTTGTTTCCGCCAGAAGAGCAGGGACAACCGCCACATTTGACCAACTCAACAAGTATTTCACCATATCGGAGATGCCGATTATTGCTTCTCGCTATTGGAACATGGTTCACGGTGCCGTGCCGGAAGATGTGAAAAAAGACTTGGAAGGATTGCAGATCATGCGCGTGCTTGCAAGGAATATGGCGTGGTTTCTAAAGTGCAAAGAGGCTGGC
>JARLHU010000131.1 GCA_031292095.1 Desulfosporosinus sp.
CTACACACTGTTAAGACCGCAATAGTATCCATCAAGACTAAAGCTTTCCTCTTTGTCTTTTGTACAATCTGGTCCGTTATAATAAACAGGAACACTTTTATAGTTATCTATTATTTTTCCGGGAGGGCGTCCTTCTATGAGGTTTCTTAAGAAAAAATGTAGCCCTAGCCCTAAACTCAATAGAAGTATGCCTATTAGGACTAACCTAGAAGCTTTTTTAATCACGTCAAAATCACCACCCTATTCAAGATAATAGGGTATAATAATACTCACCTATCGAGTCGGACATTCCTTTTCTTTTTAGTTCTTGGAAGTATTGAGCCGGAAAGGTTAATTAGGATACGGGGATGCGTATTTACGTGCCATATATAGTAGGCTGCAGTAGATCGCAGATTGCTTAAAAAAACACACAGCTAATTGCCATAATAAATAGAAATTTTTACTTGTTGAAATAGCGCTTGTAAATGCCCATAATTCCTTCAGTTTTCCTGACTTTTTGCTCATTATTTTAGTATAAGCAACTAATCTTCGTGGTAAAGAAATAATTCGTTGACATGCACATAGATCGGCGGAGACCTTAAGTGAAGTTACAGTTGTAGCGCTACACTTGTAGCGAAATTGTCGCACGATATTCCTATCTTATTGCACAATTACTTACTCCATAACGTGATTTAGATATTTTAAGGCTATCATCTCATTGGCATGATACTTGCATTTAATAACAGAATATTCAGCGTATTAAATTATTGAGAAAGGAGTGACTGGAGCCCCTACGTCCCATACAGGAACTTTGACAACGTTTTAATGCCTTGAGTCATATGCTTCTGAAAGTAATAATAGTTAAAATGAAAGAATATAGGAGGAATTTATATGAAAGCATTTGTCTATCACGGCCCAAAAAATATGAGTCTTGATCAAGTCCCTGACCCGAAGATTCTCTTACCTACAGACGCCATAGTCAGAGTAACCACCTCAACAATTTGTGGAACCGATAAACACATCAGGAACGGCGGAATGCCCGAAATCGAAGCGGGAAGAATTATCGGACATGAATTTTGCGGTGAAGTTATCGAAACCGGAACAGGTGTTAAGAAGTTTAAAAAGGGAGATAAGGTCGCCGTATCCTGCGTCACTCAATGTATGGCGTGTTACTATTGCAAACGTGGAATATATTCTCATTGTGTAGATGGTAGCTGGATATTTGGCTATATGATTGATGGCTGTCAAGCTGATTATGTAAGAGTTCCTTATGCCGATAATGGACTGTACCTAATTCCAGACGGTTTAACTGACGAAGATGTCTTGTTCGTCGGGGATATCCTCTCCACAGGCTATTTTGGTGCAGAAAACGGGAATATTGAGCCAGGAGATACTGTGGCAGTGTTCGGATCTGGTCCTGTCGGTATGTGTGCTATGGCCTGCGCTCGCCGTTGGGGACCTTCTAGAATTGTTGCTGTAGACATTGATCAATCTAGGCTTGACTTTGCTATTGCACAAGGGTGGGCTGATTACGGGTTGAATCCCCAAAAAGTTGATGTTACGCAGGCTTTAAAAGATTTCACCAAAGGACGTGGCGCTGATGTAACAATTGAGGCCAATGGTTTTGAGGCAACCTTTAAAGCAGCGATTGACGGCGTTCGACCTGGGGGGACTGTCTCTATAATTGGGGTATTTGAAAAACCACAGATCTTAGAGATGAATAAACTGTGGATAAAAAATATTACGATCAAAATGGGGCTGGTTAAGGCCAATCATATCCCTAGGCTAATTGATATGATTAAAGAAGGTAAAATCAATATGAAACCACTTATAACTCATACTATTCCACTATCACAGGTTGCGGAAGGGTATGATATCTTTGAACAGCGCCGTGACAACGCTATTAAAGTCTTGCTAAAAGCCGACGCCTAAAAGAATTGTTTATGAATTCGCCCGTTATAAAGTAAGATCTCAAGGCCTCCTGATAGGAGGTCTTCTCTTTGTTTTAGATGACTTATTTGCTATAGGAGCATTATGCAGTCCTAGAAAGAACTTGCTAATAGCTCTAGACAAGCATAGTATAACAAATATACTGAATATACTGAATATACTGAATTTGCTGATAAATATTAAACTCTATTGGAAAGTGGTGTTTGTATGAGTTCTCATCTAGCCGTATTTAGCTCAGAAGGACTGATTAAACAGCGGAGATTACTGGAAGAGACACGAAACAACTTTCTTTACAAATCTCAAGATTGCTTCCCAATCCGACCCATTGTTTATGATTCTTGGCTACGCTGTCTCCAATCCGGCCTTGACCCTAGAAACAAAAAATCCGAAGATCTGCTTAATAACAAAACTATAAAAGAAATCATTGAGTGCTCTGATTTGTATCGTTATTCGATAGCTACTTTAGAAGAATTATTAAATTACACCCTGGATACTAAGTATCTTTTAACATTATGTGATTCGCAGGGAAGAATAATTTTCCTTGGCGGCGACCGCCGTATTAAACAGCAAGCTGAAAAAATGAATTTTGTGTTAGGTTCTAACTGGAGTGAAGAGGTTATTGGTACGAATGCCATCGGTACAAGCTTAAAAACAGGTTATCCTCTGCAAATTTTTGCTGCAGAGCATTTTTGCGAAGGGGTGCATGACTGGGTCTGCTCGTCATCTCCAATCCGCGATCCTATCACAAAAGAACTTCTCGGCGTTATAGATGTAACGGGATTCTGGAAAGAAGCTCAGGCCCACACCCTAGGAATGACAATGATGGCTTCAAGCTTAATTGAAAATAAGCTAAATGAACTGGCAGGAATAACTAAGTTTATACTGATGACCAGGTATTCATCGGTTGTTCTTCGCTATCCGCAAGATGGTGTCATTGTACTAGATGCGGCCTTCAATCCGGTAGAGGCTAACCCTTCTGTACGTCAATTTGTTAAACAAGCAACTGGTAAGGATTTGGGAACACTATGGACACAGGGACTCTTTTCGCATTTACTACTTCATCCTGACTCGGAACAAGCGGCTGACTACGAAGTATTTATTGAACAACTTGGAGTCCCTGTAATAATTCAAGAAATCTTTCATGAAAACAAAACCATCGGCTACGTTCTTATTCTTAGATCTTCTAGCCAAGAAACAACCACTAAATGCCCCCTTCAGAATGATCCTTGGCACAAAATTGTTGGAAGATCCAGCAAAATTCTTTGCGCTATGACCAAATGCAATAAAGTCTCCCAAGCAAACGTTCCAGTCTTACTGAGTGGAGAAAGCGGGTCAGGCAAAGAACTTTTTGCCAAAGCTATCCATCAAATCAGTGACCGACGAAAAGGTCCCTTCGTTGCGATAAATTGTGGAGCGATCCCTAAGGAATTGCTGGCAAGCGAACTCTTCGGATACGACCCTGGCACTTTTACAGGCGCAGTTAAAGGTGGAAAAAAGGGGAAATTTGAGGAGGCCAATCAGGGAACCTTACTGCTTGATGAGATTGGGGAGATGCCTTTGGATTTTCAAGTTCATCTTTTACGGGTTCTCCAAGAACGTGAGGTTGTGCGACTGGGGGGGACAATACCCATCCCAGTAGACGTTAAAATCATTGCCGCCACCCACCACAATCTTGAACGACTCGTAAATGATGGATTATTTCGCGCTGATTTTTATTATAGACTACAAGTTGTGTGTATTGAGATTCCCCCCTAAGAGAACGCCGGGACGATATCCCGTTGTTAGTTGATCACTTTTTGGATCAATTCGCCCATAAATACGATAAGCAACTGTTTAAACTTGACCAACAAGTTAGTAACTTTCTATTTAATGTATATCCATGGCCAGGAAATGTTAGAGAATTACAAAATTGCCTAGAACACGCGGTATTATTCTGCATGAATAGTACTATCAGGGTAGACGACCTTCCTCAAAGTATCCAAATGAAGTTTATGGATAACTCTCAATGGAGTAGTAGTAACAATCCCACAATAAATTTGAAACAATCTAGTAGTTTTCACCAAAAAGAGACCCTTCTCAACATCTTACAGGAGTCAGGCGGTAATCTATCCGCAGCAGCACGTGAATTAGGGGTTGCACGGACAACTCTATACCGGCATCTAGAAAAATGTGGCGTTAGCAAAATGCGAGATTTAATGATAACATCCGTCAATTGAAGCATTGTATTGATATTCAAAGTAATAGGAGGATTTCGCATCAACACACGAAATCCTCCTATTACTTTATGTCTGATACATTACCGCCACTTGTTAATTGGTCAATAAGAAATATACCTCTGCTCTTCATCGATTTCTCAATCTTTCGACTCTAGGACTGTCAGTGAAACAACTCCTCATTTATCGAATAATCATGATAGATCGTTGACAGCCTATTAAACTTCTTCAAGAAATTTAACCTGGATCTTACCCTCCAGTAGGTCTTCAAACTTTTGGGCTGCTTCCTGAAAATAGACTGAATCCCCATGGGCTTTAAAGGCCTCTTTATCCTTGTATTTTTCAAAGAATACTATTTCAGTTGGGTCATTCTTTACCACATGGGGTATGTACATCAAACAATCCTTTTCCTTAGAAAGAACCTCCTTGGCTAATTGAGTACAAATTTCGGTCACATCGACCTCTTTGCCAGGTTTTACTTTTAAGGTTGCAAGTAAAGTAAACAATCCCAAACAACTCCTTCGTTTTTTCACTCGGAACGCTGTGTCTTCCCCTTCGCTCAAAGCCAACTTCAGGGATTTAGTCTTCATTAAATATATTCAACACGCGGGCAATTTCTCCTTCCACAGTCCCCAGCGGATCAACCCATAATTCCACTGAGTTTTTATGATCCTGCTTTATTTATCGTCATCAAATTCTTTTTCGTACTTATGACCTCGGTAATAATTGAACTTATTGGTAAGAAAAAAGATGGTTAAAAATAAGACTACAAATATAAATAGGAAAATTACTGGACTATGCCAGTCATACAGTGCTGATGTCTTGATCGAATTAAAAATTAGAACTATTGATGCAACCACTAGGATTCCAATCGCTACAAATAGATTCTTGATCGATGACTTTTTTCCACGCTCACTGTAAATACTTACCTTCAGCATATGCATTCTTAGAAACTGATAAAGCGGGAAAAATATCAAAATTAAATACTCTATCATACTTTCCTGCAAACTCATTTTAAACGCCAAAGTTTTTACTAAAAATGATCCAGCTACGCCATATAAAATAATAATTGCCATTTCACTTCTTATTTTCAGCTTAGCCTGTTCAATTCTTTCATCTTTCATGATTACCCCTCCCAAAAAATTTCGTCTAATGTTTTACTTAACGCTTTGCATATAGCGGTACATAACTGTAATGATGGATTGAATTTTCCCGCTTCA